>DATEPC010000046.1:0-25792 GCA_035273405.1 Pyrinomonadaceae bacterium | reverse complement strand
GAGGAGACCGACATTTCGCCCGATTGAAACAAAACATTAGCGCTGTCGAACTCGACGGTATTGGCTTCCAGGATCGCCGGCTCGCCAGCGCGTCGAAGCGTGGAAGGTCCTTCGCTTGTTTCGCCTTCGCCTTGACGTCGGATGTACTCGATAAACTGGACGCCCTGGACGAGTTCCATCGTGAAAAACCAGTGACGCCCCGACGACATCAACTCGTAAAGCGCGGCCAGGTTCGGATGTGAAACGTCCGCGAGTTCGCGGAACTCGCGCTTCAGGCGATAGATGTGCTCCGGTTCGGCGCGATTTAGAGTCTTCAGCGCCACCGGTTTATTTGTCAGCCGATCGATTGCTTCGTAGACGACGCCCATCCCGCCCGCCCCGAGTTTGCGGCGCAGACTGAAGCGTTCAGTCCCGCGAAATTCTTTGGCTGCTTCGACCATGGCCCGGCGATGTTAAAGACTGGACGGCGCGAGTGATTGACAGATGCGATTGTGCCTTACATGATTTGCCGCGATCAATGTTTGGACGATCGGGTGGCACGCGCATCTTGCGCGTGAGTCACGGGCGGGACGCCCGTGCCACATCTGGAAGGAGTTCACATGGACTGGCGCGTGATGATCACAACCTTCGGCATTATTTTCCTGGCAGAGATGGGAGACAAGACGCAACTCGCCGCGATGACCATGGCGGCGGACAAGAAACGGCCGTGGGAAGTTTTCCTCGGCGCGTCTTTGGCGTTGGCAGCGGTCTCGGCGGTGGGCATTCTGGTCGGTACGGCGCTCGGTCATTACTTGCCGCTCGATTGGATTAAGCGCGTGGCGGGCGCGGCATTTGTCATCATCGGTGTTTTGATACTTACAGGAAAGTTTTAAGAGCATTTTCCATTTGTCATTTGACATCTTTCATTTGTCATTGATTTGCGCACAACAGACAACCCCATTCGTGCGAATGGCCCGATGACAAATGGCAATTGGAAAATGGAAAATGAGTTTTTGATCGCGCGTTAAGCACAACCGCCGCAATGCCGCAGACGCCACACACCGAAAGACACTTCACGGCCGGGCAAACTGTTCGCGACACTGTGATCGGAATGGCCGATGGCTTAACCGTGCCGTTCGCGCTGGCCGCAGGATTGACCGGCGCAATTGATTCTGCGGACATCATTGTGACGGCAGGCTTTGCTGAGATTGCCGCCGGCACGATCGCAATGGGCCTCGGCGGATATCTCGCGGCGAAGAGCGATGCCGAGCATTACGCAAAAGAACGCGAGCGCGAGAAGCGCGAAGTTGTAGAGATACCCGACGAAGAGATGCGCGAAGTCGCGCAGGTATTCAAATCCTACGGCTTGAGTGCGAAAGACAGCGCACCAATCGTTGAGGCGCTCTCGAAAAATCCGAAGAAGTGGGTCGATTTCATGATGCGTTTCGAGCTGGGTCTGGAAAAGCCTGATCCGAAACGCGCATTGGCAAGTGCGTTGACGATCGGAGGCGCATATGCAGTCGGTGGGTTGATTCCGCTGTCTCCTTACGTCGTTGCGTCTCTTTTCGAGAACATCACTGTGACCACTGCGCTGTTATTTTCTGTGACGCTGACCCTGGTGGCGCTGCTTGTCTTCGGCTTCATCAAGGGTCGTTACACCGGCACCCGGCCACTCCGAAGCGCGTTGCAAACGGCGTTCATTGGGAGCGTTGCCGCCGGCGCGGCATTTCTGATCGCCAGATTACTTTCATGATGAAACTCTACGTCGGCACCAGCGGCTACAGCTACAAAGAATGGAAGGGCAATTTCTATCCCGAAGATTTGCCGGCGAAAGAAATGCTTGCGTACTACTCGCGCCGGCTGCCCGCTGTTGAGATCAACAACACCTTCTATCGGCTGCCGCAGCCCGGCATGGTTGAGAATTGGAGGGATCAGGTTCCCGAGACTTTTCGCTTCTCGATCAAAGCCACGCAGCGCATCACCCACATTAAGCGGCTGAAGAACTGCGCTGAGGAAACGAAGTTTCTGATCGAGACGGCGTCACTGCTGCGTGAAAGATTAGGCGTCGTGCTGTTTCAGCTACCGCCGAATTCCAAAAAGGATCTGGAACGGTTGCGCGAGTTTCTTGAGTGCCTGCCGGAACAGACGCGCGCCGCGTTCGAGTTTCGTAATGAATCCTGGCTCGACGACGAAATACTCGACCTTTTGAGGCAGAGGAATTTTGCGCTCGTCGTGTCGGACACGGACGAGAAGCCGCTCACGTCAATCACAAACACGGCGGACTGGGGTTATTTGCGTCTGCGCAAGACTGCGTATTCAGACCAGGAGTTATCGGATTGGATGGAGCGTGTACAGGAGCAGAAATGGAAAGACGCCTTCGTCTTTTTCAAGCATGAAGACGAAGGCGTCGGTCCGAAGTTAGCGGCAAAGTTTCTGGCGTTGCCAGAACCACCTGCGGCGCGGGGTCCCCACGCGGGCATCCCGCGTGGGGTGCAGGATGCAGGTGGTTGAACTTTGCCCAAATCTACAACCGCCCGCTACCGCAGGCGGTTCTGACTTCGTCACTGACTAAACGAGCTTACCGAATTTTAACGCCCGCGCCGACGCGGAAGTTATCCTGCCGCTTGCCGTCAAAGAACGTCGGCACCCAATCGACCATGATCGGCCGGATGTCGACGTGATCGCCAGCGTGGATGTCCACGCCGCCGCCGAACGCCATCGCGAATGCCGTATCAGCCTTCTTGTGTGGTGACAGACGATCGTCGAACTTCCCGCGGATGTGCGTAATGCCGAACAACGCGTGCGCAAACGGTGTGGCGACGCGGTTTCGCGCATTGAAGCGCGGCCCGATCATCACATCGTAGCGCTGCACGCTCGCATTAAAGACGCGGCCACTGTTCCGATCTACGTAACCCGTGTCGTCAAAACCGGCGGTGAAGCTGGTCACGATGCCGACGTTGCGATGCACGTTCTGATTGAACTCAGCGGTGAAGCCGTCGTAGCCGACGCGTTCGCTCGCAAAATTAACGGGCGCGCTATTGAAAGTCGCGCGGCCGCCGCGGTCGAAGTGGTTGGCGTTGTTGTTTGAGCGCTGATGTGCATAGCCTATGTAGAACTCATAAAATGAGTAGTCTTTATCCTGCGCGAGCGCGCACGGTGCGCAAATCGCTGCAATCAGGAGCAAGAGAAAAATTCTCGTCATTCGGGGCGCCTCCTTGTTGACGCGACTGATTTTGAACTGAAAGATTACCGGTATACTAACACTACCAATCGGGAAAAGATTCCCAGATTTTCCGCAAATTATCTCTTTTCTAGTTAAGAGAGGGTGTTTTTTCGCGGTCAGATCCGCTCAGATCCAAATGAAGTTCCTGCAAAAATCTTTAGTCTTGGCCGGATTGCTTGCTCTGTGCGCCGGTTCCACTCTAGCCCAATCAACCGCGGACCCGGTGAGAGAAGCTCAACGGCTGACGCGTGTGGCGCAGGTTGCTCAACAGCAAGGCCGCTTTGACGACGCGATCAAAGCGTATCAGACGATCACGGTCGTGGCGGCGAGTTCACCGCGCATCGCTGCGGCGGCTCATCTCGCCGGCGGAAACGTTTACATGATGACGGGCCGGTTTCAGGAAGCCGCGACGGCTTATCGAAAGTCGGTTGCACTTGACCCTGCGTCCGCGGAAGCCTCTAACAATTTGGGCGAGGCTTTGGGAGAGCTGAAACAATACCGGCCGGCCCTCGAAGCCTTTCAGAAAGCCGTAGCGCTCGATCAGAAGTATTTGAAGGCGCGCTACAACGTAGGCGTGACCTATGATCGCCTGCGGCAGTTCAAGTATGCGGAATTCATTTACCGGATTCTGATTCGAGATTTTCCCGACTTCGCGCTGGGCTACGACAGTCTGGCTGTGTCGCTTTCAAAATCCGGACGCCCGCGCGAAGCAGTCCCGTTTCACGAAAAGGCGATCGGCCTTGCGCCGCGAGACCCTTCGTTCTACTTCAACTATTCGCTTACCTACCTGATGGTCGGAGATACAAAAAAGGCGCAGGAGCAGCAACAGAAACTTCGCGCTCTGGATCCGGCAATGGCCGAGCACCTCGCGATCATGATCGCGCGGCGCCCGCGGTAGTGGGCGGGGTTCGGCTCCCTCTCCCAAAGGGAGAGGGAGAAAGAATCCTAGAAATTTCCGCCACAAGTTTCGTGCCCGCAATCGCAATCGAGTTCGATTGTGTCGCCGGTACCTTCACAAGACGCACTGCAATACTTGGTATCCTCGGTCCGTGGACACGAACAGGGCGGGTTCTTACAGGTGTTGTCGTCAGCCATTATTTCTCTCCTGAACTAACTATGAATTGGGTTGGAACGAGGGGCAGAGCTTAACACATCCGGCCAATTCAACCCGAACGAGTTTGCCGCCTGGCGCCCGTTTTGAAAGATCCAGGGAGAGTGTCGGAAGCCCGATTGTTGGTGAGGACAATGGACAGGCTCACGGGGCCAAAAACGCGGGCTTCCGACACTTGGCGAGCCTCACTCCGGCGCGCCGCGAGCCTTCAAAAGTTGAACAACTTCGTCCTGTTTATATCTACTCGCCATCGCAAGGACCGTATCTCCGTCATTATTCTTGATGGCCATGTTCGCGCCGGCATTCAGTAACGCCTGCACAATCGCAGCCTCGTTCGCGTGCATCAGCGCGGTCCAACCGTTGTTATCCACGGCGTCCACGTCAGCGCCTGCCTCAATCAATACCTTGACCATTTCTGGCGTGCCGCCTTCAGCGGCAAACATCAACACAGTTGTATCGTCATCTTTTGCATTTGCCTTTGCTCCAAGATTGAGCAGGAACTTGAGCGTGCTCGCATCGCCGTGGCGGGCAGTAAGGACCAATGCTGAATTCAGATCGCTCTGGCCCAAATCCACCGCCGCGCCTGCATCGATCAGGATCCGTAGGTTCTCTCCCCGGCCTTCGCGCGCCGCAATCAACAACGCCGACGCGCCGTCATCCTTCTCTCGATTGAGCGCCGCGCCGCTTTTCACGAAGTACCTCAGAACGTCAGCGTCCTGATTTTCCGCCGCGCTCATCAATACGGTAAGACCGTTGTTGTCTCGCTCGTCGATTTTCGCGCCGGCGGCAATCAATTCCTTCACGACCGCGAGATTACTGGAGCGGGCCAGATTCATGAGCACAGTACGGCCTGAATTGTCGCGAGCTCTAACATCGAAGCCCAGTTCGATCAGCTTGTGGACGAACTCAACCGGCGCCGCACTTGGCAAATGCATCAGCGGCGTTTCGCCTTCCTGGTTCACGCTATTAGGACTGGCACCCGCCGAAATCAGAATGTGCACCATATTGAGGTTGCCATTCGCGATTGCGTACGCCAGTGCACTGGTGCCTGTCGCCATGTCAGAGGCGTTAATGTCGAGGGTGCCTGGAATTAGTTCGACAAGTGCCGCCACATCATCATTGAAGGCAGCTTTAATTAGAAGATTTTCCGGTTGGCTTATGCGGATTCCTCCCAGCACGACGGTTTCTGTCGTGTTCAGAATCTGCACTTCTTCAATCAGTTCCGGAACCTGGACCGTAACGTCCATCGTCTTCGTTGAAGCGGCCAACTCAAACTCAAACTCGGTGCGAGCAAAACTTGCCGCGTCAACATTCAACGTGTAAGGCCCAGGTTCGAGCAGCGAGAAACTGTACGAACCGTCCTCGCCGGTCACGCAAACGAACGCTGCGCCGGTTCCTTTCCTGGAGAGAATCACACTAGCTCCCATGACGACTGCTCCGTTTGGATCCGTGACCGTGCCGGTAAGGGCGGCTTCAGGCGCGATCGGTGAAGCGACGGCCGTTGCCACGGGTGTTTGGCGCCGACTCTCGAAACCGTTTCCCGGCTGCGCTTGCGTGGCGGCACTGGACAAGCTGAGCGTGGCACTGAAAGCTCCGGCCGCGATACGCGAAGCGCGCCGTGCGATCTGATGCACCTTGCGCGGAAGCTGCTTCGTCAGCAGACGCCCGTTCGCGCGCGTTACAAAACGTACGCACAGACGTCCGTTGGAACGCTCAACCAGACGCATCGCTTCCGGTCGGGTCAAAGCAGAAAGATTGGTGACGTCGAGTTTGCAGTGCTCGCAGAACCGTACTCGATCGTTACCAGTCATCGAATCCCAATCGGCATCACAGGGCGCAGGAATATTTATCCGATCGAAAGAATAAATCGGCTTTGGCACAGCTAGGCTCCTTTCAACGCTCGACCGCTCGATGCAATCGAACGGTGTTGACCTGGGGAGAAGCTCATGGTCTTAATGCAGAGTTAGACCTTCAACCGGATATTTCTGTTCCGGCATTTAGCTTGCACTTAAAAATAATCGAACCTGAGGAGGCGTTCGGACTTGCTCAATCACGAGCCTGGAGAGTCGCAACGGATTGTCGCTGAGATGCGCGGCTGTTCGCTCGGGGTTGTTAGCGCGAGAAAGAAATTTGGAACGTCATTCGAAAAATTGTATTGACGAGGTGCAGGAATGAGTACATCGACTTCGATTCGGGCAAGAATGAGTTTACTGGCAGCCGTCTTGCTGCTGGTTACTGCCGGTTTTCATGCGGCCGCCAACGGCCAGGCCCAGGACGTAGCGTTACGAAAGACTTCAACGGAACGCGCCGCGCCGACACAGAGAAAGATATTCGTCCGCTCGGAAGCGCTGCTGGTGCGCGCCGCGGTAGTGGAAGACAAACTCATGAAGCGCGCCGAATTTAATCAGTTGGGTCTATTGCTTACGCGGAACGAAGCGGACGCCGACATCATTCTCGAGCTGCGTCATGACGTGCTGACGAAGTACGTCTATTCAGCGGTGGACACCAGGACCCAGACGGTGGTCGCGGGCGGGAAAGTAAGTTCGCTCGGCGGGACGGTGGCGGGGAAAGTCGCGAAGCGATTTCTCAAGCAACTGGCGCAAGGCCATCCGTAAGCAGAATCGGAACGCACGTTCAGGCGTGCAGCGCGCGGGACACGCGCGTACCGTTAAAGCAAGCGCGCGATTTGGGCCGCGACGCGTGCGTTGTTTTCCAGCAAAGCGATGTTCGCTCGCAAGGTCGCGCCCGCGCTTTCCTCGGCCATGCGAGCGAGCAGGAAAGGTGTGAGATCGCGGCCGGCGATCCTCTGACGTTCGGCTTCGGCTAAAGAATCGTCGAGCACGCGCTGCAAAAGATCAGCGTCTACTTCCGTTCCGGCGGGAACCGGCACCGTCACGAGCAACGCTGATTCCATTCCCAGTTCACGCTGCGCGTTAAAAATCTCGACCACTTCCTTTGGCGAATCGCAGCGGACATCAGCCGGCAAGCCACTGCGACGCGAATAGAAGGCCGGCATTTCATCGCACTCGTAACCGACGACTGTGACGCTGTTTGTTTCGAGCCATTCGCGCGTCGCCGGCAAATCCAAAACAATCTTCGCGCCCGAACACACGACAATCATCGGCGTGCGCGCCAGTTCCGGCAGATCCGCGGACACGTCCGGCAACGATCGCCGATGGACACCGCCGATGCCGCCGGTTGCAAAGACTCGAATGCCGGCGCGATGTGCAATCCACATCGTCGAAGCGACGGTCGTCGCACCATTCCAGCGGCGCGCTACGGCGATGGGCAAATCGCGCGTGCTCACTTTCTTAATGTCATTTTTGTTGGCGATCAGTTCGCGTTGCGCGGTGTCTAATCCGACGCACAGCTTTCCGTTAATTACGGCAATCGTTGCTGGAGTCGAATCTTCCGACCGCACAATCTCTTCCAGACGAACTGCGGACTTAAGATTCTGCGGCCGCGGCAAACCGTGGGCGATAACTGTGGACTCCAGCGCCACGACGGGTTGGTTGTCGGTAAGCGCTGTTTGAACTCCGGAATTCAGTTGAATGCGGTTAGTACCTGACATCTTCGCTCCTCAGGAGCGAGATGTTTATAGCACACGACCAAATAATCAAGTCGTAGCTCCTTTAGGAGCTCAATGTAGGCGCGCTTATTTCGCTCCTACAAGGAGCTATGTGCTCGTGTTGAGTTGCGAGCTATAGACATTCGGCTCCTGACGGAGCCAAAGAGATGTCATTCGCGCCTCACGAAGCTTCATTCTTCCGCAGAGAGAACACGGTTCCGCCGCCGTTGCGCTTTGCCCAGGATGCATGGGCGTGAATCATGCTGGCGCGCGTGCGAATGTTGGCGACGCCCCGACCGGAATTCTTGCGCGCGTCGGCTTCATCATAGCCGCGTCCGTCATCTTCAATTTGCAACTCGAACTGATTGCCGGGAGAGATGGCCGCGCTCATCTTCACTCGCTTTGCGTTGGCGTGGCGACAGATGTTGCTCAACGCTTCCTGCGCGATTCGATAGATCTGAATCTGGGTGCTCTGCGACAACTGAAGTTTTTCTTCAATCGCGTCATCACAGACAAAATCGTATTCAAACTTAGATTCAGGGGCAGCTTGCTCAACTGCATGCGCGAGCGCGAACTGCAACGCCGCCGACAGCCCGACATTTTCGAGCGCCGATGGACTCAGGTCTTCGCAAATGCGCCTTACCTCGTGTGAAATCGATTCGATCTCTGCGCGCAAAGCGTTTGGAGCTGAGGGCGCTCGATTCGGGCGCGCGGTCGCTGCGTTCAACGGTATCTGATCCACGAGCAACGCGAGATGTCTTAGATCCGCCAGCGTCTGATCGTGCAGATCGCGCGCGATGCGCCGCCGCTCCGCTTCCGTCTCGTTCGCGAGTCGCAGACGCGCGTCTGCCAGCTCTCGATTGGCTCCCGCGAGTTCCGCACTCGTCCGATGAATGCGCCGGTTCTGCGCGTAACCCCACACCAGCGCAATCAACGCCAGCAGCAAGAGAACGCCGAGCGCCGTCGAGGTCCAGGGGAACGGCGCGCGTGCTACGGTAAATTCAAAAGACAGCGGAACGGCCGGCGTCAGGTCTTTGGTAAATGCGCGCGCGATGACTTTGTATTTGCCCGGGCTCAGCTGCTCCATCGGAAACTGCGAATCGTGCGAAAGCTTCTGGCGGATAATCTTTCCCGTTTTGTCGTACAAGGCGAACGCGTACTGAAACTGCTCGGGAAAAGTTCGGCTGCTGATCGCAGTGACATCGAGCAGCAGGCTGTTCTGCGGGTAATCGAGATGCAACCCGGCCGCGAGTTCGTTCTGCTGATGAATCCGCTGGCCAATGACCCGTGAAGGCAGAACGGTTGGTGTGCCGCGACTGGGTTGATAGCGCACTACGCCCCGATTCGTCGCCGCGATCACCTGTTCGCTGCCATCTTGGCTGCGGGCACTGACCACGCCGAATACACGCTGCGACGCAAGTCCCTGCTCGATGTCGAAACGCGAAACCACGGCGCCGAATTGATCATCCAGCGAGACGCGCAAGAGTCCGTTGCCGACTGTCGCGCACCAAACTTGTCCGGCTCGGGAATTGTCCGCACTCGGAAAGAGAGCGCGGGCGTGTACTCCGGGCGCCAGCTCGCGCAGCTCTCCTGATTTGAAGAAGTAAAGCCCACGCGCGCTCGCCAGCCACAGCCCATCACTGTCCGCCAGCACCGACCAAACTGCGTCGCCCTTCAGTTTTTCGAGCGCTGTTTCGGCGCGACCGTCTTTACCGTCCCAGAAGAAAACTCCAGCGGTGGCTGTTCCAATCACGAGCCGGCCAGTCGGGTCGCGACCGAGCGCCGTCACTTCGCGCAGACGACTATCAGCCGAAGGTGCCGGCCACACGAAAGTTCGGGTTGAGCCCGTCAGCTTTTCGACGCCGTAGCCGTACGTGGCAACGTAGGTCGTGCCGTCAACGTTCGCGATCGCCCGCACACTGTCACCCTCAGGCAGGTTGTTACTCGACGGTGACACGCGCGCAAGCGCGAGTTCGTTGCGATTCGAGGAAGCAAGTAGCCCGCTGGACGTGGCAACCAAGACACGTCCAGAGTTGTCTTCGTTGATGGCGTAAACAATTCGTCGGCCCACATCGGCAATCGGGGACCAAACGCTTTCCGTCGCATCGTGCACGAACAGTCCGGCGTTCGTTCCGGCGAGCAAAGCCCCCTTTGACGTGCGCCAAAGCGTGCGGACGTAATTCGCATTTGCATCGTTGGCGATGGCTTCCGTCCGTGCGGCGTTTGGATCATAACGGCAGACCCCTTTGTCGGTGGCGAACCAGACCACGTCCTCTTGATCCACGAACACTCCGTAAATGTGATCCGAACGCAGCGCGCCCCCCGTGCCGACAAACGTAAACCGTTCGATGAGTTTGCCGTCGCGCAGATGGAATGCGCCGCGGCCGTCAGTCGCTACCCAGATGTCCTCGCCGGCGCCGCGCGCGATTGCCGTAACGGGTCCAGTCGGAGCATTTGCCCGCACCGGCTTGAGCGGATCGCTTTGATCGAAGATCGCGCTTTCTTCCTTACCTCCACGCGCGCCGGCCCACAATCGTCCTCTCGCGTCCGTTTCAAGCGCGTTGATGAAAAAGCTCCGCGGCCTGCTCACCAATTCCTTTACGTCACCATTTTCGATCACCAGCACACCGCGACTGTGCGTGCCCGCGTACAGCTTGTCGCCAACCATCGCGAGGCTGGTGATCTTAAGTGCCCCGGGCTGATCTTTGTCCGCACTTTGGAGTGGTTCATTAGGAATTGCCTGCACGCTAAAACTGATTTGCGGTACTCCCTCGCCGGCCCGCATCTCGCTCACCGCACCAATCTGTGCACGGCAGTCAAAAATCTGGCCATTCTCGCTGGCCATCAAGACGCGGTCGCCGTCGCGCTTGACGATGGTCGTGATCGCTTTGCCCGACGTTTCTTTAATCGGGTGGATCTTTCCATTCGCCATCCAGGCCGCTCCTGTGTCGGTGCCAATCCAAATCGCTCCGGACTCATCAATCTTCAGCGCCAGCACTCGGCCCTTCGGCAGGTCCTCCGCAATTACCGCATGCGTTCGGCGGCCATTGAACATCGCCAGTCCGCCATCGGTCGCAAACCAGGTGACGCCCGACTTTTCCTGCGCAATCGCCCGCGCTCGATCCGAAGGCAATCCGTGAAACGAAGTCAGCGCACCCCACTGATGCAAATTGGGCGGCGGCGTCGGCGAGGGAGAAGGTGTCGGCGTGGGCGAAGGCGTTGGACTGGGTTGAGGTTGAGTGGCGGGCGGCTGATTTTGTGAGAGCGTGCGGGCCAGTAGCCCGACCAACCGGGGTCCCCGCGCGGGCAGCCCGCGTGGGGTGGTCGCTAGGGAGGGCCCGGCGGCAGTGGGCAGTAAGCAGTACGCAGTGAGCAGGAGAAACGCCAATAGCAGATGGTGAGCAGCGTATCGACTTTCATTCTCACCTGGCTTCAGCCAGGTGAAGTTGCTGCCATTCTTTTTTCCTAACCGTTTCAACGGTTTCACTCCTGGAACGCTCTCCTTTGAAACATGTTTTTGGGAAACCGTTGAAACGGTTCAATAGGTAATTTCCGACTGTTCACCCGGCTGAAGCCGGGTGAGAATGAGAAGACTCATTTCCTTTTTTGCACTTCTGTCACTTTCGCCGCGTCTTCGCTTCTTCTCGCTTCTGCTCTTCTGAAAATTTCTTCCGATCACGGTCAATCCAACCCTCGAGCTCCACCGCCGCCTTTTCCAGTTCGTCGCTGTTCAGCAGTCCGCGACGCAGCGCTTCAAAGAACGCACGAGTGCGCACGTTGTAGGCGAGCTTCTCGTAAGCTTCGTAGTCAGTGCCTTCGGAAATTGAGATAAAAAGTTTTTCGTAGAGCGTGGCCAGACGGCTTTCAACTCCGCGCAGGCTCAAACTGCATTTGCGCGCGATGGCCCAGTTCGACAGTCCGAGCGCGAGATAGTAAAGCGCCTCGGCTTCGAACTCAGTGAGCAAAGGCCGTTTGAACGAGTCCTTGAACGCGGGATCGATCATGTCGGCGCCGTCTTCCAAAACCGCCGCCACAAAACGCAGGAAGCGCGATTCGGGATTGTTCTTATGAATGAAACCGTAGGCCGGCGGCGGATCGACCGACTTAACGATCTTGCGAATTTCGTTGATGTAGATCTCGTGCGGAAACTGCGTCCAAAAAATAATGCGCGCTTCGGGATAGTCGCGCCAGATCGCGCGCGCCGCTTTCACACCGGAAAGCTTCGGCATCTGAATGTCGAGGATGCAGACCTGTGGCTTCTGCGCAAGCGCCAGCTTCACCGTCTCTTCGCCGTCACCCGCCTCGATCACCGGACTATGCGAAGGGAAGTCGCGCTCGAGTATCTCGCGCAGGTAAGCGCGTTGGGCCACGTTGTCTTCGGCAATCAGGATGGACATACTCATGATTCTAACTTAAATCATCTGATGCGAAAGCAACTGCTTCAATGTGGCTCGCCACAGATGCGCTTGCGGCTGGGGCGCCTGATGTGCGGAAGGCCTTTGGCCTTCCGGGGCGCCCCCTATTTATTCAATCACCGGGGCGAGGCTCAGCCTCGCCCCGGTGCAAACTGTGAAAAGCAGTCGCGCCGGAAAGGCAGAGCCTTTCCGCACATCGGGCGGCAAGCCGCAGGGCGCGCTTTCTTGCCCAGGCGACAAGTCCCAGGGATCAACCGCCCGCTACCGCAGGCGGTTCTGACTTCGTTACTCTTTGTGATAAATCTTTACGCCATGAAAAGACCATTCGCAGTCGCACTGATTTCCCTGCTCGTTCTCTGTTCAATGCCGGCAGGGGCGCAAACCACCGCGCCATCGCCTCAAGCGAAACCGGCACAAACAGAGTCGCCGAAGCTTTCGCCGAGTGATGCTGCGCTGTGGCGGCGCGCGCGCGCGATTCATCGCAGTGCAATCGTGGTTGATACGCACAACGACATCTTGTCGTTCATGACTGACGACAATTACGACATCGGAGTGTCGTCGGCCGGCAAGTACCACACCGATCTCGCGCGCATGAAGCAGGGCGGACTGACGGCTGAGTTTTTTTCCGTTTACGTCGATCGCAAGTATGCGAACGAAGGCGGTTCGGCTCGGCGCGCGCTCGACATGATCGATTACGTCTATCGTGCAATCGAACGCCATCCACGTGAACTCATGTTCGCGACTTCGACGGCCGACATTCGGCGGGCGAAAGCCCAGGGCAAGATCGCTGCGCTGATGGGGATCGAAGGCGGCCACGCGATCGAAGATTCTTTGATGGCGCTACGCGATTTTCATCGACTGGGCGTGCGCTACATGACGCTGACGCACAACAATACGAACAACTGGGCCGACGCGTGCTGCGACGCCGCGAAACATGACGGCCTGTCGGATTTTGGCAAAGAAGTAATTCGCGAAATGAATCGGATTGGCATGTTGGTCGATGTGTCGCACGTTTCTGACAAGACAATGAGCGACGTCCTGGACATCAGTACCGCGCCCGTCATTGCCTCGCATTCATCAGCGCGTGCACTAGGCGATCGGCCGCGAAATATTCCTGACGATCTGCTGCGACGCTTCGCAAAGAACGGCGGTGTCGTGATGATCAACTTCTTTCCCTCTTTCATCGATAAGAATGTTATCGAGGCTTTAAACGCCCGCGCTGAACGTCTGAAACCGCAGTTGGATGAACTCGCCAAACAATACAAAGACGATCCGAAGCGGCTTGAAGAAGAGCGCGACAAACTGTTCGCTGCGAACCCTCTGCCGCCAACGCCGCTTTCGGTTTTGATCGATCACTTCGATCACATCGCCAAAGTCGCCGGTGTTGATCACGTAGGCATCGGATCGGATTTTGACGGTGTCTCGAGCCTGCCGGTGGGAATGGAAGACATCTCGAAACTTCCGAGTATTACTTTCGAGTTACTGAAGCGCGGTTACAGTGAACGTGATGTGAGGAAGATTCTCGGCGGAAATTTCATGCGCGCGTTTGCGCAGGCCGAACGGGTCGCGCGAAGAAGTCGAAGGCTCAGCGGCGACGGCAGCGTCCGGCGAATCAACAAATAACTGCCCCAGATATACACGGATCGGCACTGATAGATTTGCCTGATTGCCTTTGCTCTATCTGTGAAAATCTGTGTGAATCTGTGGCCAAATGCGACAAGGCCCACGAGTGACTTTATTCAACGTCACGCGTGGGCCCTGGGGTGTGGACAGTACCGTTATTTACCGTCTGTTCTGTTCGTTCTGGCCGCCTTCCTTATAGCCGCCACCGTCGCCGCCCTGGCTCGGATCGAAGCCGCCGCGCTGGCTCGCTTGCTGGTTCTCTTGGGCGCCTTCTCCGGGTTCCTGACTGCCTTGTTGGCGGCCCTTGTCGCCGCGCTCACCCGCGGTGCGATCATCCTCCGGATTCCGACCCGGCGCCTGATGTCCGGTGTTACCGGTCCCTTGTTTCATTCCCTGTTGTCTCTCTCTGTCGTCTGCCATATCTCAATTCCTCCCCTTTGGTGTTCCCTGAATTGAATTGTCCGGCCGTCGAACTGCGGCCGCGCACGGGGTTTTATTTTCAACCATCATGCCAAACGCGAAAGTGCGTATACATCGAGTTCGCATTCAGATTTTTCCAAAGTATCAGCATTCAAACGGTACAGTGCGCAAAACAAAATAAGACAGAGTCTTTCCTGCCTCCTGCCGTCTGCCTCTTGCCGTCTTCAGTTCCCTAAGTGCTTGCCTTGAAGGAGGCTGCGCAATCTGCGTAATCTGTGGAGACGATGAAGGCCGGGATTTACATTCACACTCCATTCTGTCGCTCGCGCTGTTCGTATTGCGATTTTGCGACAGGAATGTTCGAGAGCGACGTGGCCGATCGTTACGTAAGCGCCGTCGTTGCAGAAATCTCCCGCTGGTGCGAAGTCGAGCCGTCCGTGGCAATTGACACGATTTACTTTGGCGGCGGCACGCCTTCATTGCTGACCGTCAAGCAACTCGAAAGCATTCTGAGCGCTGTTCGCGGCCGGTTTGATGTTGCTGAAAACGCTGAAATTACTTTGGAAATCAATCCTGGAGATGGCGGGACAAGTCCCGCCTCTAAACAGAATATTTCCAGTTTAGACGCCGCACTTGTGCGGCGACTTTCCAAAGATACGTTCTTTCGTGATCTGCGACGTCTGGGAATCAATCGCGCAAGTTTCGGCGCACAGACGTTCGATGATCGGGAGCTGAAGATGCTCGGACGAACGCACGACTCGGGCGACATCGGCAAAACGTTTCAGCACCTGCGTGACGCAGGGTTCGACAACATCAACTTCGATCTGATCGCCGGGTTGCCGGGACAAACAGTGGACGCCTGGGGGCGGAATCTCGACGAAGCTCTGCAGCTCGGCGCCGAACATTTGTCACTCTACCTGCTCGACGTACACGAAGGCACTCCGCTGCACGATCAAATCAGACGCGGGATGCGCCCACGGCCTGACGACGATCTCGCGGCTGAGATGTACGCGCTGATGATCGAGCGAGTCTGCGCAGCCGGCTACGAATATTACGAGATTTCCAACTTCTGTCGGCCGGGGTTTGAGTCACGTCACAACACGAAGTATTGGAACGGCGCGCCGTATTACGGGTTTGGCAACTCGGCGCATTCCTACGATGGCGCGCGGCGTCGTTGGGCGAACGAACGTGATGCGGCGAAGTACGTGGCTCTGGTCGAGCGGTCTCATTCAGTGATCGTTGAGCGCACCGCATTGACCGAAGAAGACGCGCGCTCAGAGGCGATCTTTCTCGGGTTACGTCTGATGCGTGGAATTGATCTGAACAGCTATCGCGCGCGGTTCGGCGCGAATTTGCTCGAGCAATTCAATGGCGAGCTGGATCGGTTAAAGACCGCGGGCCTGGTTGCGATTGACGAAGAACGTTTGAGGCTGACCACTCGCGGGGCTTTGTTATCGAATGAAGTTTTTGCGTCGCTGGCTTAGGGAGCGCCGTAGGCGTGAAATGTTTATAGCTCGGAAAGCTCCTTTGAAAATATCTCGGGCAATGAGCGGCGATGCGCCGCTCATTGCCCGACCAGTCTTCACCTATCCGGGAAGTTCTATAAACATTTGGCTCCTAACGGAGCCTTCTTCAGATCTCGTGAATCAGCAGTCCGTCACGGAGCTTGGGCTCGAACCAGGTTGATTTCGGCGGCATGATCTGGCCGGCGTCCGAGACGCGCAGCAAATCCTCGATCGTGGTCGGATAAAGCGAGAACGCGACCGCTGCTTTCCCTTCGGCCACCAACTTTTCCAGTTCTTCAGTGCCTCGAATTCCCCCGACGAAATCAATTCTTTTATCAGTGCGCACATCTTTAATTCCGAGAATCGAATCGAGCAAACGCTCCTGCAAGATGCTGACGTCCAGAGACTCGACCACTCCTTCAGGACGCGATGCGTCGTCGGGCAGCGCGAGCCCATACCAACTACCATCGAGATACATGCTCCACTCTCCGCGCTCTTTCGGCGATGCCGGGGCGCCGTCTGTCACCTTAAAAGCCTTACCCAATTCCGAGAGAAAACCGGCAGGCGACATGCCGTTCAGATCGCGCACGATTCGGTTGTAAGGAAGAATCTGCAACTGCTTGTCGGGAAAGAGCACGCACTGGAAGAAGTTGTATTCTTCATTCCCGATAAAGCTGAAGCCGTGCTCTTTCAGTTGCGCGCGGGCGCGGCTGGCGCTGGCGGCGCGGTGATGGCCATCGGCGATGTAAAGGTTTGGCACGCCGGCAAATGCTTCAACGAATGCGTCGGTGTTTGGAATTCGCCAGATCGTGTGACGGATATCATCATTCGCGACGAAATCGTAAAGCGGCTCGTTCTGCTGCAAGGCCGCGTCAACCAATGAATCGATGGTTGGCTGCGCGCGATAAGTCAGCAGCACCGGCCCAGTCTGCGCGCGCAGCACCAGGATGTGGCGCGTGCGATCATCTTCCTTTTCGCGCCTTGTGCGTTCGTGTTTGCGAATGACGTCGCTGTCATATTCATCGACCGAGCAACAGGCAACGAGGCCAATCTGTTCGTGATTGCCCATAATCAGGCGGTAGAGATAGAGGCTCGCTTCGCCTTCCGGTTCCAGCGGACATTCCTTCTTCAGCCTCTCGAAATTCGAGACAGCCTTTGCGTAAACATCATCGCTGTAGATCGGCGTCCCGTCGGGTAAGTCGATTTCGGGGCGCGACGCGTGCAGAAAACTCCAGGGGTTGCCGGACGCCAGCGCGCGCGCCTCTTCAGTGTTCACGACGTCGTAAGGCACCGCGGCGACTCGCGGCGCGCATTCAGCCGTAGGGCGAAGCGCATTGAAAGGACGAATGACTGCCATCCGCACTCCTCACTTGAAATGGAATGTTGAAAGCTTTGCGTAAGACTAAACGCGCCTTTGTGGTTTTGCAAAGTAGAGTGAACGCCGTAGGCGTTCGTGAATTTAAGCCCAGGGCAGCGCCCTGGGAGGCAGATGCGTCGAGATTTAGTAAACGCTGAAAGCGTTCGCTAGCTACTCAAAGCCTTGCGAACTCTTACAGAGTTCCAGGTGGAAACTGGTTCCTGACCCAGGGCGCTGCCCTGGGCTAAGGATTTGCGAACGCCTTCGGCGTACACGCTCTAAACCGGCGTTCGGCCAAACTCGCGCAACAGCGGCTTCAGGCTGTCAATCACCAATTTATGCGCGGCGCTGTTCGTCGCGACCACTCCGTTACGGTTGTCGATGCGCGGCGCGTTGTACCGAAGAGGCTTGCCGAACAGATCAGTAAGTTGCCCGCCGGCTTCCGTCAAAACGATTTCCGGAGCGCACGTGTCCCACTGTTTCGTGCCTGGGGAAAGATGCAGGTAGAGATCGGCTTCCTGTTCAGCAATCAAACCGACCTTTACACCGACGGATCCTCTGCGAGTTTCGAACTTGAAACCGAATGAATCGACCACGCGTTCCATGCGCGGGCTGCGGTGCGAGCGACTCGAAGCCAGGACCATCTCCGCCGGATCAGTCTTGTTAGAAACGTGCATTCGTTCAGCTTGTTTACCATCCTTCTCCAGCCACGACCCTTCGCCGCGCACCGCGCGATACAGGACATCGCGCACGGGTTGATAGACAACTCCGAGGACGGCTTCACCGCCAACCGCCAGACCGATTTGGACGGCAAAGTCCCCATCGCGTTGCACGAAATTCTTGGTTCCATCCATCGGATCGATCAGCCAGACGCGCTCTTTGTTCAGGCGCTCGTCGGTGTCAACTGACTCTTCCGCGAGAATGCCGTCACCGGGAAACTCCTGCGCCAGTCGCCGCACGATTAGATCGTTGGCTTCCCGATCAGCAGCGGTCACTTCTTCCATTTCGAGAAGCGCATTCACCTTTTGCTCAACGAGAAACGGACTGTGGTAGTGCGTGAGCAGAATCGCGCCCGCAGAGCGGCCCAATTCCGTCGCGACTTCAATTTCGCGGTCGTAGTTGATTTTGTGCACGGCTGATTGATCTTCTTACACGCTAACACAAGGCATCGGTTGATCGAAGTCACGCGCGCTTCTATAGTCATGACCAACTCAGAACACGCTATGAGCAAAAACGACTGCGCGAAGATGGATGGAACTGCGCGTTATTGCGCGCGCTTCAAAGACGCGGGCGAGGGCCACTTTCGGCAGGCACAGGATCTTTGGATGTCGTCCATCGGCGTCGGAACGTATCTTGGTCAGCCGGATGAGCAAACGGATCGGCGCTATACGGAAGCAATTGTGCGCGCGGTCGAGTTGGGCGTTAACGTCATTGACACGGCGGCGAACTACCGCTTTCAAAGAAGCGAACGATCGATTGGCGCAGCGTTAACTGAATTGCAGGGCCGCGGTGTTGCTCGTGACGAACTCGTCATCTGCACCAAAGGCGGCTATCTGCCGTTTGACGGCACGCCGCCACGCGACGTGCGCGCGTATGTCGAAGAGAACTTCATTAAAACCGGAATTGCGTCATGGGGAGATATCGCCGGCGGCTCGCATTGTATGACGCCCCGATATCTCGAGAACCAGTTGGAGCAGTCTCTGCGCAACATGGACCTCGACTGTGTCGATGTTTACTACGTGCACAATCCTGAGTCGCAGTTGTCAGCCGTTTCCAGCGAAGAGTTTTCAAGACGCCTGCGCGCAGCGTTTGAGTTTCTCGAGCAGAGCGTGGCGCAGGGCAAGATTCGAAACTACGGGGTCGCGACGTGGAACGGCTTCCGAGTGGAACCGAACGCCCGCGGTTATCATTCGCTTGAGCCGATGGTAGAAGTTGCGCGCGACATCGCCGGCGATTGGCATCACTTCCGATTCATTCAACTGCCGGTAAACCTGGCGATGCCGGAAGCGCTGTTCTTTCCGAATCAGAAAGTTGGCGAATGGATGACGGTAACCGAAGCGGCGCACAAGTTTGGCGTCACGGTTATTGCCAGTGGTTCAATTTTGCAGGGCCAGGTCGCCCACGGCTTGCCGGAAGCGATTCGCCAGACGCTGGGTTCGCTTGCCACGGACGCGCAGACCGGTATTCAATTCGTGCGCTCGGCGTCGGGAATCACGACGGCGTTGGTGGGGATGAGTAACGTCGAGCATGTCGCAGAGAATCTCGAACTAGTGCGGGTTGCACCGGCGGCGCCCTCCGCCGTGATGGGTTTGTTCGAACAGGAATAATTTGGAGTGCGGCGGCTTGACGCCGCTTTCTTTACTCCTCGGACACGAAACGATAGAAAAGCGCCGTCAAGCCGGCGCACTCCAGAAAATGAAAATTCTAATTGCTGACAAATTCGAAGAGTCCGGCCGCATCGGCTTGCGCTCGATTGGTTGCGAGATTTCGTTTCAGCCCGATCTGAAAGACGACGCGCTGGTCGACGCGATCGCCAAAGAGAAGCCCGACGTGCTCATCGTGCGCGGCACCAAAGTTACCGAGCCGATGCTTGAAGCGGGGCCGCTAAAGTTAGTCGTGCGCGCCGGCGCGGGATACAACACGATCGATGTGGCCGCGGCATCCCGACGCGGGATCTACGTCGCGAACTGCCCGGGAAAGAACTCAATCGCCGTCGCTGAACTTGCGTTCGCTTTGATGCTCGCGCTCGATCGCCGCGTCGCCGACAACGTGATTGCTTTGCGGGCCGGTCAATGGAACAAGAAGGAATTCTCAAAAGCCCGCGGTTTGTTCGGACGCGTTCTTGGGTTAGTGGGTTTGGGAAGTATCGCGCAGGAGATGGTTCCGCGCGCCAGAGCTTTCGGCATGCCGGTCATTGCATGGAGCCGCAGTCTGACGGATGAAAGAGCTGAACAGTTAGGCGTTGAAAGAAAAGATTCGCCACTCGATGTCGCGAAGGCAGCAGATATCGTAAGCGTCCACGTGGCGCTGAAGCCGGACACGCGGTCGCTGATTGGCTCAGAGCTCTTCAAAGCAATGAAGGACGGCGCTTACCTTATCAATACTTCACGCGGTGAAGTCGTTGATCAGGATGCCCTGGTGGAAGCGATTCATTCGAAGGGCATTCGTGCCGGGCTCGACGTGTTTGCCGCTGAGCCGACTTCGGGCGTGGCCGAATTCACGGATGCGATTGCGCGGGAAGCGAACGTTTATGGCACGCATCACATTGGCGCCTCGACCGATCAGGCGCAGGAAGCCATCGCGGCCGAAACTGTGCGCATCGTGAAGTCCTTCAAGGAAACCGGGCAGGTGCCCAACGTCGTCAATCTTGCCGCGCGCACCCCGGCAACGCATCGGCTGGTTGTGCGCCACCGCGATCGGCCGGGCGTGCTGGCGCAGGTGCTCGAGGCGATCAAAGCCGAACACATCAACGTGCAGGAGATGGAGAACATCATCTTTGAAGGCGCTGAAGCCGCCGTGGCGCGAATCAATCTGGACAAAGCGCCGTCGAGTGAGATGCTGGAGCAATTGCGGGACGGGAATGCGGACGTTATCGAGTTGGATTTATTGACGCTTCAATGAACACGACTCTCATCACGGGCGCGTCATCCGGAATTGGTGAAGCATTTGCGCGCGCGCTTGCGGCTCGGGGTCACAACCTTCTGCTCGCCGCGCGTTCGGAAGATAAGCTGATAACGCTTTGCAGCGAACTCGGTCGCATCAGGAGCATTCACTGTCAGTATGTGGCGATTGACTTGGCGAAGCCGGAATCTCCAGCGCAGTTGTTTGAAGAAACCCGGAAACGTGAACTCGATATTGATTTGCTGATCAATAATGCCGGATTCGGCTCGATGGGCGATTTCGCTTCGCACGACATAGGCCGCGAACTCAACATGATCGATTTGAATGTCCGTTCGCTGGTTGAGATGACGCATCGCTTTCTGCAACCGATGCGCGCGCGCAAAAGCGGTGCGATCATTAACGTAGCTTCGACGGCTGGATTTCAGCCGGTGCCTTACATGGCGACGTACTCCGCGACGAAAGCATTCGTGCTTTCATTTTCTGAAGCTCTGTGGGCAGAGAATCGAGACTACGGGATCGAAGTGCTGGCGCTTTGTCCGGGCGTGACTGAAACCGGGTTCTTTGTAGCTTCGCGGATGGAAAAACCGCCGGCGCGCACGACGCAAACGGCTGAAGAGGTGGTAGAAGTGGCGCTGCACGGATTGAGTCGCGGCAAAAGCTCGATCGTTTCGGGCTGGATCAACCGAGTGGGCGTGGTGTCAGGTAACCTTGTGCCGCGCTCCTTACTGCTGCGCGCAATCGCCTCAGTGATGCGGAGCTCGCGCCGTGATGCGATACAAAAACGTGAGCAGTAGTTAGTTATGAAGCTGGTCGGTAAATCAATTCCCCGCAAAGAAGGCCGGAAGAAAGTCACCGGTCAGGCGCTCTACGTCGATGATCTGAGATTCGATGGCATGCTCCACGGCGTGACGGTGCGAAGTTCAGTTCCGCGCGGACGGATCAAAAACATTTCCTTCGATCAACAGCCGGCCGCGGAACGCATTGACAGATCAGATCAACCACCCGCTACCGCAGGTGGTACTGACTTCATTCCGTGGGATGAATTCACGATCGTCACGGCGAAAGACATCCCCGGAGAAAACTACGTCGCGCTGATTCTCAATGACCAGCCTTATCTCGCCGGCGAAATCGTGAATCATTCTGAAGAGCCAATCGTTCTGTTGGCTCATCACGACAAATATCTGCTGGAAGAAGCTCGCCGCCACGTGAAGATTGTTTACGAAGAGACGGCGGCAGTCTTTTCCCTGGAAGATTCGCTCGCACAGAAAGAGATCATCTGGGGCGAAGACAATGTCTTCAAAAAGTTTCTCGTGAACAAAGGCAACGTGAATGAGGCCTGGGCGCACGCGGACTTCATCGTCGAAGGCGAATACGAAACGGGCGCGCAGGAACAGCTCTACATCGAAACGAATGGTGTGATTGCCACCGCCAATCCGTCGGAAGGCGTCACCGTGTGGGGATCGATGCAGTGTCCCTACTACGTCCACAAGGCTTTGATTAAGTTGTTCGGCCTGCCGGAAGAAAAGATTCGCGTGATCCAAACTGAAACCGGGGGCGGCTTTGGCGGCAAGGAAGAGTATCCGTCTCTGATTGCTGGTCATGCGGCTTTGCTGGCCTGGAAATCAGGCAAGCCGGTGAAGATGATTTACGACCGTGCCGAAGACATGGTCGCCACAACCAAGCGTCATCCTTCGCGCACTCAACACAAAACGGCCGTGACAAAAGACGGAAAGCTTTTGGCGATGGAGATCGATTTCGTGATCGATGGGGGCGCCTACTGCACACTGTCGCCGGTCGTGCTCTCGCGCGGGACGATTCACGCGGCCGGGCCTTATTCTTGTCCAAACGTTCGCATCCAGAGCAAAGCGGTGGCGACTAACATGCCGCCGCATGGCGCGTTTCGCGGTTTCGGCGCGCCGCAGAGCATCTTCGCTCTCGAGCGACACATGGACAAAGTTGCGAAGGCAATTGGCTTGTCACCCGAAGAGTTTCGGCGCCGTAACTTCATCAAAGAAGGAGAAACGACGGCGACGAACCAGGTAATCCGCGAGCATGTTGATCTGGACGGGCTTTTGAACCGCGCCTTTGAGCTGACTGACTATCACGCGAAGCGGAAGAGATTTGCTGAAGAGAACGAACGGGGCAGTAGCCCGACCGTAAGGGCGGGCGTGTCTGACGCGCGGAATACGCCCTCCCTAACGGTCGGGCTACCGCCCCGATCGATCGCGCTCCGAGGCATTGGTTTCGCCACCTTCATGCACGGCGCGGGATTTACAGGTTCGGGCGAGGTGTATCTGCAATCCGTCGTCGGTGCTGAAGCTAACGCCGAAGGCCAGGTGAAAGTGCTTGCCGCCAGCACAGAGATTGGGCAGGGCACGAACACGATCTTTGCGCAGATTGCCGCGGAAGCGCTCGGCATTAATTACGATCTGATCGAAGTTGCCCAGCCGGACACCGGCAACGTCCCCAACAGCGGCCCGACGGTCGCGTCGCGCACAACGATGATTGTCGGCAAACTGGTTGAATCGGCGGTGCTTGGCCTGAAACAGACCCTCGTCGGCAGCGGCTTGTTGAAAGATCAGTTCACGCAGGCTGATTTTCAAAAAGCGTGTGCGGAACACATTGCGAAGTTCGGTCCGTTGAAATCTACCAGCCAGTATCAACCCCCGCCCGGTATTCGTTGGGACGATGAGAAATACGAAGGCGACGCGTACGGCGCGTTTGCCTGGGCGGTTTACGTGGCCGAGATTTCCTACAATCCGCTCACGTATGAAGTCCATGTTGATGATTTCGTCGCGGTACAGGAGATCGGCCGCGTGATGAATCCCGTGCTGGCGGCGGGACAAATCGAAGGCGGCGTCGCGCAAGCCATCGGGATGGCTCTCTACGAGAACGTGGTCTGGGAAAAAGGCCGCATGGCTAACGGTCAGATGACGAACTACATCATGCCGACCGCTGCTGACGTGCCGCCGATTCGTGTTTTCTTTGAAGAGAACCCGTACGCGTTCGGTCCCGGCGGCGCGAAAGGAATTGGCGAGCTACCGATGGATGGGCCGGCGCCGGCGATACTGAATGCGATCGAGAACGCCATCGGAATTAGTTTCAATCGGATTCCGCTGATGCCTGAGGCGATGATGAAATCGGCTGCGGTGTAAGGAAATCTAACCACAGAGGACACAGAGAAGAATTGCCCAAAACAGAAATCAACTGCTCAGTAAATGGCGAAGGAAAGACGCTCAATGCCTATCCGATGGAGCGTCTGCTCGACGTTCTACGCGAGCAGCTTCATCTGACCGGCACAAAGGAAGGATGCGGCGAAGGCGAGTGTGGCGCGTGCACCGTTTTGATCGACGGTCAGATCGTCAACAGTTGCCTGGTGCCGGTGGCGCAGGTGGAAGGGTGCGACATCCAAACGATTGAGGGCATCGCCGTCAGCGAAAGCCAACTTCACGCGGTGCAGCAGGCATTCATCGAATGCGGCGGCGCCCAGTGCGGCATCTGCACGCCCGGAATGGTAATCGCCGCTGTAAGTCTGCTCGAGAAAACGCCGGACCCGACTGAGCCTGAAATTCGCAATGGGCTCGCGGGGAATCTTTGTCGCTGTACGGGTTATATGAAAATTTTTGAATCAGTCGTGCGGGCGTGTGAGAAATAATGAGAGGTTACGTTCCTACTTACAGCCTCATCTCTCCGGCGAAGCTGGCCGAAGCGCTCGATGTGCTGGCGCAGGACAACGGCGCCTGGAAACCGTTTGCCGGCGGCACCGACCTGATGGTGCTCCTCGAAGCCGGCAGACTTCCGCACAAGAACTATGTCAACATTTGGAACCTGAAAGAGCTGCGCGGAATTGAAGTGACCGATAGTCAGATCACTCTGGGCGGACTCACCACGTACACGGAGGTTCAGAACCATCCGGTTTTGCAGGAAGAGTTTCCAATGCTTTGCCAGGCCGCGAAGGAAACCGGCGGCATCGCCATCCAGAATCGCGGCACGTTGGGCGGCAATATAGTCAACGCTTCGCCGGCCGCGGATTCGCCGCCCGCGCTGCTCGCGTATGACGCTGAGCTGGAACTGGTTTCCAAAGCAGGCGCGCGAAGAATTCCCTATTCCGGATTCCATGTTGGCTACAAGCAGATGGACATACGTCCTGACGAATTGCTGCGCGCGATTACGCTGCCGCGCCAGACGAAAGGGCTGACGCACTACTATCGCAAGGTCGGCACACGGAAGGCACAGGCGATTTCCAAAGTTTGCTTCGCTGCCGTTGCGGGCGTGAAAAACGGCGAAATCGATCACGTGCGGATGGCGCTTGGCAGCGTCGCGCCGATTTCGCTTCGCTGTTTCAAAACGGAAAACGCAATGACTGGTCAGCCGCTAAACGATCAAACGATTGCCGCCGCCAAACGGTCGCTGACGGTCGAAATCTCTCCGATCGATGACATTCGCTCTACTAAAGATTACCGTTTGCAGGTTTCTTTGAATCTGCTTGAAGACTTTCTGGCTCACCTGCAGTAGGTACGCGCACCTCTGGCGTGTCGGATGCCCGAGCCTTACGTACCTGTTCTCCCCAGTAGCGGTTCAAAACTTCGTTGCGTTAGAATCCGGGGCAACGCTTGCGCTTGAAATCTTTTGCGTACGTTACGAAAGTTCGCGTCGTCACTCTGGCGGCGCTGCTCCTCGTTTTCTCTCAGGGCGCTTCAGGTCAAAGCACTCGGCCCGCGGCTGACGCAAACAATGCCCGCGCTCCCGAGCAAAACCTTGCGGGCAAGGCGCCCAGCACCCCAAGCGGGCTGCCCGCTGGGGGACCCCGCCCCGCGCTCCCAGGCGAATTCAACATGCTGGTCCTCGGCGACTCGATACTCTGGGGCCAGGGATTGAAAGAGAAAAACAAATCCTGGTATCTGGTGAAGTCCTGGCTGCAAACCAACGGGCACAGCGTGCGCGAGCGCATAGAAGCTCATGCCGGAGCC
>DATEPC010000045.1:0-5631 GCA_035273405.1 Pyrinomonadaceae bacterium | reverse complement strand
ATTTCTACCTTTTCACTTAGAGAAAAGCGGCGTCAAGCCGCCGCACTCCAAATCCGCGGCTCACGCTGACGCAATCGCATCGCGTATCTCGCGTACAGCTTGATCCAATCCAACAAATACCGCCCGTGAAACGATGTGATGGCCGATGTTGAATTCGGCAATTTCGCTGATGCGGACGACGGCGCCGACGTTTCTTATCGTCAATCCATGACCAGCGGCGACGTGCAGGCCGTATTGAGCGGCGAGTGCCGCGCCATCACTCAGACGCCGCAGTTCGTGATTTGCACGCGCCGCTCCCTCGCCATGAATTCCCGCGGCGCCCAGAGTCGCTTCCGCGTAGGCGGCCGTGCATAGTTCGACCTGTTGCGCGTTGACTTCACGTGCGGCTTCGATCTGTTGCGGATCGGGATCGATGAACAGGCTCGCCAGGATGCCGCATTCGCGCAGCTTACTTACCGCGGCGCGCACGATGGCGATATTCGCGCGTACATTCAATCCTCCTTCCGTGGTGATCTCGCGCGGATTCTCAGGCACCAAGGAGACTGCGTCAGGTTTAACGTCAATCACGATTTTCAACATCTCTTCCGTGGCCGCCATCTCGACATTCAGGTAAGTGGTGACGGCTTGTCGCAAAACGAACAGATCAGCGTCCTGAATGTGGCGCCTCTCACCGCGAATATGCACCGTGATGCCGTCGGCGCCGGCTTGTTCGCAGACCATTGCGGCGGCGACCACGCTTGGTTCAATCGTGCGGCGCGCCTGTCGCACAGTGGCGACGTGATCGATGTTGACGTTGAGTCTCGGAGTCATGGATCTAAATAACCACAGGGAACCCTGGGAAGACAATAAGCAAAGAGCAAATAGGTAAGGGCGGAGCGCATGGCGCAATGCGTAAGACCGCGCAATCTGAAATACACAAGCAAATGCGATTTAATGGATTCACTTGGCTCTTTGCGCCTGGCCTTTAGCTTTGTCTTCCTCTGTGTCCTCTGTGGTAGATGCTCTCGCCTTTTGTGCTGCTTTGATCGCGGCGTCGTAATCACCCTGTGCCGCGGCGCGCCGAATCCGCCACACTTCATCAACCATTCGGAAACTGTCGCGAAATACCGAAACCTTGCTGGCCGCGTCGTTATTCCAACGCACAGGGATCTCACTTAAGCGCAGCCCCGCAAGTTGGGCCACGTAGAGTAGTTCGACGTCGAAGCCGAATCGATCAATTTGCACGCTTTCGACCAGAGGCCGGCAAACGCTCATGCGAAAAGCTTTGAACCCGCACTGCGTGTCCCAAAACGGCAAGCCGGTCGCCGCGCGCACAAGCAAATTGAAAAGCCGCCCGCCCTGTTCGCGCCGCCATGGTTGATGAACTCCAATCAGTGAACGATCCAAAGCCCGCGAGCCAAAGGTCACATCGAACCGGCCACTTCGAATCGGATCGATCAGCTTCGGAGTCTCAGTAATTGGCGTCGAAAGATCTGCGTCGGTAAAAAGCACTACGTCAGCAGTGGCTGACAACAAGCCAACCCGCACCGCATAGCCCTTGCCGCGGTTTTTCTCGAAGCGAATTACACGCGTGCTCACGCCTTCCCCTTTAGCGACCGCCCTTTCCGCGACGCCGGCAGTGTCATCGGTTGAACCATCATCCACCACAATCAGTTCCGAGGAACCAGAATTCTGGTTCAGGTAATCAACAATCTTTGAGAGCGAGAGGCCCAGACGCGCCGCTTCATTGTAGGCGGGGACAACGATTGTCAATTGGGGCGCCATGGAAAACGCATTGTCCGTGAAGACGGTCGGGCACACAAGCGCCCATTTAGAGAGGCTGGCTTCGGATTTTGGCTTTGCGATCCTTTGCGACTCTGCGTCTGACAGAACCACCTGCGGTAGCGGGTGGTTAAACTTTGGAAACCAGTCGCCCTTGATAAACGATCAACCGCCAGCTAACGCAGGCGGTTCTGACTTCGCCACGCCCGCAAAGACACGCAAAGGAGGTTTAATGACGCGTGAAATCTTCCGACAGGGGGTCATGTTAGATCTCGCGCTCGGGGTGTGCCTTCCCGCTGTGCTATATTTTTCGCGCTGGTTTAGTCATGACTCGCAGTTTTGCCATCGCCGCTTCGCTGATTCTGGTTACCGCCACCCTGGCGGGCGGCCTTTATTCGCGCTCGACGCGCCGGCGTCAGGCGTTGAGCCTTGGGACTTCGAGGGCTTCGGCCGAAGACAAGTACGAAGCCGAAAAAATCGGAGGCGACTACAGCGAAGCGATCGAAACGGTCGAACAGAACTACGTCGGCGAAATCGATTACGAGAAAGCGACCCAGGCAGCGATCCAGGGAATGCTTTTCACGCTGGATCCGCACTCGCTTTATTTTCCATCCGCTGAATTCAAGAAGCTGAAAGAGGATCAGGCGTCGAGCTTCTACGGCATTGGGGTGCAGATCCTGCGGCGCGACAACGGCGTTTATGTGCAGTCGGTGGTTGAGAACACGCCGGCATCGCGCGCTGGTTTGCGTTTCGGGGATCGCATCGTCGAAGTTGACGGCAAAGATGCGCGCGAATGGTCAAGCGACGAGGTTTCGAGAAACGTGCGCGGCGAACGTGGCAAAGAAGTCCTGATCAAAGTCGAACGTGCGGGCCAGCAAGCCGGCACGAACTTCCGCATCGTGCGCGACGCGGTTCCTCTTCCTTCCATTCGTAATGCTTTCATGATCGCTCCCGCCACCGGCTATGTCGCCCTGGTCGGCGGCTTTCAGCACACGACCCAGGAAGAGCTGCGCGATGCAATCGCCGATTTGAAGAAGGACGGGATGCGGCAACTCGTGCTGGATCTGCGGAACAACCCGGGCGGACTGCTCGATCAAGCGATCGATGTCTCGAGCGAGTTCCTGCCGCGCGACAAAGTTGTCGTCTCAGTGAAGGGCCGCAGTGAATACACCAAACCCGCCGTTTACAAATCAACCGGCAGTGACCCGGAAGACTTGCCGCTGGTCGTATTGATTAATCGCAACAGCGCGTCGGCATCCGAGATTGTCGCCGGCGCGGTTCAGGATCACGGCCGCGGTCTGGTGGTCGGTGAAACCAGTTTCGGCAAAGGCCTTGTGCAGCACGTTTTTCAGTTGCCCTTCACCACCGGATTGACGCTGACGACGGCGCGTTACTACACGCCGTACGGCCGATCTTTGCAGCGCGATTATTCGAGTGGCTCGCTCTACGACTATTACGTGCGGCATGACGAGAGCGGCGAACAACAAGTTATCCAACCCGGCCAGCCGTCGCCGGCAGAATCATCTGAGCCGCGCAGCTCGAATGCGCCGGCATTTCGTACCGCGGCCGGCAGAGTATTTTACGGTGGAGGCGGCATCACGCCGGACATCGAAGCGCGGCCGCTGACCGCGACGCCAGAGCGCGCGCGGATCATCGAAGCGGCGTTCTACTTCACCAGGGAACTGGCCGCAGGCCTGGTCCCCGGCGCTGAGTCGTATCGCATCGACAAGGTTGCTTACGATCGAAGTCCGAAGATGACTGACTTTCCGATCACGGATCGCATAATCGAAGCATTCAAGAATTTCGTGCGCAAGGATCCATCGCGACGTTTGAGCGACAAACAGATCGACAACGACGTGGATTTCGTGAAGTTGCGCCTGCGCGACGAGGTATTCACGGCGGCATTCGGCGCCGACGAAGGTCAGAGGGTTTTGCTCGAAAGCGATCCGCAGGCTTTGCGCGCCATTAGCGTTCTGCCGGAAGCGAAGCGACTTGCCGAAAGTGTTCGCAACGGCACGCCGGTTAGCTTTAATCTTAGGTTTGCCAATCGTCCCACCATGCCATTTCTGCGCGAGTTCTTCGCGGAAGAAATTCTTACCTGATGGGCCCGGTACGCACGCCTCTGGCGTGCTGACGAGAGACCCGCGAGCACGCCAGAGGCGTGCGTACTCAGACCATATTTGACTTTCCGTTCGTCACCGAATAGAAGTCCTGCGTTCCAACACTTCTTTTCAGGAGTCCGCCATGAATCGCAGGAGTTTTGTGCGTCGCAGCATCGCCGGTGCGGCCGGCGCTGCCGCGGCGACTGTTTCTGTCCGTGCCCGATCGGAATCACGCGAAGTCGCACCCCACGCTTCAACGCCTGCATCCGAATTAGACGAGTTGACCATCGCCGATCTGCAAGCCGGCTTGTCGTCCGGCAAGTACAGTGCTAAGTCGCTTACCGAAAAATATCTCGATCGCATCAACGACATCGACAAGCGCGGACCGGCCGTCAACTCAGTGATTGAACTGAATCCTGACGCGGAGTCGATCGCGGCGCAGATGGATCGAGAGCGAAAAGCTGGACGCGTGCGTGGCCCGCTGCACGGAATTCCGGTCCTGATCAAAGACAACATCGACACGCACGATCGCATGATGACGACGGCAGGCTCACTCGCGCTGCTAGGATCGATTCCGTCGCAGGATTCGACTGTGGTGAAGAAACTGCGCGACGCCGGCGCGGTGATCATCGGCAAGACGAACCTCAGCGAATGGGCGAACTTCCGCTCCAGTCACTCCAGCAGTGGCTGGAGTGCCCGCGGCGGCCAAACGAAAAATCCTTACGTGCTGGATCGCAATCCGTGCGGGTCGAGTTCCGGCACGGGAGCGGCCATCGCGGCGAATCTCGCAGCCCTCGGCGTCGGCACTGAGACCGATGGCTCGGTTGTTTGTCCCTCGAACGCAAACTCTTTGGTCGGGATCAAGCCGACGCTGGGCATGGTCAGCCGCGCCGGTATCATTCCCATAGCACACAGCCAGGACACGGCGGGGCCGATGTGTCGGACTGTGACTGATGCGGCGATTCTGCTGGGGGCAATGGCCGGCCCCGATCCGCGCGATGAGGCCCCGAAGGTTGGGCCGACAGCGGGGTGGACAGCTTATGCGCCCTTATCGAGTCTTGGAAAATCTACGGATTATGCGAAGTTTCTTGATCGGAACGGGTTGCGCGGTGCGCGCATCGGCGTGCATCGCAAGGCACACGGCTTCAATGATGCGGTCGATAAGCTGATGCACGACAGCATTGACGTCCTCAAGCGGCTCGGCGCCACCGTGATCGATCCGGCCGACATTCCCACTCAAGGCAAATTTGACGACTCGGAATTCGAAGTGCTGCTCTATGAATTCAAAGCTGATCTAAACAAGTATCTCGTTTCGCTTGGACCGAGCGCACCGGTGAAGAGCTTGAAAGACGTGATCGATTTTAATGAAAAGAATCGTGATCGCGAGCTGCGCTACTTCGGGCAGGACATCATGATTAAGGCGCAGGCGAAAGGGCCTTTGACCGAGCTAAAGCATCGGACGGCGCTTGCCAAAAACCATCGGCTAACGCGGACGCTGGGAATTGACGCGGTGATGAACAAGCACCGGCTGGATGCGATCATCGCTCCGACGGGCGGCCCACCCTGGCCAACTGATCTCGTGAACGGCGACCATTACACGGGCGGATATTCCAGCGCGTCCGCCGTCGCTGGGTATCCGCACATTACTGTGCCTGCTGGCTACGTGTTTGGATTGCCGGTGGGAATTTCGTTCTTCGGACGCGCGTGGAGCGAACCCAAACTGATCACGTATGCTTACGCGTACGAACAAGCGACGAAGGCCCGACGT
>DATEPC010000044.1:0-4186 GCA_035273405.1 Pyrinomonadaceae bacterium | reverse complement strand
CTATTCGTCGGTGACGAATGGCTTTGGTGGGAATGCGCTGGCGACCTACGGAACACGACGTTACGGCTTTTTGCTGAACGCGAACGCGCGCAGGATTAACCGGCTACGTCCCGCCGACGGCATCGACTCGCATTCATCGCTGACGCGCTTTCTCGGAATTCCGTCCGACTTCTTCGGCGGGCGTTTGCCCGACACAGCATTTACTCAGTACGGCGGATTAGTGCGCTCGAATTTCAATCTGAATCAAACGACGCAGTTGCTTTTCAGTTACTCGCGCAACCAGCAGGACGGCGGCAAGCGCTACGATCAGTTGTTGGGCGGCGACGGAAATTTGATCGCGGATCTGCGCAATCTGATGATGGATTTGTTCTATGCGCGGCTATCGAAGCAGAAGCTGGGCTTCTTCGATAACGCTTCGTTTACTTTGTCATACAACAGTCAGCGCGAAGAGCGTGTCAACCAGGGCGGTCAGGGAAATCCGCTCGCCGCCATCACAAACCAGAGAGAGCGCACAAACGTTCTCGGACTCAATTTCTATCTCGACAAACAACTTGGCGACCGCAACAGTTTCGTCTTTGGTGGCGATCTCTACCGTGACAAGATCACCGCGCCTGCCTTCACGACGGATCCAGTCACGCGCATCGCGACGCCATCCCGTCCACGTATTCCGCATGGGGCGCGTTACCTCTCGTACGGCTTGTTCGTTCAGGACGTCTTCACGGCGATTCCGGAACGGCTGCGGATCAGCGGGGCCCTTCGTTACAGCGTTGCGTCGTACAAATCGAGCGCGTCCAATGCGCCGCTCGGGCCAACCGGTCTGCCCTTGTTTCCGGACGACAGCGCGCGCTTCGGTTCATTTTCGGGACGCATCGGAGCGATGGTGAATATCGGCGGCGGCTTCGATGTGGCGTTCAAGTACACACGCGGCTTTCGCGCACCGAATACCACCGACCTCGGAATTCTTGGTCTGGTCGGAAATGGTTTTGAAGTTGATGCAGTGACGGCGCAAAGCCTCGGCGGTTTTGTCGGCACCACGGCCGGTGCCGACGCCGTCAGCTCAGGCATTGCGGTGGCGCCGCTCGGACCCGAGATCACGGACAGCTTCGATCTGACTCTGCGCTATAGCAGCAAGCGTTTTGCGGCTGAGTTGGTTGGATTTACGAATAAGCTGAAGGACGTGTATTTCGACCAGGCTTTGGTTTTGCCTCCGGGCGCAGTCGGAAAATTTCTCGGCAGCGAACAGATAGTCGCGCAAAACGCCAACGGGCTCGTGTTCGTCGCCGGGGCGACCAGTCCGGTGCTGGTCCGAGTTAACTACGACGACGCGCGTTTCAACGGCGTCGAGTTCAACACCCAGGCGCGGCTGAATGATCAATTCAGCTTCAACGGGAACTTCACGTACATTCGCGCGCACAGCTTGCTCGACGGCCGACCGCCAAACGTTGAGGGAGGAGTTCCGCCGGCGACGGCTTTTCTCAGCCTCCGCTATCAACCGCGTCCGCGCTTTTTCGTGGAGGCTTATTCAACGCTGGCCGGACGGCAGCGGCGGTTGTCTTCACTCGATCTGGCGGATCGGCGAACAGGAGCGGCGCGTTCTCGCGCGAACATTCAGAACTTCTTCCGCCGTGGCGCGTGCGTGCGCGGAGTCACGACGCCTGGCGGAACCGGCTGTGGTTCGGCCGGCGGCATTCTGATTCCAACAGGTGAGACTTTGGCGCAGGTACAGAATCGTCTGCTGCCGATCGGAGCGACGATAAACGGCGTTACCGTTGTGAACAATGACACCGCAGTACCAATGTTCACCGCAGTTCGAGGTTACGGTCTATTCGGCGTGAGAGGAGCACTGAAGTTCGGTGACCGCTCGGAAGTGCTCTTCGACTTTGAAAACATTTTCGATCAGTCCTACCGCGGGATAAGTTGGGGAATCGATGGCGGTGGTCGTGGAGTGACCGTCAGGTATCGGTATAAGTTCTGATTTGGGTGGCACAGACTTCAGTCTGTGAATCCTCCATGAAAATCACAGACTAAAGCCTGTGCCACTTTTCTCACTTCCCAAACCAACCAATCGGCTTCCCTGACAGATCCACCCAAACACTCTTCACCTGCGTGTAGAGGTCCAGCGCGTGCTTACCCATCTCGCGGCCGTAACCTGATTGCTTGTAGCCGCCAAACGGCGACGCTGCGTTCATCATGTTGTAGGTATTAATCCAGACGACACCGGCTTTAATCGCTTTGGCGAAGCGATGCGCGCGGGTAATGTTCTGTGTCCAGATTCCTGCCGACAATCCATAGATCGTGTCGTTCGCTTTCTGAATCAGCTCGTCGTCATCTTTGAAAGTAATGACGCTTGAGACCGGGCCAAAGATTTCTTCCTGCGCGACGCGCATCTTGTTATCGACTTCGCTAAAGATCGTCGGCTGAAAGAAATAGCCGTTCTTGAACTCGTCGGCCAGTTCAGGCGATCCACCTCCGCTAAACACGGTCGCGCCTTCCTCGCGCGCGATGTCTACGTAACCTTTGATTCGACTCAACTGCTCTGCCGAAACCTGCGGCCCCATCAAAGTCGCTTTGTCCATTGGATCGCCGACCTTGACGCGCTCGGCCTTTTCCTTGAATCGCGCAAGGAATTCGTCTTTCGCTTTTTCTTCTACGAAGATGCGCGAGCCGGCGCAACACACCTGGCCCTGATTAAAAAAGATTCCCATCATCGCGCCGTTGACTGCCTGATCGAGATCGGCGTCGGCGAAAATGACGTTCGGCGCTTTGCCGCCGAGTTCGAGCGAAACCTTCGTCAGATTTTCCGCCGCCGCTCGAGCAATCATTTTGCCGACTTCCGTCGAACCCGTGAAAGCGATTTTGTCGATACCCGGGTGCGAAGCCAGGGCGGCCCCGGCCGTTTCTCCGAAACCCGTCACGATGTTGACGACTCCTTCGGGAAAGCCTGCTTCCTGAATCAGCTTCGCGAGTTCGAGTACAGTCACCGGCGTCTGTTCCGCCGGCTTCAAAACCACCGTGTTCCCCGCCGCCAACGCGGGCGCCAGTTTCCACGCCGCCATCAGCAAAGGAAAATTCCAGGGAATGATTTGGCCGCAGACACCGAGGGGCTCGCGCAAAGTGTAATTGAACATCTGTCCGGGCACGGGGATCGTCTCGCCTTCAATCTTCGTGGCCCAGCCGGCAAAGTATTCAAAGTTCTCAACCACGCCCGGCAGATCGATGTAGGTCGATTCCTTGATCGGCTTCCCGTTGTCACGGGTTTCCAGTTCCGCAAGCTGCGCGGCATCGCGCTCAATCAATTGCGAGAGTTTGTAAATTAACCGACCGCGATCGCGCGCGCTCATCTTTGACCATTTGCCTTCGTAAGCTTTGCGCGCCGCGGCGACGGCTTTATCGACGTCGGTTTTATCGCCTTCGGCAACTTCGGCGAATGTCTCGCCGGTCGCGGGATTTGGTGATTTGAAAGTCTTGCCTGATTCGGAATCGACAAATTGACCGTCAATGAAAAGTTGTTGCCGTCGTGGCTCACTCTGCGCTGGTTGTGGTGTTGACATGAAAAGAATCTAGCATTGCGCCAACAACAAGTCTAAGCCACAGATGAACACAGATCTGCACAGATAAGAAACAGTATCTGTGGCAATCCGTGTTTATCTGTGGCTGTCCTTCCTGTATCGTACGCGCCATGACTGCGAACAATAACACCTGGCCCGAACTCATCCTCGAAGATTGGCAAGACACGCTCGCGACTGTCCACATGTGGACACAGATTGTCGGCAAGATTCGTATGGAGACGACGCCGCTGGTCAACCACTGGTGGAATGTGCCGCTTTACGTTTCCGCTCGCGGATTGACGACTTCGCCGATGCCCAATGGCGATCGCATCTTCGAAATTGAGTTCGACTTCATCGATCACAAGCTGCTGATTGAGTGCAACGACGGCGCCACGGCAAGTTTGGATTTGCGTCCCCAATCAGTCGCCGAGTTTTATAAGGAATTGATGGCGGCGCTCCAGGGCTTAGGAATCGACGTGAAGATTTGGACGATGCCTGTCGAAGTTCCGGGACCTTCCACGGCTGTTCGCGAAGCAATTCGGTTCAAACAGGATTTCGTCCACAAGTCTTACGATGCCGACTACGTGAATCGATTCTGGCGCGCGCTGGTTTCAGTTGACGAGGTCTTCAAGGACTTC
>DATEPC010000043.1:0-13392 GCA_035273405.1 Pyrinomonadaceae bacterium | reverse complement strand
TGCCGCCGAAACCCGGTGCACCCCATGCCGCGCCGGCCGCACTGGAAACGCCGGCGTGACCAAAACGATCATACCGGTTGCGCTGTTCGGGATCGGACAGCACTGCGTACGCCTCGGCCGCTTCTTTGAATTTTTCTTCAGCGTCCGAGTCGCCCTGATTCTTGTCTGGGTGATACTGGTGTGCGAGCCGACGGTAGGCGCTCTTCAACTCCTGCTCGGTGACGTTGCGGCTGACGCCCAGAACCTCGTAATAATCGCGTTTGCTTGCCATGAAATTCGTATTTATCGAAACGAGCGGCCAGCAGATGTGCCGACTATCGGCAAAGCCACTGACCGCCTGGAAATTCTATCCGAAGTGCTCTAGTTGCTCAATCGTCTTTCTTGTTGGCGCCTGCTGATTTCATCATCGCCGCCGTAAGCTGTCGGCCCAGCCGCTCAACGGCATCGAGGGCCATTCTGATTTCCCCAAGCTCTTCAGCGCTGGCGGCCGCCTCGCCGTCCGTCAAGATAAGCTCGCCGGCTTCTTGCTGCTCTGCTTCCAGCAGTCCACCGAACTCGATGAACGAACGCTGGGTGTTCCGGACCAGGCTCGCCAGTTTATTCTGTAGAGCGACCTTGTCGCGCTGCGTACGGTCGGTTTCGGCCATGGTGTCGGCTTCATTGATGATGCGGTCGATCTCTTCCTGAGAAAGACCGGAAGTCGGCGTGATGCGCATTTGCTGTTCGCGGCCTGTCGCTTTGTCAGCCGCCGAGACTGAGACGATTCCATTCGCGTCGACCTCGAACGAAACTTCGATCTGCGGCACGCCGCGCGGCGCCGGCGGGATGCCGACCAATTCAAACTTGCCGAGACTTCGGTTGCCAGTTGAGACGTCGCGCTCGCCCTGGAGCACGTGAATTTCCACCGACGATTGATTATCGACGACGGTGGTAAAGTTCAGGCTGTTGCGCAGTGGAATCGTCGAATTGCGTTCGATGATTTTCGTGAACAACCCTCCGCGCGTTTCCAGGCCGAGGCTCAACGGCAACACGTCCAGCAGCACGATGTCTTTCACGTCACCGGTCAGCACGCCGCCCTGAATTGCCGCACCCATGGCGACCACTTCGTCTGGGTTGATCTCAGTTGACGGCTTCTTTCCGAAAATTCTATCGACGGTGCGCTCGACGATCTGCGAACGCGTCTGCCCGCCGACCAGAATTACTTTGTCGATTTGCGCGGCTTCGAGTTTTGCGTCACGCAAAGCGCGCTCGCACGGCTCGACGGTCTGCTCAACCAGTCCGCCGATCAGCTCCTCGAACTTATCGCGTGTGAGCGTTTTGTTCAGGTGCTTGGGGCCGGTTGCGTCGGCCGCGATGAACGGAAGATTGAAACTTGTTTCCGAAGCTGAGGAAAGCTCGCATTTAGCGCGTTCGGCTGCTTCCTTCAAACGCTGTAGTGCCAAACGATCTTTACGAAGGTCTATGCCGGTATCTGCCATGAACTGATCCGCCATCCAGTTCATGATCGCCTCATCAAAATCTTCTCCGCCCAGGAACGTGTTCCCGGCCGTGGAAAGGACCTCGAACACCCCGTTGTTCATTTCGAGAATCGAAATATCGAAGGTGCCGCCGCCAAGATCATAGACCGCAATCTTTTCGGCTTCCGACTTACCCAGGCCATACGCGAGTGCGGCCGCGGTCGGCTCGTTGATAATGCGGTTGACTAGCAGGCCGGCGATCTTGCCCGCGTCTTTTGTCGCCTGCCGCTGTGTGTCGTCGAAGTAAGCGGGAACCGTGATTATCGCGTCCGTGACCGCTTCACCCAAAAAGTCTTCGGCGGCGGCCTTCAAACGCTGCAACACGATTCCGGAAAGTTCCGGCGGGCTATAAACCTTCCCCTGGACTTCCACGCGCGCATCGCCGTTCGGTGAATTCACAATCTCGAACGGCACCGTGGCGCGCATCCGCAAGACTTCCGCGGAATCGAACTTACGGCCGATAAGTCGCTTGACCGCATAAACTGTGTTGGCAGAGTTGGTGACGGCCTGGCGTTTGGCGATTTGTCCGACCAGCCGTTCGCCCTTGTCGGTAAAACCGACAACGCTCGGCATAGTGCGGCCGCCTTCTTTGTTAGGAACGATCTGAACCGTGCCGCCTTCCAGGACAGCGACGCAGCAATTGGTCGTTCCTAAATCGATTCCAATTATTTTCCCCATAAGGAAAAGCGTTTTAGCCGTCTTTGTGTGCGGCGACTTTTACCATCGATGGTCGCAGCAAGCGATCGCCGATTCGATAACCGCGGGCAAGTTCTTCAATCACTGTTTCAGGTTCGTGTTTATCGGAGGGTTCGGTAACCACCGCCTCGTGCACGTGAGGATCGAAGCGTTCACCCACTGCGGCGATCGGCTCGACGCCGAAGGATTCCAGCACCTCCGCAAGTTGTTTGTTGATCAACTCAACCCCGTGCAGAAAATGCCGAAACTCGGCGGACTCGCTGGTCTCAACAGAACGCTCGGCGTCCAGCGCACGCGAAAGATTATCGACAACGGGCAATAATTTTTTCGCGAGGTCGCCCACGAGTCGGTTGTGGGTCTCACCGCGCTCGCGCTCAACGCGCTTGCGGTAATTTTCGAAATCCGCCTGTCGACGAAGTACCGCTTCCTGCGCCTCAGCCAGCGCATTTTGCAGACGCTTCAACTCAGCGCGCGTCGCCACTAACTCTGCCACAGCCGGGCCGCCCTCCGCGTCACTTGTACCTTGCGACTCAAGTTCTGCGAAATCGTCGTCTTCAGCCGTCAAGGCGTCTGTGGCAAATTCTTCTTCGGTCACGTCTTCGCCTTCGAAGCGAATCGGAATGCGGTTCCCACCCTGCGATTTTCGGTCTGACGCCATAAATCCTGGTGTTATCTCTGGTTTTCAGGGAATCGATACGGACCGAACCCTTTGTTAGGGCGCCGCGTCGTTCGACAGTGCACGTTCGATAAACCGTGCAAGATAGTTTACCACAGCCATTGTGCGGCCATACTCGATTCGCGTGGGGCCAACGACTCCCAATGTGCCTGAGACTTCACCATCCAATCGGTACGATGCAGTGATGACAGAGCAGCTCTTCATTGAGGGCATTACGTTCTCGTTGCCGATTATCACTCTCACATTACGACGAATCGGATCGCTAGCAAGACATTCCGTCAGGATTTTCACCAGCCGGGATTTTTCTTCAAGCGTGCGCAAAAGTTCGCGCAGCTCTTCGCGGTTCGCGAACTCAGGCTTGGTCAGGATATTGAAAGCGCCGTCGATGTAAACCTCTCCCCCGTTGCTGTCTTCGCCTTCCATGCTTCGCTCGCACAACAGGACAGCGTTTCGCAGCAACCCGTCGTACAGAGCTCTTTCTTCTTTCATGCGGCGAACCATCTCTGCGCGGATTGCACGCAGGTTCTTGCCGCGAAATTCGGTATTGAGATAACGCGCGATTCCATCCAACTCGTCCTGCGTGAATTTCTCGTCCAGTCTAATGACTTTGTCCTGCACAACGTTTGGCGTTGAAACAATCGCCACCAGAATCCGGCTGTCCGGAAGATTCATAAAGCTAATGTGTTGCAGTCCGTTCTCCGCAAGCGACGGCCATACCACTATCCCTACATTCTCGGACAACTCTGAAAGCACATGTGACGCGCGCTCCATCAATCGATCAGGTCGCGCCGTTAGTGTCTCGACTGTACCGATGTCCTCAATCGCTTTCAGATCTGATTTCGACAGGCGCGTACCGCTGATAATGTTATCGACGTAGTAACGGTACCCTCGATCCGTCGGAATACGACCAGCGGACGTGTGCGGTTGTTCCAGTAACCCAAACTCATCCAACTCAGCCATCACATTGCGGATGGTCGCGGAACTCCACCCGGCCGCGTGCGCAAACTTTTGCGCCACCGTGTGCGATCCAATCGCGTCTCCGGTGCGCAGATGCTCGTGAATGATTGCTGCGAGTACAGCCTGGCGGCGCGATTCCGCGCTTGGCCTCGAGGGCCCTGATTTGGAAGTTCTGTTAACCATGTTCTTTGTCGCCGTCACTCAGCTAACGGACGGCCGATCAGTTGGGAGAGAACTGTCGGGTCAGTATAGCCAAGAACGAAAAGTGCCGCAAACCCTTTAATTTCAAGATTTCGCGAGCGGTTGCGCGCCGGTGAGCAACGGTTCGGTTATCCATCCTGTTCACTGTAAGTTGCTGAGTGGCTTTGACTTGGGTTTCTGCCTCGGACTGAATGATGAGGAAACTCACCCTCCCGGCTGGCTAATCACCGTATTTTCGAGGATTTTGGCGCGTTCTCGTGACGGGTTTGACGCCCCTTTCAACTGGCCCATAAGATGGCTCGGTCAGACACTCCGGGAACATGGCTCAAAATACCCTTCAGCTTCAGCGAGTCTTTGGCGAGGCCTTTCGTCAACTCGACCCCAAGGGTCGCCGTTTTCGACTCGATAACGCCGACATTGAAGTACGTTTTTATCCGTACGCGGGGCTTCATCACACGATTCGAGTGCGTTCCGGTCGCGTCTATGTCCGGCTTTCGGATGTCTTCGAGTCCGCGCCGCCTGATGTCATGCGCGCTCTCGCTTTTCTGCTCGTCGCGCGTTTGCTTTCACGCAAAGCACCAGCTGCCCATGAGAAGGCCTATCGCGCCTACGCTTACAGCCCGAACATTCTGCGAGCTTCAGATATCGCGCGGCAAAAGCGCGGTCGTAAAGTGATTTCCTCCGCGCGCGGCAAAGTTTACGACCTAACTGAATTGTTCGAGCGAATCAACCGGCGATATTTCGACGGCGAGATTGAAAAGCCGGTTCTCACTTGGTCAAAGCGGCGGGCGAAACGAATCCTGGGGCATCACGACGCGGCACACAACACCATCACGATTAGTAAAGCTCTGGACGCGCGCGACGTGCCGGTGTGGTTCGTCGAGTACATCCTTTATCACGAGATGCTGCACATCAAGCATCCGGCCAAGTTAATCAACGGCCGCCGCTACTATCACACGCCCGCATTTCGCTCGGAAGAGCAGCGTTTCCCGCGGTACCAGGCTTCGCAGGAATGGCTGGACCGCGTCGTCCGCAAGCAGCATGAACTAAGAGCCCGTGCGGCTTAGCGGCAAAGAGCTAAGCGCCAAGGGCTAAGCGCCAAGAGCGGCAACGCGTAACGGCTAGCACTTAGCACTTAGCTCTTAGCTCTTAGCTCTTTGCTCTTTGCTCTTTATCTTTCCGGAACTTTCCCCTGGCCACCACGTTTATTCAATACAGGTAGGTGGGCTCCTCCTGAGAGCGAGCAACCCGAGCTTGAGCAAGTCGAACAGGCTTACTCATGCAAAGGTTGCTCGTTCTGTTTATGGGCGCTGGACAATCCTGTAACCCCATCGCTAGACTACACGGTTTGTACACCTGCGCGGATCGTTCACAATCTGCCGCGCGAACCAACTAAGGAGCTTTCGAAGTCAGTAATGGCAATTTCAGCAACCCAGATCCGCCGCGGTATGGTGATCCTGTTCGAGGGGAAACCGTGCAAAGTCATGGAATTTCGGCACCACACGCCCGGAAACTTGCGCGCCATGATTCAGACCAAGCTGCGCGACATCCGCACCGGCTCGTCTTTCGAGCACCGTTTTCGCTCGGTCGACACGATCGAGCGCGCCTCGCTCGAACAGCATGAAATGGAGTACCTGTATTCCGATGGCTCGCACCATCACTTCATGAACACAGAGACGTACGACCAAACTGCCTTGAGTGACGACGAGTTGGGCGATGCGGCGCAGTGGCTTAGTCCGGGCCTGAAAATTCAGGCGGAGTTTTACGAGGGCGCGCCAATCGGAATCGACCTGCCGCCATCGCTGGAGTTAACCGTCACCCAAACCGAGCCACCGATGAAGGGCGCGACCGTTTCCAACGTCAATAAGCCTGCCACCCTGGAAAACGGCGTCACCATCAATGTTCCACCCTTCGTGAACGAAGGCGATCGCATTCGCGTCGATCCAATCGAAGGACGCTACATCGAGCGCGCAAAGTAGCCTTCGTTTAGACCCACAACCTTCAGGTTGCGTTTGTGGCAGGATGCAAACTAAAGTTTGTACTCTAAACCCGTGTATTTCCTTTACAGCGCCCTTCTAACGCTTGGTTTCATAATTCTCCTCCCTCGGTTTGCCCTCGACGCCCTGCGCAGCGGCAAATACGTAACGGGCCTGCGGCAACGGCTCGGAGATCTCCCAGCCATGAACTCGAAGGGAAAACCGGTCATCTGGCTTCACTGCGTCTCAGTCGGCGAAGCTCAGGCGGCCCAATCGCTGGTCCGCAAAATCAGCAACCGATTTCCACAGCTGGCCCTGGTCATATCGACTACTACCGTCACCGGCCAACACGTCGCGGGCGAACTTTTTCGCGACCAGGCAGCAGCAGTTTTCTACTTTCCGATAGATTGGGCATGGACAGTCCGGCGGGTCCTGAGCAAGCTTCAACCGGCCGCAATACTCGTGATGGAAACTGAGCTGTGGCCGAGAATGTTTCGCGAGGCCGGCAAACGCCAGATTCCTGTTGCGCTACTGAATGGACGAATTTCTGACAAGTCGCTTGGTCGCTACAAACTTGTGCGACCTTTTATTCGCCGGGTGCTGAATGATTTGACGCTCGCGGCGATGCAAACCGAACAAGACGCCGCACGGATCGAACAGCTCGGGTTGCTGGAAAATCGAATAAGCATCGCAGGCAATCTAAAATTCGACAGTGCATCCACCACGTCTGATTTCGACCTGGGAAGTGAGATTCGGAACCGGTTCGCTTTCGCTGACGGCAGGCCACTGATTGTCGCCGCCAGCACCCACGACCCGGAAGAGGGCTTCGTGATCGATGCGTTCAGCAGCGTTCGGCAACGACATTCCGGCGCGCGATTGCTGATAGCGCCGCGTCATCCAGAACGTTTCGACGAAGTAGGATATTTGCTGTCCACGTCCGGATTCTCGTCAGTCCGCCGTTCCGGGGCGCCTTCAGCCGAGGACGTCCGCGCCGATGTTGTGCTGCTGGATTCGATCGGAGAATTACGCGCGGTGTATCCACTCGCCGACGTGGCCTTTGTTGGTGGCAGCATCGCGCCACACGGCGGACACAGCCTCATCGAACCTGGGGCGCACGGTGTCTGCACCGTCACCGGTCCCCACATGGAAAACTTCGCCGCCGTCACGCAAGCGCTGCTGGACGAGGACGCTTTGATTCAACTCCGCGAAACTGACGAACCCGCGGCCGAACTCGCACGCGTATTCACTGAACTGTTGTCGGATGAACCGAGGCGGTGCTCGATCGCAGGGCGAGCGAAGGTTGTCTGTGATCGGAATCGAGGTGCAACTGAGCGCACGATCGATCTCATATCACATTTGCTCGCCGTAACTCCTGCCGAATCTGGCGAAGCCCTTCCCTTTTCGCCTCTTCACGCCGCCACCGCAAAATGAACCGGGCCGCAACCATTGCGCTCGCTCCCCTGGCTCTCGTGTACGGCGTAGCCGTAAACATTCGCTCTGCACTCTATCGAAATGGGTTTTTCAAAACGCAGACCGTCGGCGTTCCGGTGATTAGCGTGGGCAACATAACGACAGGCGGCACGGGAAAGACTCCTTTGGTTAAGTGGATTGCAGGTCACTTAGCAGAACGGGGGCATCGAGTCTGCGTTTTGACGCGAGGTTACCGCCGGGCAAACCCTGCGGAGCGCGTAGTCGTGTCGGACGGCGCACGAATTCTTGCTGACATCCAGCAGTCGGGTGATGAAGCCATGATGTTGGCGCGATCTTTGGTGGGTAAGGCGGCCGTCGTCTGCGATGCTAATCGCGTTGCCGGCGCACGTTGGGCAATTGAAAACCTAAACCCTGACGTGCTAATCCTCGACGACGGATTTCAACACCTTCGGATCGCACGCGATTTGGACATCGTCACCCTTGACGCTACTAATCCTTGGGGTAACCGCCGGCTCTTGCCGGCCGGAATTCTACGTGAACCCATCGAAAGCCTGAGCCGCGCCGACTGCATCGCGGTAACGCGCAGCGGCGAGGCGATAGAGGCCGGCCTGCAATATCGAATCAGACAAGCGACTGACGCACCAATCGTTCGCTCAACGACGGTGATTAGTCGAATCACCCCGCTCGGCTCTCCGGAACTTGAAACAGCCAGCGAGGCTCTTCGGCAGTTCCCCGTCGCCGCTTTCTGCGGCATCGGCAACCCAAACGCTTTCTTCCAACAACTCCGCGACGAAGGGTTCGATCTACGACACACCGAAGCCTTTCGGGATCATCACAAGTACTCCCAAACAGACATCGATCGTCTCGCTCGCCGAGCCACGGACGCCGGCGCGCACGCGTTACTCACAACCGCAAAAGATGCGGTCAAGCTCGGGTGGATGCGCTTCACCCTTCCCTGTTACGTCATCGAGATCGAGATGCAGATCCAGGAAGCTGAGACACTGCTGGCTTTGATCGACGAAACAATCGAAACCGGACTTTCAGTACCGAGAGCCGACCGGTGTCCCCGCGCGAGCAGCCCGCGTGGGGTGGTGGATGCGACCGGATCAAATTTCAATTTGGGTGGCTGATCCCGTCGCTATGCTGCGCACCCTCACCCAACCTCTCCCAAGGGAGATGTGCTAACGCTCCGGGTACTGACACACGGGTGTTAGGGCTGGCCCGGCGACGCTGTCGCTTCCCCTGGCGTGGGAAGTGTGCGCACGGTTGGCGACGCTCTGGGTGGAGGCGGAGGCGGCGGTTCGTCCTGCGGTGTGGGGCGCGCCGGTTGATTCGAGTTGCGATTTCCGCGACCACTGTTGGTATTCTCGTTTCCGAAATCACCCGTTACAACCGCTGGAACTCGAGTCGGACTTGCAACCGGTTGAGTTGCTGCCGGCGTAGGCGTGGCCACGGCAATCGGCCGAACGTCGCTTTCGCCCAGGCCCGTCGGCGTGCCGGTGGGCTGAACCGGCGTGCTGTTCGGATCAGCATTCAGAGGTAGCTGATTTGGATCGGTCGGGCTGGTGCCTTGAGTCAGCAAAAACACTGCCGCGAATACAACGACGAGCGCGATCGCCGCCGGCACAATGATGCGCCAGGGGTTGAATCGATCGGCGGTGACCGCAGGGGCTTCGCGATAGACATGCGGGAGGTCGTCTGCCGAGACAGCCGCGACTTCGGTTCTGGGACGCACTACAGTGACTTCGTCCAGATCATCGTTCACCGCTGCCGGCATCGAGAGCGGCGTGTTCGCGGCAGTCGCAGCAACTCCGGCCAGAACCGGGGCTTCTGCGGCTTCTTCGCTGGCCGCGTCTGCAAAAGCGGCGGACAATTCCCCTGCTGATTGGAAGCGATCGATTGGCTGTTTTGCCAACGCGCGCTTGATTACCCGATCAACCGCTGCCGGTAACTGCGACTGCGACTCGAGGACGGAAGGCGGCGTGTCCTGCACCTGCTTCATCATGACTACGGTCGCCGATTCGCCGGTGAAAGGAAGCTTGCCCGTTAACATCTCGTGCACAATGATTCCCAGCGAGTACACGTCTGAACGGGCATCCAGCGCGCCCGACTGCGAGCACTGCTCAGGCGACATGTACTGCGGCGTTCCCACCACCAAATTCGCCTGTGTGATCTCAGCGTCAGCGGCGCTGCCGACGGGTTGCAGGATCTTCGCGATTCCAAAATCCAGCACCTTGGCCCACTCATCGCCGTTGTGACTAACGAGCATGATGTTCTCGCTCTTTAAATCGCGATGAATCACGCCCTGGCCATGCGCCGCATCCAGGGCGCCGGCAACCTGCCGCACGATTTCCACGGCCCGCCCCAGTGACAACGGCCCTTCGCTGGTAATCGCTTCTTTGAGCGTGCGGCCGTTGAGGTATTCCATGATGAGGAACACCACGCCATTCTCAGCTTCGCCAAAATCCGTGACGCTGACTGCATGTGGGTGCGAAATCTTCGAAGCGGCTTTTGCCTCGCGTGAGAAACGCGCGACGACGGCGTCATCACCGGCAAGCGAGGGGCGCAGGACCTTGATCGCGACAGTCTTGTCCATCAATACATGGCGGCCACGATAGACCGATCCCATGCCGCCCATCTTGATCAGCTTTTCTATTTTGTATTTTCCCGCCAGCGTTTGACCGAGAAGCGGATCGTCCAATCGCTTCAACACCGATGCGTCCGCCGAGCAGAGCGTCATCTTGTCGGGAAATTTTCGTTCGCAGACGGGACAGACTTTCATTTGATTGTTTAGGGGGAGAGAGTTCGTAGCGTAACAGATGCGCACGACAGCGGCAAAGACGCGCGTCGGTACGCACGCCTCTGGCGTGCTTCGAGTAAAGAGAGAGCACGCCAGAGGCGTGCGTACCGACATACAAAAAACAAAAAGCGAGCGGCCACAAAAGCTCCGCTCGCTCTTCTACGATCGATCGCGTTCGGTCGCTAGACCTTAACGAACACGATCAGCAGCGCAAACAGCACCAGTGATTCAATCAGCGCGAGGCCGAGAATCATCATGACCTGAATTTTACCCGCCGCGCCGGGATTGCGCGCCGCGCCTTCACAAGCCGCTGCGCCAATTCTCGACTGTCCCAACGCACCGCCGACGACCGCGATGGCGAAACCGACGCCGGCGGCAATTGCCTTAACACCGCTGGCACTGGCCGTTGCCGCCTCAGGCGACAGGGGCTGAGCAAACACCGACGTTGCCGCAATCAGGACTGCGACGGTGGCCATCAAAAACAAACCAAACTTTCTCATGGTTATCTCCTCAAACTTGGCGAACCGCTCGAACCTCGGCCGGAATAATTTCGCCCGCATCCGGTATCCACCGCCCCTCTTAACAACGGCGCTCCAGCGATACAGACAATGACAAATGGATTTAGGTAGCTGTTGGTCCTTGTCGATTCGCGATGTGTTGAACGCGTCAACGTGTGCGGCGCAGCGCCGCATCGCTCGAGCGCGTTTTTATGAAATTCGGTAACACAGACTTTGTCTGTGATTGCGCTGATAACTCACAGACTAAAGTCTGTGCCGCGCTGGTTTAAGTTAAAGCCGGCGCGAGCATCTCTGGGGCATCGCCCTCATGATCGTGCTCTCCGTGCTCGTCATATGGATGCGAGACCTCGCTGATGTACAGCTGCGAGAGCAGCACGAACACAAACGTCTGAATGAAAGCGACGAACAGGCTGAGCGGCAACAACAGTACCAAAATCAGGATGTTCGGTAAGACGAAATTCGAGTAAGGCGGAAACAAATGCGTGAAAGTCTCCATCACCTTCTCGTCCGAAAAGATGTTTGCAAACAGACGAATGCCGAGCGTGAACGGGCGAATCAAGTTACTGATCAGCTCAATCGCGAAAATCAGCGGCGCGATCCACCAAATCGGCCCCGCCAAATGCTTCAAGTGACCGAACACGCCGTTCTCTTTAATGCCGATGTAGTTGTAATAAAGAAACGATGTCAGCCCGAGGGCAAAAGTGACGCTGGTCGACGCTGTCGGGCTCATGAACAGAGGGAAGAATCCCATCAAATTAGAAATCAGAATCAGCAGCGCAAAGGTCATGACGACCGGAAAGTACTGCAAGCCGTGCGGGCCGACGATGTCCTGGAGCATGCTGCGAACGGCGAGCACACCCACTTCGAGCGTTTGCTGACCGGCACCCGGTTCGTCCTCGGATAGTTTGCCTTTCAAAATCCAAATCAAGGTGACGGTGAGGATGCACGCCAGGACAAACATGATCGTGTACCAGGGGATCGCGTTCTCTGGCGTGTAGGCCCCAAACGCGGCTTCGGGCGTCGTGCCGAACTTGCCCAGGACTTTCTTCCAGACCGGGTAGGTGTACTTCATCTCAAGGTGGTGCGCCCACTCGCCGAAATAGTGATTGACGAGTTTCACTAAGATAGGCGCGTGGTGCACCGCCTGTTCCTGCGCAGCGGGCGCGTGCTCGGCGGCCTTCGCCGCCTCATCGGCACTCAGCAAAAAGAACATCAAAAAGATTCCTCTCGACGAATGATTGCGAAATAAAACTGACGGCCGGCTTCGGCAAACAGAGCCGGCACGAATGCACAGAGACCGGCGATCGTCGCGGCCAGAGAGATCAGGTTCAACTGGTAACCGGCGAATACGGCGACCGCGATCACCAGATACCGGAGGCCATGCTTCCAAAGTTTCAAGCGCGGTTTGACGCCCGGCTTTTGCATATCCAGCAGCGCGGCGACCGAGCCGCTCAACCAGCGGTGATTCAGCAATGACAACACTCCGCCCAGCAGAAGCCCGCTCGTTACGCGCCACGGCGCCACAATCGCGCTGACTATTACGGCAATTGCGACAGACACGATCATCGCGCGATAGATGCGCGATTCGACGTCGTCGGGGCGAGTGAGTTCGCCAGTCACACTGTTAACTATTTCGTTCACGAATTAAGCGAAGGATTTTACATGGGAGTCATGCGACTTGCCAACCGTGGAAGCTTCATTCTCGTACTGATTCGGTTTTAGAAAAGCTCTCATTCTTGCCGTCGCTTTAGCGCGGCGAGCCCTCGGCGAGGCCACGGAGCGAAACCGTTTTAAACGGTTTTCCACTTGCGCGGTAACAACTTGCCACCGGGCTAAAGCCGCGGTGTGAATGAGACCCCTCAAGTGACAACTCTACCCCCATAATCGAAACTCTTGTATTTGATACAGGCCAGTGACAGAATTCGCCGCGTCGAGGACCTCACATGCCGGATAACAACTCTGCGGATCCGAAGCCGAAACGCTTTCGCATCGCTTTCTCCTTCGCGGGTGAGAAGCGTGACTTTGCAGCTAAAGTCGCCCGTATTCTTGCCGATCGGTTCGGTGAAGACAAAATCCTTTATGACAAGTTCCACAAGGCGGAGTTCTCTCAGGCGAATCTTGCCTTCGATTTGCCAAAGCTTTACCACGATTCGACTGAATTGATCGTCGCCGTCTTCTGTCCGGATTACCCGAACAAAGAGTGGTGCGGACTCGCCGAAGCCGAGCGACTCTCTGGCAGCCTCGACGCGGCCGAACGCGATTACCGAGAGGGCCTGCGGATCGCCCACGTCGTCGAATACCAAGAAGGCGGAGCCATCGTCACCGGCAACTTGGCCTTGCTGGCGCTGAGCCGCGACGACTGGCGCGGCGCAGAAGAACTCGCGCGCGAGGCGCTGGCCTTGGCCGGAAAAGTCGGACGCTTGGAATTGATCGCCGGTAACTGCCGCCGACTCGCGAAAGCCCTCGTGCGCCAGGGCAAGAAGCAGGAAGCCTTTCGGCACGCCGGTCGCGCGGTGGAGATTTACCAAAAGCTCGGCTCGCCGAAACTCGCCGCCGCCCAGCAAATCCTGGCTGAATGCGAAAGCTCCTAAAGCGGTTCCGATTAAAATCTGCGGGTATG
>DATEPC010000042.1:0-1146 GCA_035273405.1 Pyrinomonadaceae bacterium | reverse complement strand
ATGTTTAGCGTGGGGCTACCGCCCACATCCAGGCGGGCAACGCCCGCCTCTAAACGATTCTGTCGTAATTATGGACTCTTCTTAATCGGATGAGTCGAGCGCACACGCCCCGGCGATTGCGAGCCACCCGGATCGTCTACGACGACGCGGTTTTCGCGGCGATACATCGTCAAACGATTGCCGTCGGTTGTGCCTTGTTCGGTGTCTTCGACGTGGGCCGGATTACCCTTTAACACCGCAACTTCGTCCACGGCCGTGTATTGACACCAATCGCCGGTGCCGCGCTTGCCCGGTTGAATCAGCACGACGTTGCGTTGCGCGATCACCTTCTCAAGTTCGTTAACTTCTTTTTGCAGATCAACGTCGGCCACGCCCGCCGTCATGCGATCAGTTCCCTGCTTAATATCGACGTTGGTTTCGTAGTGCACTACCCGTTCGGCATCCGAGTAACGCATGTATTCCGAAGTCACGAACACCGGCACCACATTGATGGTGCTCCCCGTTTTTTGCTTTGCCTGATAGAGCGCCGTTTGGACATGCCCGCGCGCATCCATTTGCTTTTGTTCGCGATACAAGTTGATGACGTCGCCGCGGACGAAGTTGTCGTCCTGCCACATCCGCCCGTTGCCGGTGTAAGTCGCGTTGCCGGAATCATGATTGAGCTCAGCGCGATCGGCGAGCAGATATACGGGGCTTTTCACCTTACGGAAGGGCGCGGCGCCGTTTGTTTGTTCCTGGCTGTAGTAGGTCGTCTGAACTTTTCCGCGACAGTAAGAGACGCGGGTCGAGTTATTCGAATCGATCTCGGCGGCTTTTGTGCGCGCGCGTGAATCCCAAACCGTGGGTTCACCGCCGCGCAAACGGACAGTTTCATCCGCCGCGGTGTAAGAGACGGCCTCGGCCGTTCCGTTGCGATCCAATTCATTAAACTTTGACTCACCGCTTGCATCAACCTTCTCAATGTCCTGTGTTTCGCGGACGAAGTCAGCATTCATCTTTTGCGCCGTGATAGTTCTCGTGCCCCGTTTGTCGCTTGGTTGAAACGGCTGTAGCACAGCTTTCGATCCGCCCGTCGCGACGCAGTTTCGCGTAATGTTGCCAACCTCAAAGAAATCACAGTCGAACCGAGTCGCCGTCAAAGTTTTC
>DATEPC010000041.1:0-11031 GCA_035273405.1 Pyrinomonadaceae bacterium | reverse complement strand
CCTTTGGAGTTGAGTCTTGAGCCGGTCGCTACGGCTCCCGGTACTGACAACGCCCTCCCTCGCGGTCGGGCTACTGCACTGGCTTTAAGCCGGAGCCGGTGTGCCTCCGGTAATCGGCGGCAGGATTGGCTTCAGCGGGCTCGTCGAAGGTTCCTTTTCCTTCGCACCCGGGAGTTCCTGCTGAGTTCCAGTCGTTGATTCGCTCGTGTCGTCGATCGGCAGCCCGGCGACGATGCGTCGAATCTGAACGCCGTCGAGCGATTCATACTCCAGCAGCACTTCCGCCAAACGCACCATCGTGTCGCGATTCTCGTTGATGATTCGCGTCGCGCGTTCGTATTGCTCGGTAACAATCTTGCGCACTTCGGAATCGATGCGAATCGCTGTCTCTTCCGAGAAGTCGCGGTGTTGAGCAATCTCGCGGCCGAGGAAGATTTGCTCTTCCTTTTTGCCGAACGTCAGCGGCCCAAGCTCAGACATGCCGTACTCGCAAACCATCGCGCGCGCGAGTTCCGTCGCCTTTTCGATGTCATTGGACGCTCCGGTCGTAATGTTGCCGAGGAAAGTTTCTTCGGCGATCCGGCCTCCCATCAGAATCGAAATTTGACCAAGCAAGTATTCCTTCGTGTAGCTGTGACGATCGCCTTCCGGCAATTGCTGCGTCACACCCAGCGCCATGCCGCGCGGAATGATGGTGACCTTGTGCACGGGATCGGCGTTCGGAACTTTCAAACCCACGAGCGTGTGCCCGGCTTCGTGATACGCCGTCACGCGTTTCTCTTCGTTCGAGATGACCATCGACTTGCGTTCAGCGCCCATCAGGACTTTGTCCTTGGCCAACTCAAAGTCGGACATCGCCACAACCTTCTTGTTGTAGCGCGCCGCGTTCAGCGCCGCCTCGTTCACGAGGTTCGCCAGGTCCGCGCCGGTGAATCCGGGCGTGCCGCGCGCGATGATTGTGATATCCACGTCTTCACCCAGCGGAATTTTGCGGGTGTGAACTTTCAGGATGCCTTCGCGGCCGCGCACATCGGGTCTTGAAACGACGACACGCCGATCAAATCGCCCCGGTCGAAGCAGCGCTGGATCGAGTACATCGGGCCGGTTGGTCGAAGCGATCAGGATCACGCCATCGTTCGATTCGAATCCGTCCATCTCAACCAGCAGCTGATTCAAAGTCTGCTCGCGCTCGTCGTGTCCGCCGCCGAGGCCTGCGCCGCGATGACGTCCAACGGCATCAATTTCATCGATGAAGATGATGCACGGCGCGTTTTTCTTGCCCTGCTCGAACAAATCGCGGACGCGTGAAGCGCCGACGCCGACGAACATCTCAACGAAATCCGAACCCGAAATCGAGAAGAATGGTACGTTTGCTTCGCCGGCAATTGCCCGCGCCAGCAAAGTCTTTCCCGTTCCCGGCGGGCCCATCATCAAAACGCCCTTCGGAATGCGGCCGCCGAGCTTCTGAAACTTCTGCGGTTCTTTCAGGAATTCAATGATTTCCTGAAGTTCTTCCTTGGCTTCTTCAACGCCGGCAACGTCCTTGAACGTCACCCGTTTCTGTTGATTGCTGAGCAGCTTCGCGCGCGACTTGCCGAACGAAAGGGCCTTGTTGCCGCCCGACTGCATCTGCCGCAGCATGAAAATCCAGAAACCGAAAATCAGCAGAAACGGCAGCAGGTAATAAAGCGCCGGCCACCAAAGGCTGGAACTTCCCTCTTCCTGGACGTTGGCAACCTTGGCCTGTCCGTTGCTGTCCAGCTGGCGCGCTTCTTTCAGAATCTCTGCTTTTGTGTGCTCGTTGGTAAGCTGCGCCACAAAAGCCTTGCCGGTGTTCTTCTCAACGGCCGTCGTTTCCGACGTCTTCACCGTTAAATGCGACAGTTGACCCTGCTGAATCTTCTGTTCAAGCGAAGTAAGGTCGATGGCCGTAGACTTATTTGTGCCCGGATTGACGAGCTTATAGATGAGCAGCGCGCCCGCCACAATCAGCAGCCAAAAAACTATTTGTCTTGCAGTGGAACTCAAAATCTTCCTGCCTCCGTCGCCCATGATACCGTAAGTTACCTATAAAAGTCGCTTCCGAACAGATTTCCCGAATTTAAGAGTTCTAGGATGCGAATTTGTTCCCCTCTGGTGTCCCGAATAGCCCGCTGTTGTTACGCTTTAGTGTCCGTGGATGTTCTCGCGGTGAAAGTCAGCCGGCTGCTTTTGCGGGAAAGGGTGGACCCGCCCGGCAGCTCGATCGTGCGTCCGCCGCGATTCTGAGTCACGAGATTCTCGACGGCGCGCATATGAACCAACTCCAGCCGGCGCAAGTGCCCGCGCCGCGACTCCAACCAAAGCCGCAAAGCCCGACGCCTCAGCGCGGGCGGAGCGTCCGCTATCAAATCCGTCCGTAGCTGATGCCGCTTGGCGCTGTTGTCCGTCGAAAGCTCTAACAATCGTTGGGCGGCGCTATCCAGCGCCCGGCTGTCATCTCGCAGCAGTTCAGCGGTGCGGGCAAGCGCTTCCGTGATTCGCGGGTTGAAACTCCGCATCATTGGCAGCAGCTGCCGTCGCACGCGGACTCGCGCGAATGCCTCGTCTTCGTTCATTTCGTCGTAGCGAAAGTCGATCCCCCGAGCGCGGCAGAATCCTTCTGTCTCGCGGCGATGGGCCCAGGTGAGCAACGGTCGCGCGAGCATCCTTTTGCCCCCGGCGTTCAGCAAGCGCACCGGCTCCATTCCGCTCATGCCGTCAGTTCCGCTCCCGCGCAGCAGATTCAACAGCACCGTTTCTGCCTGATCGTCCATCGTGTGAGCCGTCAAGACGGGATTGGCGCCGCGCTTTTGCGCCACTTCGGCAAACCATTTGTACCGGGCGAGGCGTGCCGCTTGTTCGAGATTGTCGCCGCTGCGTCGCGCGAGACGCTTTACCGGCACCCGTTTAATTGACGCTTCGTGACCGAGCCGCGTCGCCAACTCTTCCACCCAGCGAGCGTCGTCACCGCTTTCCTTCCGCAGTCGATGATCGAGATGCGCAACCACGATCCGGATCTTCAGCTTGCTTGCCTTGATTAGTTCATCGAGCGCCAGAAGCAATGCGACCGAATCAGCGCCGCCTGAAACTCCGACGACAGCGACTGCATCTGAAAACGGCAGTTTCAGACTTCGCCACTCACGCAAAAGAGCGCGAGCGAACTTGCTGATCGGCGGCTTGCGAAGGAATTTACTGGAGCCCGCTCGACCATCCTGTTTTCGCTGTGTCTTCATCTGCGGCAATTCTAGCATCGAAAACGTGGGCATCAGCCGCGGTTCACGGTACGCATGCCTCCGGCATGCCGACCGAATGCAAGCAGGCCAGAGGCGTGCGTACCGCTTCCTTGCTAACCCGTCCGAGCAAACGTAAGATCCATTTCCCGATGGAACTTACCGTTGGCATCACCGGCGCCTCCGGAGCGATCTACGCGCACAGAACTCTCGTGCATCTCGCCGCGAGCGGCGCGGTCGACCGCCTCAACCTGATTCTTTCAGATTCCGCTAAGACGGTTGCGATGGTCGAACTCGGATTCGACCTGCGATCGGCTGATGAGAAAAAGATCAACGAGTGGATCGGCTTGCCGTCCGAGGCAAAGATGGTTCGCCTGCATCGCCTGGACAACATGGCGGCCACACCATCTTCCGGATCGCATCCGCAGGCCGGAATGATCATTGTGCCGTGCTCAATGGGTACTTTGGGAGCGATTGCTTCGGGAGCCGGAACAAATCTGATTCATCGCGCCGCTGACGTGACCTTGAAGGAAGGTCGCAAGCTGGTCATTGTCCCGCGCGAGACGCCTTACAACGCAATTCATTTAGAAAACATGCTGAAACTTTCGCGCGCCGGAGCTACAATACTTTCAGCAAGTCCCGGTTTTTATCATCGGCCACAAACGATCGAAGCGCTGGTCGATCACTTATGCTTCCGCATTCTCGATCAATTCAACATTCCACACTCAACCACCACCCGTTGGAAAGGAGAATAATCTCTCATGCTTAAACAACTGGCACGGTTTAGATTCCCCCTTGCTCTTGGCACGGCTGCGGCCATCTGGTTTCTTCTCGGCGTACTTCCGAACATGCTCAACGGCCAGAGTTTTATTCCCGCGCTCTGGACGGCAATTAAGGAAATTCGTCCGGTTGAGTGGGTCATTCTCTTTTGTGTTTTGTTTTCAGTCGCGTTTCCGAGAATTGCATATAAACCGCGGACCACAACCCTGGGATTGACCGGTCATAAGTAGCAATTGATGCCGGGGCTAACTCGCAACATCAGCACCACGCTCGAGATGATCAAGATCGAGCACACGCTGTTTGCCCTGCCTTTTGCTTTTCTCGGCGCGGTGCTCGCTGCGGGTGGAATTCCATCAGTCTGGCAGATTGTTTGGATTGTCGCCGCCATGGTCGGAGCGCGCTCGACGGCGATGGCGTTCAACCGAATTGCCGACAAAGACTACGATGCACGCAATCCGCGCACGAAGATGCGCGCGATTCCCGCGGGAATTCTGTCAACCGGATTCGTTTGGGGATTCACCATCATCAGTGCTGCGGTCTTCTTCATGTCGGCGGCGATGCTTAATCGACTCACGTTGCTGCTATCGCCCGTCGCCCTCGCCAGCATCGTGCTTTATTCCTACACCAAACGTTGGACACTGCTTTCTCATCTCGTCCTCGGCTGGTGCCTGGCTATTGCACCCACCGGCGCCTGGATTGCGGTACGCGGCGCGATCGACAGTCCCATTCCGCTTCTCTTATCTCTGGTCGTGATGCTTTGGACGGCGGGCTTCGACGTGCTCTACGCGTGCCAGGACTTTGAATTCGATCGGCGCGAAGGTCTCTACTCGATTCCGGCTCGCTTTGGCATTGCTCGCTCGCTGTGGATTTCGCGAATGCTGCACGCGGGAGCATTCGCGGCGCTCGTTGCGTTATACTTTCTGACGAACCTGGGCGCAATCGCTTTGTTGGGAGTGATCGCGACAGGCGCATTGTTAATCTATCAGCACACTTTGGTGCGCGCCGATGATTTGAGCCGATTGAACGCGGCGTTTTTTACGACAAACGCTTTTGTGAGCGTGATCCTATTTATAACTTTTGGCAGTGCCGTTTTCTTGACACATTAATCACGGATGAACATTTCACACGATCCCAAGCTGAATGACGTCAGCCTGAAAGTCCGCACCGGAGAACGTCTGACGTTTGAGGACGGCGTGGCGCTCTTCAGCACAGACGATCTGAACGCGCTGGGCAAAGTTGCGGACACAGTGCGCCGGCAAAAGCATGGGCGCACGACCTACTTCAACGTCAACCGGCATCTAAATCCGACGAATGTTTGCTACGTTGACTGCAAATTCTGTGGCTTTTATCGCACGCCGCGGCAGCCGGACGCCTACACGCACAACATCGACGATTCTTTAAAGCTCGCCGACCAGGCGGTTAACGAAGGCGCGACGGAACTGCACATCACCGGGGGCTTGAATACAAAGTTGCCGTTCAGCTACTTCACCGATTTACTTTCAGCTCTGAAGCAGCAGTACCCGCAGCTACACTTGAAAGCCTTCACGATGGTTGAGCTGGATCACTTCGCGCGCTTCTACAAGATGAGCGACCAGGACGTGATTCAACAGCTGATGGATGCCGGTCTTGATTCGTGCCCCGGCGGCGGCGCTGAGATTTTTCGCGAGCCGACACGCTCGATGATTTGTTCGCACAAGTGCGACGCGCAACGTTGGCTGGATCTCGCCGGCATGGCGCACGGCGCCGGCCTGAAGACCAACGCGACCATGCTGTACGGCCACATCGAATCGATTGAAGATCGCGTCGATCACATGATCCGGCTACGCGAGCAGCAGGACAAATCGGGCGGCTTTCAGTGTTTCATCCCGCTCGCGTTTTATCCCGAGAACACACAGCTCGCGCACCTGCCCGGCCCTTCCGGAATCGATTCGCTGAAGACGATGGCCGTATCGCGCCTGATGCTCGACAACTTCGCGCACATCAAAGCGTACTGGGTTATGCTGGGGAAACGCCTGGCGCAAGTCGCTTTACACTTTGGCGCGAATGACATCGACGGCACGATCACAGAAGGCGGCGAACTGACGGCGAGTTACTCGATCGAGGCCAACAATGAAGTGAAGATGTCGAAAACCGAGCTGGTTCAACTGATTGAAGAAGCCGGTTTTGAAGCGGTTGAACGCGACACCGTTTACAATCCCATCCAGAAAGTAGCGGTCTCCGTGTAACTTTGTGAACCTCCGTGTCTCTGTGGTGAATGTTCCGCGCAACACTAACCACACACAAAAAGTCACAGAGAATCACAAAGAATCACGAAGTCACATGATTATGACGACAGCAACTCAAACACGAACTATCACCCTCGCGCACTCGCCCGATTCGGACGACGCATTTATGTTCTACGCGCTCGCGACGCACAAGATCGAAACCGGCGATCTCGAATTCGAGCACGTTCTGAAAGACATTCAGACGCTGAACGAAGCGGCCCACCAGGAAACTTACGATGTCACCGCGATTAGCTTTCATGCCTATGCGTACGTCGCCGACAAGTACGCGCTGCTGCCGCATGGCGCTTCGATTGGCGACAACTACGGCCCCATCGTGGTCGCGAAAGAGGCTCTCGACGTTTCAGAATTATCGAACGTGACGATTGCGGTGCCCGGCCTACTGACCAGCGCGTTTCTCGCGCTCAGCATTCACACTCCGAACTTCAATTATGAAGTAGTGCCCTTCGACAAAATCATCGACGCCGTCACTGAAGGGCAGTGCGACGCGGGGTTGTTGATTCATGAAGGCCAGCTCTTCTATCAGAATCTTGGTCTGCACAAAGTGCTCGACCTGGGCGAATGGTGGCACGAATACACGGGCGGTTTGCCGCTGCCGATGGGCGGCAACGCAATTCGCAAAGACCTGGGCGCCGACACCATCCGCGAGGTTTCGAGCCTCCTGAAGGAAAGCATCCAGTACTCGCTCGACCATCGCGAAGACGCGCTGGAGTACGCGATGCAGTTTGCCCGCGACATGGATCCCGCGCTGGCCGATCGGTTTGTCGCGATGTGGGTAAACGACCGGACCCTTGACTATGGCGAACGCGGCCGTGAAGCCGTCCGCCGCCTGCTCACCGAAGGCTACGAGCGCGGTATTATTCCCCATCAAGTCGCTGTGCAGTTCGCTGACTAGGCCCGCGCGGTACGCACGCGTCTCGGGTGCAGCACGCCAGCGGCGCGTACCCAGGTTGACATCGCGGAAGACTCCTCGGAGAATCGCGCTCACATGAAGTCTCCACGATTCCTTTTACGCGGATTTCGCCGGCCAAGTGAGATGGCCCTGGCTGCTCTCGGACCGCTCGAGCGTCAGGTGCTCGACGAAGCATGGCAACGGGGCGAAGTCAGCGTGCGCGAGATCTGTCTCGCTTTCGGGGATCAGGTCGCTTATACGACGATCATGACGACGCTCGATCGTCTCTATAAGAAGCATCTGCTTGCGCGGCGAAAATTGGGGCGCGCCTTTCTTTACTCTCCGGCCGTAAGCCGTGAACAACTCGAATCCGGAATTCGCGAGGACGTTATCGAAGGACTATTCGAGGGCACGGCAGGGATTCAGCCGGTGCTCGCCTGCATCGTCGACGCCGTCAGCGAACGCGATTGTGAACTTTTGGATGAGCTGGAAAGATTGGTCCAGGAAAAGAAACGGCAGCTAACAACTGATTAATGTACGAACTGCTCGGAATCAGTCTGGGATTGGCCGCGTTACTAACCGTGAACGCAGTGGCTTCGTTAGCGGGTGCTGGTGCCTGTCGTCTGATCAAAGCGCCGCTGCAACGTTGCTCTGCGCGCACGCGCGCCGAGTTCCTGTTCGCTTTCCGCGTCGCGCCGCTGTTGCTTTCGACGATGTTCGTCGCGGGATTCCTGATTCCGGCGTATTTGCTGCATGAGCCGTACGGGACCAATGAAGTCGTTTCGGGAAAATTGGCGACGCTCGCCCTGATCTCGGCGATTGGGGTACTGCTGGCGGTTTCGCGCGGCGTACGTTCGTGGCTGGCGACTCGGCGGCTACTAAGGGCGTGGATCGAAGCGGCCACGCCGACGGTGCTAGCGGGTGTTTCGATCCCAACTTTCAAACTCACACATGAGTTTCCCGTGCTCGCCGTGGTCGGCACACTTCGTCCCCGATTGTTCGTCGCCGAACAACTCCTGGCAACGCTCGCTCCGGATGAACTTCAGGCCGCCATCGCGCACGAGGCCGGCCATCTGAGTGCGCGCGACAACTTAAAACGATCAATGCTCCGCGCGTGTGGCGATGCGCTGCTAATGATTCCATGCGGCCTGTCGCTTGACCGCGCATGGGCGGACACGTCTGAGTCTGCCGCAGACGAATACGCAGCCAGGACGAGTTCGTCGGCCGCCGTTAATCTGGCTGCGGCACTGGTGAAAGTTGCGCGTATGGTTCCGAAAGGATCGCGTGCGGCTGTGCCGGTCGCCGCTTTCCTGGTTGGCAACGAAGAAGACCGAGGAATAAAAGCCCGTGTCAGAAGGCTTTTGGAACTTGCGTCAAATCAGGAAATGCGCAACCGAACGGTTATGCGTTACCGGCTCCTACTGCCGTTAGCTTTGCTAGTGATGCCCTTGGCGACCATCGTAGTTCATCACACAAATTCCGAAATTCTCGCGTCGCTGCACCTGCTGATTGAACACACCGTTCATCTACTCAGCTAATCACCCAGATCATCTCGCTTTGGCTGCCGCGGTCACTTTGCCATGCAGCATTAAGAACATCACGCCGGCAATCAGCTGCGCCGCAATCCCGAACACCACCAGCGTGGTGATCGAGTAATCGTAAAGCATTCCCATCACGACGCTGCCGGCAAACCACATCAGCCCGTAAACCGCATTGAAAGCACCGTAAGCGGTGCCGCGTTTGTTCATCGAAATGACCTGCGCGATGCCTGAACGAAGAATTGAATTCTGCGCGCCGAGTCCGGTGGCCCAGCAAGCTACGCTAAGAACTACGGCAACAGATCCGCCCAGAAACCCGAGTGGCAGAGCAAACAAAGCGACCGCAATTGCCACCGCGAGTATGCGAAGCCCGTAGCGATCGAACAGTCGCCCAAAGACGAGCGCGCTCAAGCCGGCCACACCCATCGCTACCGCGTAGTACAAAGGAATCGCCGCAGGCCTGGCGAGTTGCGCATTCTGGAAGTGGTAAGCCAGCAGCGCAAAATCAACAAAGCCGCACGCCAACAGTCCCGCGGCGATAACGTAGACCCAGAAAAACCCGGGCAGCCGCTGTTGCGCTAACTCCGGCGGCGGCTCCGGCTCTTCCGGCCGCATGGTGCGCGCGACGAACAGCGAGGTGAACGCCACCACTCCCGGCAAGGCTAACCACAGAAAAGCCGGGCCAAAAGTATTTTCGCGCGCGACAATCGCCGCCATGAAGAGCGGGCCGAGGACCGCGCCCGTCTGGTCCATCGCTGCGTGCAGGCCGAACCCCCAACCATGTCCGACGGTCTTCGTCGCGCCGGACAAAAGCACATCTTTAGACGGGCCGCGCAGACCTTTGCCCGTGCGTTCGGCGACCACAAACAGTGCGGCGCCTTGCCAGTTCTGCGCGAACGCCAGCCCCGGCACGACCGTCAGGTTCAAAGCGTAACCAAGGAAAGTGATCGTCCAGTACGCGCGCGTTTTGTCCGCCAGCTTGCCTGAAACCAGACGCAACGTCGCCGCGATCAATTCGCCAAACCCAGCGATGAGTCCCACTTGTGTCGCTGACGCGCCGAGGTCTTTCAGGTAAGGACCGATAATGCTGTGCGCGCCTTCATAGGTCATGTCAGCGAACAAGCTCACGACGCCCATCGCGACAATGAACCTAATTGCGTGTTTACGATCAGCCTTCGTAGTCATGCGAACGTTGCGTTAACGCCCCGCGTCACCTTCATCGTCCACGAACACTAGTAGTAGTTCAGCGGTTCGCCTAATCTTCTCCGGGTCAACACATGGCGCATGTAGTTGGCCCATATGACTTTGAGAAACTCTCAAGTATTTCTCAAGACCAGTCAAGCAAAATAGCCCCTTAACGTCAGCTCAGTGCAAACGACAGAGCAATGAACAAGATATCGCGTGTACTCATCATGACTGTGCGGCTGGTTGTCGTCACCCTGTTCGTGTCTTTGGGCCTTAGCTCAATCGGTATCACGCGCGCGCAACAACCCGCGCGCGGGAACATCTCGGGCGTGGTCAGCGACGCTTCTTCTGCGCTCGTAGCCGAAGCAGAGGTCTCTCTCGTCAACGCGCAGCAAGCGGTGTTAAGCCGCACCCGTACCGACGCGCAGGGCCGCTTCACTTTCCGCGACGTTCGTCCCGGCTCATACGTGATTTTGGTTGCCCGCGCTGATTTCAATCAGCGTCGAGAGGCCGTCCAGATCGCCGGGGGCGAATCCAGGGAAGTCACGATCGTTCTCGAAATTAACCCTTTGAGCGAAGAGGTAACCATCACATCAGAAGCCGGCCTGATCGCTGATGCGCGAAGTCTCTCGCAGGCCATCAACGTGATCGACCAAAAAGAAATTCTCGATCGCGCGACGGAAGTCGTGGCTCAGGTTGCTGATGAAGAGCCGGGGGTGAACCTTCAGCGCACCGCGCCATCACTCAGCGCCGTTTTTGTGCGCGGACTTACGGGTCGCAACGTCGCTGTTTATGTTGACGGCGTGCGCTACACGACCAGCGCGCAACGCGGAGGCGTCGGCACGTTCTTTAGTTTGATTGAACCATCCGCGCTCGAGACGGTTGAGATTCTGCGCGGCCCGAACAGTTCGCAATATGGCTCAGACGTTCTGGGCGGCGTCGTCAACTTCATTTCACGCGCGCCCGTCTACGGCGGCAGTGACGGAGAATGGCACGGCACCGGGAACGTATTCTACTCGTCGGTGACGAACGGCTTTGGTGGGAATGCACTGGCCACCTACGGCACAAGACGTTACGGCTTTTTGCTGAACGCGAACGCGCGC
>DATEPC010000040.1:0-65896 GCA_035273405.1 Pyrinomonadaceae bacterium | reverse complement strand
GAATGTCGGCCATGCCGGTGAGCGATTCGTTCAACTCAGAGTTCAGGTCGCGCGACACTTCCATCATGTTGTGCGCGGAGCTCTGCAACTTGTTCATCGTGACTCGGAACAACCAGAACGCCACCGGTCCGAGCGCAAACGACACCAGGGTCATCTTCCAGCTCAAAATGGACAGGTAAACCAGCGCCACAATCAGGACGAACACGTCGAGAATCGGCGTCAGCAGGACTTGCGTGATTAGCTTCTGGACGTTCTGTGATTCGTTCAAGACGCGCTGCATCAAGCCGCCCGTCTTGCCGCCGGTAAAAAAGTCCAGGGAAAGTGTCTGTAGATGGTCGTAAACCTTGCCCTGGATCTCGGCCACGATTTTCTGTTCGAGGTTCGACGTCAACCACATTTGCACAAAGCGCAGGACGGCCGAGCCGACAGTCGCGATGGCCCACACGAGGAAGATCGTTTTAAAGCTGATTGGTGTCGCCAGCCACGCCCAAATGCCCGTCAACGGCGGGGCCGGCGCACCCTCGGAACCTGGGCAAGGGCACATAACCTGTGACTGCGGCGCGGCACCTGACGGGGGCACAGCACTTGGCGGGGACGCGGAACCGGGTGAGGGCGCGGAACTTGGCGGCGGGCCGGAACCGGGCGGCGGCAGGGGCTTGTAGAGTGAGCCCGGAAGCATCCAGACATTCTCCATTCGACCGTCTCGCGCAGCGTTGCCGAGAATTTCGAGTAACGGACCGAACGAAGCGCTTACGACGAACGGCAGTAGCGAGCCAATCAAAGTCAGGACGGTTGTCAGAATGACCGCGTTCTTGTGGCGCCTTAGCAGTTCCAGCGAGCGTTTGATGTACGGACGCGCGTCTGGCTGCTTGGGCTTTGGCGTCATGTTCTCTGGCACCGCGCCGCCTTGTGGCATCGAGCCGCCTTCCGGCAGTGAGGCGCCAGCCGGCAACGACGCCGGTTTCATCATCCCGCCTTCCTGAGGAACTTCACCCGGCGGAGGCATCGGTCCCGGCGGTGGCATTGCGCCCGGAGGCATCGGCCCACCAGAAGGCATTGGACCACCCGGCGGCATCGCGCCCGGAGGAACCTCGCCGGCTTTCATCATTCCACCCTCGGGAGGCACAGGACCGCCTGGTGGTAATGGGCCACCTGGTGGGATTACTCCTGGCGGTAATGGACCGCCGGGAATTTGACCGCGAAGGGGTTCGTCGTCCGAAACGTTCTCGGGCGGGGGCGTGGCGTCGCCCGCAACGGGCTTCTTGCCTGCTGGGAATTTCGGATCAGTTTTGTCTGACATTGTTATATGACGTTCGCTTGAATGGATTAAGAAAACGACTTGCTTCGACTACGGCCCGAAGCTTGTCTCTAAAGTACTTTGGCTTATCTTATTCACACCTGGCTTCAGCCGGGTGAATGATTAACGGTACCCATTGGGAAAACCGTTTAAACGGTTTCCGTCTAATTCGCTTCTTAACACCGGGCTGAGGCCAGGTGTGTATGAAATGAGACTCGGTTACCCGTTCGCTATGCTACCCACCCTCACCCAACCTCTCCCAAAGGGAGAGGAGCGCCAGCACGTGGTACCGACTTCATTCTTAACGCGTCTGCAAAAACGGCGAGATTATACAGATAGGTGGAATGACTGAGAAGCCAGCCATCCTCGGGAAGTTCGTGGCACAGACTTCAGTCTGTGGATTCCAGTCGAGAATCACAGACTGAAGTCTGTGCCACTAACCCGGGCAACCCCGAAAAACAAACGGAAGTCCGCGTCAGGAAAAACTTACAACGCGAACTTCCGTGGGTTAAATGAATGTGACCGATGCTTACGGGCAGTGCTGCCAGCAGTACTGATAGCGATAATACAGAACGCCGCGCCACCAGAAGTAGCAAATGCAGATGTTGCCGTACGCCTGCACATCTTCTTTGTCGATTTCGACGCCGCCGGCGAGTTGAGTGCCGCCGCTGACCGTCTCCTTAGCCTGGTCGTAGGGCTCTTGCTTCGCTTCGACAGCTTCGTACTTCGACAGATCGCCTTCCGGAATGTCGTAAACTTTCGGTTCTTCCCCGCCAGTCGGGACGGTAGTTACCAACGCCATAACTTTTTTTCTCCTTGTTAGTGGTTGAGCGGCGAACGAATCGCCGAATCCTTCAGCGCGTTGCGATTTGCCACAACGGGCTGACCTGCTGAATTGAAACGGGAAGTTCGCAACTCGGATAATGCGTGGATCTTGGAGCGCGAACTTCCCATTCGGTTTAAATCTACTTCGTGGTTACGGACAGCTTTGCCAGCAGTACTGGTACCTGTAATACAGGACGCCGCGCCACCAGAAGTAGCAGATGCAGATGTCGCTATAGGCCTGCACATCTGCTTTGTCGAGGTCCACACCCGCGCCGAGTTCTTTACCACCGGCGATCTTGTCCTTCGCTTCGTCGTAGGTCGCCTTGGTGCCTTCTACGGCTTCATACTTCGAAAGATCGGCATCGGGAATGTCATAGACCTTAGCCTGTTGCCCCTTCTCGGGCATAGTACTTACGAGAGCCATAAACTTCTCTATTCTCCTTTCAAGATGTGGGGACTAAACCCCTCTGTTGATTCAGTGTCGCTTTTCTTTGCCAAGTCACGTTTGCCTGGCCGCGAAACTAGAGAATCCCAAACGCTGACTTTCTTAGCAGATGCGCTTTCGGTTCTCGATCGCCTAAGACGGAGTGCCGGTACAGTTTTGCGGAAGTGGAAAACAATTCCCGCAAAGGCCGTTGGAACGGCCGCCCCCCGATATGCTTCCGGCCCAACCGCTGGAAAGCCGTCTTCCGGCAGCGACGTATGACGCTTTATTAACAGAACTGCGGTTTGAGCGGGGGCATCCTATCAACAACCCGCGCGATTTACAAACGGATTTCTTGTGACGTCGTGGCCCGCGCATCCTGCGCGTAAATCACGGTCGGGACGCGCGTGCCACCTCCTCTCTATGCAAGAGAATCGGCAAGCGCGCGTTTGAAATTCTCTTCGTCAGGAGAAAAAGCGAACGCGCGAACGATGCCGGCGCGATCGATTAACGCGAGCATCGGCAGGGCGGTCGCGCCATAAGCCGACTGAATGCTTTCGTCTTCCGCGACGCCGACAGGAAATTCAAGGCTGTGTTTTTCTGCGAATTCGCGAACCAGGGTCATCTCCTGCGCCTGCGCCTCTGGAGGCCCACCGTAGGCCATGAAAAATCGCGTCAGGGCGAGCACTTGGAGGTTGTCCTGCGTATGCTGCGCGTGCAGCTCTTTGATTCGCGGAAACAGTTGTTCGCAGGGCTTGCACCAGGTAGCCCAGAATTCGAGCAGAACGACCTGGCCTTTCAAGTCGGCAAGCGTCAATGGACCAGTGTTCAGCCACTCTTTCATTACAAGTTCAGGGGCCGGTTGTCCCAGTAACCTGAGCCGCGTGTGGAGATCCTTCAGTTGAACAAGTCCGCGAAAAGCAGTCCGCTTCTCATCTTCTGTGCCGGCGGCTTTGATTCGTTGAAAAGCTTCTTTGGCAGCTCCGAATTCCTGCTCGAGCCTCGCGACCGCACCGTCAGAGTTGCCGGCGCTGACTGAAAACTCAGCAATAGCCATCGTCAGACTTACACGATCCTTAAACTGCTCGAATTCGGAACCCGCGGGAATGTCAGCGAGGGTGCGCTCAATGCGTTGAATGGCCGATGCGTGATCGCCGTCGGTTTGAAGTTGCGTCGCTTCTTCGATTGCCTGGGTCGCTTCAGGTCGAAGATGCGAAGGCATCGATGGGTCTGGTGCTGGTGTAGCCGGGATAGCTGGTGTTGCTGGATTCATTTGAATGTTCTTATGATCAAGTTAAGAGAGCATCGCACATCCTACTGACGGGATCGTCGACAGTCAAAAGTCAGGGAGCAGTAGCCCGACCGTCAGGGAGGGCGTCTTCTGAGATCTCACGCCCTCCCTGACGGTCGGGCTACTGCCCCGCCTACTCAGAGGTCAATTGCGAAAAATATCTCGGTCTGTATAATTCGAACCTTCGCTTTCACGAACAGTTCGATCTGAACGTTAATGAAGCGCGGATTAGGGATCTTCCCAGGACGAATCTAACGATGCCAGACAATTCAAATCCCGAGACACCTGAAGACGCCAACGCGGCGAAGATTCGTGACTCGCTCGACAAAGTCGACTTGTCGAACTCGTTATCGAAACCTATTCGTCAGGCGATTGACGACTTGTTGAAAGTTGCGCAAGAGACAGTCGGCTCAGCCGACGCGTCGGTTTTAGTGCGCGACGGACGCGAGGGCGGACTGAGATTCCTGGTCGCGGTCAGCGAACTTGAAGAAGCCTTGTTGAAGATCAGAATTCCGCCGGGCAAAGGCATTGCCGGTCTCGTCTTCTCGAGCGGTCAACCGATGGCGGTCAACGACGTCAGTTCCGAAGGTTCATTCTGGTCAGGCGCCGACGAAGCGGTCGGATTCAAAACGGTGACGCTGCTGGCGACGCCCCTGCGCACCGGCAACGAAACAATTGGCGTGCTGGAATTTGTGAACCGGCCCGGAGAGCCGCCGTATCCGCCCTTCACGCCGGAAGAAATGGATGATGCGGCGCGCTTTGCGGATGCGATTGCGCGGCTGGTCGATTCGTACGAAATGGCGTCGCTGGTTGAAGCGATGTTCCTGCACTCAATCAAGACCAGTGATGCCGAAGCCGGCATCAGCGATCAAACCGAATGGCTCAAGAGCCTGGACGCCGCGCCTGAGCATCGCGACCTCCTTTTGCTGGGCGTCAGGTTGCGCGGAGTAGTTTCGCAAGGCGACGCTGAACGCGAAATGGTTCGCGACATTCTTGAGACGCTGGCGCGATTCGCCGAGAAACGTTCATCCGGTTCCGGCTATTTCAATTTTTAAACAATGACTCCGTTTAGAAGCCGGACCTGTCCGGCAAATGGTGATGAGGCGGACAAGTCCGCTATTTAAACGGTACGCGAGGAGAAGGCATCAATGGCGCAGTCCGAATCTGCTGTCACAGTTGATAACGATCTGATTGACCTGTGGTCGCAGATTCAGCCAGAGGCGCTTTGGACAGGCCGCACGGGTCGCGGTGTGCGCGTTGGCGTCGTTGACAGTGGCATCGATAGCGAACATCCGGAGCTCGCCGGCAAAATAAAAGCGTCATATCAAGCCGTCAATGAAGGCGGCCAAATCGTTTTCAAGGAATCGACCTCAGGCGATCAAGCCGGTCACGGAACCGCTTGCGCCGGCATCATCACCAGCGTCGCGCCCGATGTTGAAATCACGAGCATCAAAGTTCTCGGTCCGACCGGTTCCGGCACTGGCGAAATGTTTCTGATGGGCGTGGACTTCGCCATCAAGCAGAAACTTCAAGTCGTAAATCTTTCGTTGGGCACAACCAAACGCGACTTCTGGATGCCGATGCGTGAATTGTTGGACAAGGCGTACCGGGAACGCGTGATGCTCGTGGCGGCCGCGAATAACCTTCCTCAACTCAGCTCGCCCTCTATTTTTTCGTCATCGCTGGTTTCCGTGGTCAAACGCGCCGGTGGAGATCCGCTCAACTTCGGATTCCAGTACGGCGAAGTCATCGAGCTGGTGGCCCCTGGCGTCCAGGTCGAAACCACCTGGCCCGGCGGTGGACGGCGACAAATGACCGGAAACAGTTTCGCTGCGCCTTACGTTACCGGCGTCATCGCGCTCTTGCTCGAGGCCCGGCCCGACCTGACACCTTTCCAAATCAAGACAATTCTCTACGCGATTGCCCAAAAGAATCAGGCGAAGGCGGCCGCTGAAATCAGTGGGCAGTAAGCAGAAGGCAGTGAGCAGTAGGAGTAAAACCGGCTGCGCAGTTACGGGACGAAGAACCACATTGCTAGCGACGGAGAAAGCCAGCCTGAACTACGACCTCAGAATTCGTCCCATCACGACCAGCGCGCCGAGGTGATATGAGTTGTGATCCGCGACGAGTAGGGCTTCCCGCAAAATCGTCTGACCCGTGCCGTGCGGAATTTTGCCGAGTAGATCGGTTGACGGGTCGGCCAACAGATTCTCCATCTGCTTCAGATCGTTCCGGAACTTGCTGACAGATTCTTGCCACGCCTCCGCCGTCCCAAGTTGATCCAGTGGCGGCCAGTAACCCTCCGGCCATTTCGGCGAGACGTGTTTTGGATTACGACTGAACTCGAGGATGTCCCATTGCGCGATACGCATGTGCTCGAGCACCTGCCACGACGTGTACGGCAACCCTGACACGCGCTTGCCGCAGAGTCCAGAAGGAAAGTTCGCGACGAAAACTTCGAATGTTATGTGCGCGCCTTCACCGCGAAGGACGTAGAGCGCGTGATCGCGCAGCGATTGATCAGATTGATTCATCGGCATATTGCTTCATTGGTTCATTGAGTCATTGCAATGAGGTCAGTACCCAGAGCGGTAGCGAGGGGGTAAAACGCGTCCGACCCGGTCGCTACCACCACCCCACGCGGGCTGCCCGCGCGGGGACCCCGGTCCGCTCCCGGTACTGACTGCAACGCGCAAGGGCCAAATGGATCAATGAGTCAATTACTCTTGCGGCTGATTCGATACGTATCGTAGCGGCAAACCGCCGAATGATCACAGAACTTGCACGTCTTCTTCCCTTCCGAAGGCCTGACGCGAAAGTCGCCCGCGCGCATTCCGTCGATGAACTGCCAGACGCGTCTGGAAACTTCGCGCCGAATGCGCTGCCATTCAATATCGTCAACCATCGCGGTGCGACTGCTGACGTTCGTACAGTCGCTTAACATTTTGCGGTACAGCCCCTCGTTCAAGCGTTGTCCGCGACCGCGCAAACGATAGTAGCCGCCACCCGCCAGTTCGAAACTCGGCAGAAATAACTGCTCCAGCGCGGCGAGATAAATAGGAATCTGGATTTGGCGGCCGGCAGACATGTCTTTGATTTTCGCGCCCTGCGAAAGCTTGTAATCATACGCGACAATGCTTTGACCGGATTCGCTCACATCGACGCGGTCGATTTGTCCCTGGATCGACGCCGCTTCCGATGATGCGTCACTGTGGCGATGTATCTTCAAGTAATCCGATTTCGAAGATGGATCGCTGGCCTGAGACGCGCGGCCGAATGCCAACTCGAAATACGTGGGAAGCATTCCACGCGGCTGAGTTCGCTGTTGCAGGCGCAACTCATGCAGCAGGACCTGTTCCAGAATCAGCTTGCGAATCTCGCAGTCGATTTTCCAAATGCGTTCGTTTAGCGGCGGAACCAGGCGCTCGTGTTCCTTGAACACTTCGTCAGCGACGGCGTTCATTTCAACGCGCAATGCTTCGAGATCAAGCGAAGGGAGATACTGCTTTCGATGCTTTTCGAAAAACCTGCGGAGGATATCGTGTAGCAGCTTGCCCGCATCGATCGCCGGCAGGTCGAGCGCTGCTTCATTGCGCGGCTCGAGTCGCAGCACACGCGCTGCGAAGAACTTGTATGCGCAGTTGCCGTATGCACTCAATCCGCTGGCGCTGTAAACGTACTCAGCGCCGAAATGACGGGCGAGCAACGCACGCAAGTCGCTATTCGTTATCTGTCCATCGTATGACCCAAACGCATCTCCGCTGCGCTGCATTTCGATCGCGACGCGCCGAAGCAGCGAATCGGACAGATACATCTCTTGACGAGCTCGGGACACCAGCTCCTTTGCCACGACCGGTGAGAACCCCGGGCCGGTGCGCGTGTGTTGCCCGTGTCCGGCTTTTTGCCGGACGAGCTTCGCCGCTAATTCTGCACCGCTTGAAATCGATTGCACATCGTGGCTATCGATGTCACTGCGAATCTGCTTGCGCTCTAAGTCAGCAGGCGCAATCGCGCGGCGCAATTCTTCGATGTAGTACGACGGCACGGTCTCGATGCCGTCATCGGCAGCCAAAGGCCGCGTCAGGTACAGACGCTCAGTCGCGCGGCAGGCGCATTGATAGAAGTAGTGCTCTTCTTTCAAAAGCGTCTCAGTCGAAATGTCTTCGAGCACGAGGCCATGCTTCTTGAGTCGTTCGCGTTCTTCATGCGGATACAGCCAGTCACGCGAGGCGCGCAAAGGAAAGCTCCCTTCATTCATGCCGGCGATGAACAGGGCGGGAAAGCGCAGGCCGCGAACATCAGTCGCTTCGAGCACGCGCAAGCCGTCACGATCGCCGGCTGAGATGGAAAGCGTCTGGGATTTCAGACAGCGTTCAAGTTCATCGATGAACGCTGAGAGAGAGACCTCTGTCATACTCGCAGCGGAAACTACCGCGTTTGCGACATCGAAACTTCGAACGGTCGCGGCGAACGCCCGCCGCAAAGCTTCCATGCCGCGCACATTTAACATCACCTGCGGAGCGTCGGCCGGGCTGTGCACTCTCATCAGCGGTCCCTGGACCTCAGGAGCAAACTCGAAAGCGTCCAGTAAAGACATCAACGCGCGTCGCAACTCATCGGTCGTGCCCTGCTCTGGCGTTTCCGCGATGGTCTCCCGCAGATGTTCAACCACCAACATCGTCCAGGCGATTGCCGCTGGATGGACCGGCGATGGACGCTTCGTCTTTTCCTTTGGCGCCGGTTCATCAGGAGCCGGCGCTTCGACTTCGAGAGTGACCGCCGCGTCTTCTCCGTTGGGGTCGGTCGCGCCAATAAACAAACGCGCAGCGTCTTGTGACGGCAAAACGGTAATCAACCGCTGAGCGCGACCCAGCCAGGCGCGCACCCGCTGTTCACTGCCGACATACGCGATTACATTTTCGATTACGTCCGGCGCCCAGCGACCGATGCCCAGCCCAAAACGGCGGCTCGCATTACGTTCATCTCGATCGGAAGCTTCGAGCAACACCGCATATTGAGCATCAAAAGCCCTTGTCAATTCCTGCAACTGCTCGCCTGAAAGGCGGAAGTAATCAGTCTTGATTAGATGTGCAAGATCGCTCGCCTTGGGATTAATTACGTGCTCGCGTTCAGGATCTTTCAGGATCTGAAGCAGCTTTGCCGCAGCGCGAATACAGGGAATGTCATTGGCCGCCACGCGTCTTTCCAAATTGCAGGGCACTGATTCCGCCGCAAACACGCGCAAGATTAAGTCGGCATACGCGGCGCGCTCGCGCACCACCAGCGCCATGTCCGAAAGCTTGTAATGCTCTTCGCCGATCAACCGCTTCATCTCTTTCGCTATCGAGCGAAGCTCAGTCTCGCGATCGCTGCATTCGAACAGGAGCGCGGGCCTCTTGCCCGCATTTACGCCCTCGCTCACGGCCGGGCTACTGCCCCGATCGTCCCGCGCATTGAACAACCGCTCGCGCAGTGGAGCCAGGCCACTGCGGATTTCGACCTTGTCACCGGTCGAGAGAACTTCGAATTCAGCAATCGACTTCAGTTGCTCGATCGTCGATTGAAACGTCTGAAAGATTTGTGGGTTCCGATCGTCATAGTTGATGTTGACGATCACGTTGGGAATACGCTGGATGAGTAGCCGCAGCATCTCGCCCTGGACCGGCGTGAAATCAAAGAAACCGTCCAGCACCAGCAGTTCGATGGGGTCGAGCCACGGCAGCGTGTGGCGCAAGTCATCAACTTGCGATACATCTCCGCGCAGGAGGTGTAAAGCGCTAAGTTGATCGGCGTCTGCGTCAGTGAGCCCGAAACTTTTGAGCGCTTCCTCGTATTTCGAGTAAATCAACGAAACGTCGCGGTCAAAGTCCACCTGACTTTTCGGACTTTGGACTTTGGACTTTGGACTTTGGACTGGGGATTCGGCGACTCGGCCCTCGACAATAGACGTGAATTCTTCCGCCGTTTTTCCCGCCCGTTGCAGCTCACCAATCAGTGTCGCGATAGTGTTAACGCACCCATTACGATTCGCCAGACGCTGAATCGCCGGCAGTTGGCCGGCGTCCGCGAGTTGCTTGATGATTTGGGAAATCAGGCTGTGGCGCAGCGGCAGTTCTTCGCGATCGATCGGAACGCGTGTTGTTGTGGTACAGACTTTAGTCTGTGTTTCATCGGTCAATTCACCGACTGAAGTCTGGGCCACAGCGCCGGACAGCACGCGTCTGACGAATCCGCGAAACAGATAAAACGGAAACTCGCCCCAAACTCCTTGAGCGTTCTTTCCGTCTAAGATTGTCTGTGTCGCGAGGTCCAGCAGCGGATGTGAAGCCGCGATGTAAAGCAGCCGATCGGTCTCGCCTTTCGCAACGTACTCGGCACAACGCGCGAGCAGGCGTTCGCGATTCGTTCCGAGAACCGGCCCTAACCAAATTTCTTTTGCCATGAGGTCATCCGCGGAGCGGGCTCGTTAAACTATCCTGTCCCGGTTGCGCTCTTTGAAAAAGGAAGAGACGGCGCGGGTTCGTCCGGGATTTCCTCTTCGGGCGCAACCAATTCAGGAAATAGTCCACCTTCGTCCAGCGTCAGGACGCGACTGGTTTTATCGACTGAGTCGATAATCTCAACTTCTTCACCGGCAATGGCGCCGCGTTCTTTGAACTTGCGCGCGGTCACCATTACGCGCGCTTCGAGCGAGCCCACGCCCTTGTTGTACGACTCAAGCGCGCGATCGAGATTGCGGCCGATGTCTGCGAAATAGTTGACGAAGGTTCGCAGCCGGTCATAGAGCTCCTTGCCGAGTTTCCCGACTTCATCCGCATTGGCGGCGCGCTGCTCCTGTTGCCAACCGTAAGAGATTGCTTTCAAGAGCGCTATCAGTGTCGTCGGGGTCGCGATGATCACCCGCTGATTAATGCCGTCTTCGATCAGCTTCGGATCCTGTTCGAGGGCCGCGCTGTAAAAGTTTTCGCCGGGCAGGAAGAGCAAAACAAACTCCGGCGTTGGCTGCACGGATTCCCAATATGATTTCCGGCTGAGGTGGCCGATGTGCGTGCGCACGAGGCGCGCGTGCTCCTTTAAGCATTCAACGCGAATTCCATCGTCGGTGGCTGAGATTGATTGATAGAACGCTTCGAACGGAACTTTTGCGTCCACCACGATGCACCTGTTTCCCGGCAGACGCACAATGACATCCGGTCGAATACGCCCGTCTTCCGTCGCAACGTTTGCCTGTTCATTGAAGTCACAGTACTGCACCATGCCGGCAAGTTCGACGACGCGCCGCAGTTGAATCTCGCCCCAGCGGCCACGTATGTGGGGAGTGCGCAAGGCCTTTACTAAATTTCCGGTTTCCGCTTGAAGCTGCAACTGTGACGTGGCCAGGCCGCGCACTTGCTCGCGCAACTCGGCGTAAGCGCCGGCCCGGGCTTTTTCGATCTCGCCAATCTTCCCGTCGACTTTTTCGAGCGACTCTTTCAGAGGCTTGACCAATTGGTCGATGGCCTGTTGCCGCTGCTCCAAATCGCCTTTTGCCGTCACCTGAAACTTTTCCAGCGTGGCGCGCGCCAGGTTGAGGAATTCCTGGTTGTTGTCTTTTAACGCGTCACGCGAAAGCGCCTTGAATTTTTCGGCAAGTTCTTCCGTGACGCGTTTGAAAGATTCGGTTCGCTCCTGCGCTGCGCGGCGCTCGCCCTCGAGATCAGCCTGCAAGCGAGAGTTGTGTTCGCGCAAGCCGCCGCTTGTACTCACTTCGCCTTCGAACGCCTGCTGAAGTTTCAATAACTCGTTGTCTTTTGAAACCAGACGCTCATGAAACATCGCGAGTTGGGTCGCGCTTTCATTCTTTCCCTCTTCGAACGCGCTGTTCGCTTTTGCGCGGAAGATCAGCCAGGCAATGACTGCGCCCAGTGCCGCGCCGGCGAGAAGTATGAGAGCGGGGATTACATCGGTCATGGAAGGTCAGTTTACCAGAAGTGTTGCAAACGTGAAACAGCGTCGCGGCCGCGGGCTTGTGGGACACATACTAGCCGCCAAAACACGCGACCATGCGCTCGTAAACTTTTCGCGTCAAGCGCACGTCGTTCAAATTGTATTCGCGAATCTCGGCGAGTTTGCCGGCCTGGTAAAGCTCAAACACGCGACTACCTTCAACCGCAGCGGTCTTGCTGGACTCAAATCCTAACGTCCACGCCAGATCGTCCAGGCCGACGCGACTGCGTCGATCACCGAGCCACCACGCGCGCATCGTGTCGTAGGCGCCGCGCACGTGGAACTCGCCTAAGTCGATGAACGGCTTGACCGGGATATTGTTCGCGAGACATCGCTGAAAGATGAACGGCAGATCGAAGCTAATGATATTGTGACCTATCACGAGATCGCAGTCAGGATCAAAGTCGGACATCAGCATCAGAAAACCTTTCAACGCTTCCGCTTCTTCCTGAAGGTTGCCATCGGCATCAATGCCAAAAACGTGCTCGCTTTGATTTGAAGTCAGCCCGGCGATCTCAATCCCCGGTACAGGCCCGACATGAACGGCGATAGAGAGGATTCGCCCCGAAGTCGCATTCAGCGAACCGAGTTGATAGACGCGCTCTTCTTCGGCCGCGATGTCTTCCAGATAGCGCTGCTGTTGTTCCAGGCGCATGTAGCCAAGCCGGTAATCGCGCTCCAGCTTCGGGCCAACCCGATCGCGAAAGCCCGGCAGCGCCAGTGTTTCGATGTCCAGAGTGAATGCGCGCGGCATCAACGGATCGCAGCCGACATACTCGCGATACTGCGCAATGGTGATTGGCTTGTATTCAGAGACGATGAACTGCGTTCGGTCCTGAAACGATTCGAGTTTGCCGGTCACGCCCCACAATCCGGGCCGCAAGTCCTCACGGCCTTCCAGCACCTCCCCCCAGATCTTCAGTGACAGATTACCGGTCGCATTGCGCGCGTTAGCGTCGCGAAACGGTTTCCCTTGTTGCGTGCGACGCTCGCGCACGGCAGTCACCGCGACCATCAACCACACTTCTTCGGCGAATGGGAGTTCGGGGATGGGAATATTGCCTTTCATGCTCTTCTTCGCCGCGCATTGTAATGTAATATCCGTCGCGTCACCATGACTACAAATGTTCTCAGATAACATGCGATTCTAGTTGATGAAGGTATGCACGCCCCCGGCGTGCAAAATCTGCGCGCCGGAGGCGCGCGTACCCATGCCAAAACTCTCCAGCGCTGCTCCGACTTTCGCGGTCGCCGATGTTGGCGAAACGATTCGCTGGTATCAGGAGCAGCTCGGCTTTACGACCTATCCCTTTCCTGAGACACCGCCATACGTCTTTGCGATCGTCAGCCGGGACACTGTTGAATTAATGTTTCAGCACGTGCCGGATTACGAAAAGCCCGACCTTTACAGCCGGCGCCGAGGTGGCGTCTGGGACGCCTACATCAGAATGGACGGCGTGAAAGAACTTTACGAGTCAATCAAAGACACAGTCGAAATAGTGTTGCCGCTGCGAAAGCAACCCTACGGCGATTGGGAGTTCGAAGTGAAGGATCCCAACGGGTACGTTCTGGTTTTCAGCGAGTTAATTGACTAGCCAACTTTAAACGAGGCATTAGCCCGATCGTGAAAAAGGGCTCCAAAATTCGCGACAAATGAGCGCGCTCTCTCGATCGGGCTAGTGTCTCCGTTTAACGGTCACCGGCTAACACCAGGAGGCTCGCGTCTCCCCGCATTTTCTGTGGTAAAGTTACTCCGCCCCGCACCCCGAGGGTCGGGGTTCCCCCAAGAACGCGTCGCAAAGATCCTGACAATTTGGTGGTACTAGTATGAGTCTAGCCCGACAATCTTTCGGCGAGTCCCAACCGCCTTCTCTCTTCGGTCGAGCTGCCTCTGAAATCAACAGCAACCCAGTGTTATACGTGCTGTCGATCGTTTTGCTCGCCGCAGTCTATTTCGCGGCAGGCAAGTTCGGTTTGTCGTTGGCTTCGGTCCACACGAACGTTTCCCCGGTCTGGCCGCCGACGGGGATCGCCCTGGCGGCAATCCTGATCCTCGGCTACCGCGTATGGCCCGGGATCTTCCTCGGCGCGCTGCTGACTAATTTCTTAACTCCGGTGCCGATGGCGACCACTTTCGGGATTGCCATCGGAAACACGCTCGAAACAGTCATTGCGGCGCGTGTCCTGATGGCGGTGGGATTTCGTCCCTCCATCGATCGCGCGCGCGACGTTTTCAAGTTCGTGGTGGCGGCCGCGGCCTGCACGACGATCAGCGCGACGATCGGAATCCTAAGCCTGTATTTCGGCGGCGCCGCGACTTTGGCGAATTTCGGTTCGCTTTGGATGACGTGGTGGCTGGGAGATCTGACGGGCGCCGTGACGGTTGCGCCTCTCATACTCACGTGGTGTTTAGGTACGGGTCATTGGCTGCCGAAAAACAGATATCTCGAAGCGACAGTCCTTATTCTGCTTCTATCCGTCAGCGCCATTGTGACGTTCGGCGAGAAAGCGCCGACGCCGGTGTACTACTATCCGCTCAGCCTCTTAATGATTCCGTTTCTGCTTTGGGCGGCGTTCAGATTAGGCCGAAGGGGGGTAACGGTCGCGGTGGTCGTCACCTCTGCGTTCGCAATTTGGGGAACATCGCACGGCTTAGGCCCGTTCGTCACCAGCGATTCGAACCAATCCCTGGTGATGTTGCAGCTCTTCATCGCTTTTAACGCTGTGACCTTCCTTTTCCTCGGCACCGTCGTTGAAGAGAAGCGGCTGGCAGACGCCAAGCGCCGTGAAGACCAACGAAGGCTGGAAGCAAATCTCGCGGTCACGCAAATTCTTGCCGAATCGCCAAAGGTAGGCATCGCGCTGGAACGGATTCTGCCGACAGTTGGGGAATCGCTGGGCTGGGAGTTTGGTTGCGTTTGGATGCCCGCCAGTAATGGACAAGTGCTGCGCAGCGTCGCCACCTGGCAAAAGACGCCGAAACCTCAATTCGACGCGATCTCTTGCGAACGTACATTCGAACCAGGCGTAGGACTGCCGGGCCGCGTCTGGGCCAATCGAGAACCTGCATGGATACGCGACGTCGCACACGACGACAATTTTCCGCGCATGCCGAGGGCGATCGAAGGGGGCTTACATGGAGCGTTTGCCTTCCCCATCACATTCAACGAGAAGTTTCTTGGAGTGATGGAGTTTTTCAGCCCGGAAATCCGGCAGCCTGACGCACAATTGCTCGCCATGTTTGCCGGCATCGGCAGTCAGATCGGCCAGTTCATCGAACGCAAGCGCGCTGAAGCAAAAGTCGAAGCCGCCAGCCTCTTGCCGCAGGAGAATCCTGCTCCGGTCATTCGTGTGACCCGCGAAGGAGTCGTCGCTTTTGCGAATCCGGCCGCCGAGGCCGTCATGGGCGTGTGGGGGATTGCCGTCGGCAACGCGGCGCCTGCGCATATTAGCCACAAGGTACGTGAAGTCTTTGCTCGCGGTACGCGCGAAGCGACGGAACTTGAGGTCGGCGATCTCACCTATTCAATTGAACTGGCGCCAATCACTTCTGCTGACTATGTGAATCTGTATTTCACCGATATCACTGAACGCAAACGCGCCGAGCAGTCGCTGGCCGAAAGTGAGCAGCGTTACCGATCGGTGATCGAAGCCTTACCGGCAGCCGTGTACACCACCGACGCTCAAGGCCGCGTGACGATGTTCAATCAGGCGGCCGTCGATTTCTCAGGCCGGATGCCTGAGGTCGGCAGCGATTCGTGGTGCGTGACATGGAAACTCTATCACCCCGACGGGACGCCGATGCCGCACGCGGAATGCCCGATGGCGATGTCTCTGCAAACGGGCGACCCGATTCGCGGTTACGAAGCTATCGCCGAACGTCCTGACGGAACGCGCGCGAACTTCATTCCCTACCCGACTCCGTTACGCGATGGCCAGGGCAATCTGGTGGGCGCCATCAACATGCTCGTTGACATTACCGACCGAAAGAAAACGGAAGAGACTCTGTTACGCAGCGAGCGAGAGCTAACGGAATTTTTCGAGAACGCCACCGAAGCCATCCATTGGGTCGGCCCCGACGGTACTATCCTGCGCGCGAACAAAGCAGAGTTACGCATGCTGGGATATTCCGAAGAGGAATACGTCGGCCGAAACATCGCTGAGTTTCATGCAGATCAAGATCTGGTTCAGGATATTCTCGCGCGCCTGTCCAAAGGCGAAAGGCTCGAGGAGTATCGCGCCCAGATGCGTGCCAGGAACGGAACGATCCGTGATGTAGTGATCAATTCGAGCGCCTATTTTGAGAATGGCGAATTCGTCCACACGCGCTGCTTCACCCGCGACATAACCGAACAATTGCAAGCCGAGAAGGCCTTGCGCCACCTCGCCGCGATTGTTGACACGACTGATGACGCGGTGATCTCGAAAGACCTGAACGGGATGATCACCAGTTGGAATCCGGCCGCTGAAAGGCTCTACGGGTATAAGGCCGAAGAAGTAATTGGCAAACCGGTGGGTATTTTGATTCCGCCCGAGTGGCCGGACGAGGAGCCTAAGATCCTCGCGCGCTTAAGACGAGGAGAGGCGATCGATCACTACGAAACAATTCGCGTCGCCAAGGACGGACGGCGCCTTGACGTGTCGCTGACGGTGTCTCCGATCCATGATGCGAGCGGCCGGATTATCGGCGCGTCAAAGATCGCGCGTGACATCACCGAACAAAAGCGCACCCAGGAAGAGATCGCGCGTTTGCTCGCAGCTGAACGCGCCGCCCGTCAGGATGCGGAAGTTGCGAGCCGCACGAAAGATGAATTTCTCGCGACGCTCTCGCATGAGTTGCGCACGCCGCTGACGGCGATGCTGGGCTGGCTCACCATTCTGCGCGGGCACAAACTTGATAAGACGACGACTGAACATGCCATCGAGACGATTGAACGAAATGCGAAAGCGCAAGCGCAGTTAATCGAGGATCTGGTCGATATCTCGCGCATCGTCGGCGGCAAACTGAATCTGGAAGTTGTGCCTACGGAATTGATGCCCATCCTTGACGCCGCCATTGAGGTTGTCCGTCCGGCGGCCGACGCGAAAGAGATCACGATCGACGTCAACTACGACGCCAGGGTCGGACCCGTGGCGGGTGACGCTTCTCGCTTGCAACAGATTATTTGGAACCTTCTGTCGAACTCTGTGAAGTTCACTCCGAAAGGCGGCAAGGTGTCCGTGGACTTCCGGCGTCGAAATGGATTTGCCGAAGTTGTCATAAGCGACACGGGCATTGGCATTTCGGCGGACTTTCTACCGCATGTGTTCGAACGCTTTCGGCAGGCAGAATTAACCGCGACGCGATCTCATCGCGGAATGGGATTGGGCCTCGCGATCGTGCGTCAGCTTATCGAGCTGCACGGCGGCACAGTGACCGCGGCGAGCGACGGCGAGAATCGCGGATCCACATTCACGATTCATCTGCCATTAGCCGCGACTGAAAAACGGCGCGCGGCGGGCGCGACATCACAAAATACGAACGGTGACAACGGACATGAGCTGAAGGGCGTACGCATTCTGTTGGTCGAAGACGAGCCTGATGCGCGCGAGCTTATCGCGATGGTCCTGCAAAGCTCGGGCGCCCAGGTCGAGGCCGTCGATACGGCGCAGGGGGCGTTCGAAAGTTTGTCGCTGGCCGCTCCTGATGTTTTAGTCAGTGACATCGGTTTGCCGCTCGAGAGCGGCTACGACTTAATTCGCAAGGTGCGCGCGATGGCTTCGGACACAAAGAAAGTTCCGGCGATTGCTTTGACCGCGTTCGCTGCCGAAAACGATCGCAAGTTGGCGCTTTCCGCCGGGTTCCAGGCTCACCTTGCGAAACCGGTCGAGCCAGATGACCTGCTGAAAGCGATCAAGGGCGTAATCAACGGTAAACATTAAGGCTATAGAGGCGGGCGTTGCCCGCCGTTCAGCGTGTTGGAACAGGCCGGGGGGCGACGCCCGCCTCTAAACGCGCACCCGCAAAAAATTTGAATTCTCCTGCCACACCAGCCCGCTGTCAGTGGGCAAAGACTCCGCTGTCTATCGAGTATCACGATCGTGAATGGGGTGTCCCGGTGCATGACGATCGGACGCTGTTCGAGTTCCTGATTCTCGAAGGCGCGCAGGCCGGCCTGAGCTGGGAAACGATTTTGCGGAAGCGCGAGAATTATCGACGCGCCTTCGACAATTTCGACCCGCGAAAGGTCGCGAAATACGATCAGCACAAAGTCGAGAAACTGCTCTCCGACGAAGGCATCATTCGTAATCGCTTAAAGATCGCGGCGGCAATTCAGAATGCGCACAGCTTTCTCGCGGTACAGAAAGAGTTCGGCAGTTTCGACGCCTATGTTTGGCGATTCGTGAACGGAGAGCCTTTGCGGCGCAAGCGCGGCGCGCCGGTCCCCGTTACGACCCCCAAATCCGAGGCCTTGAGCCGCGACCTCTTAAACCGCGGCTTCAAATTTGTCGGCCCGACGATCTGCTACTCGTTTATGCAGGCGGTCGGAATGGTCAACGATCACGACGCGAAATGTTTTCGTTATCGGGAAGTGGGGCAGTAGCCCGCACGTAAGCAAGGGCGTATCACCGTCAGGTCAATTACGCCCTCCCTTACGGCCGGGCTACTGTCCCGAAAGACGCGTAGTTCGTTTAAAGCGCGGACTTGTCCGCGCCGTCGGCACAAGTGCCGACTTTAAACATTAAAAACTCTTTTCGCTTGTGTTGTTTTATTTTCTGAGTCGAATTTTCTGAAACACTCAACCTTTTTTCACGCGTCAATTGAAAAGAACTATCTTTGAAAATAAAACACACAGAACTTTGACCTGAAAATTTGTTTTCTGTATAAACCAAACCGTCACGACGGTCACGGCTATCGAGACCAACGAGAGGACGGCGAACGGAGTCGCGAGACTCTGGGAGAGAGCAAAGGCAGAGCGGTTTGCAGTTGCTATGACGCCTTTCGTTGAGACCGAAAGGTCTGCTAGGGAGTCCCGACTTGTCGCGGATTCCTGAGCGCCCGGATAAAAACGGGTAGCAACCACCAGGAAGGACCCGCTAGTGGTGAGCTACGTCGCTCGGAGAAATCTGAGCCTCGTTGCCGGAACGTAACCGGCGGTGGAGGACAGCCACCAAAAAAGACTACCTAACGGCACCACGTTGATACCGACTTGTCGGCTTTGATGTGAGATTTGCGGAAACAGATTTTGCGGCTCGCAAGGGACGCAGAGTTAACTGAAGCGAATCGCGTGCTGACCGGGAAGCATCGACCGCCGATTGCTTACCGGTATACAAATGGCGGCTTGCGCCTGACGAGGACAGGCTGCCATCTTACGAATCGCTTCGGTGATTCATAAGACTTCGAGATTGCGCTGCTATGCATCTTCGGGTGAAAGCAGCGCGATTTCGTTTTTAGGGTCTTGGGAGCTCAGGGCTTGCTCCCCACGCGGCGGCCCGCGGCGGTTGCTAAACATCCTGCCTGCAGCTCGCGCGCGTCTTGCGCGTCGTTTTGGACTGCGGCGATTGGTGCCGCTATGTTTTAACCCGCCAAAAAAATTTGGCGCTTCGCGCTCAGGCGGCCAGGATGGCCGCGCTCCAACTTCACAACTTTTTACACGCCCTTCCCCCCTCGCTGCTAGAAACTTTGCGGGCTGGCTGATACAGTCTCGGCCCACAAACCGCCATCATTAAAACCAACAAAAGGAGATACCGTAATGACGGAAGCAGCAACGCAAACTCAAATGGAACACGCCCCCGGAACTTTCTCTTGGATCGAACTGGCCACTACCGACGGTCCGGGCGCGAAGAAGTTCTACACCGACCTGTTCGGATGGGACGTCCAGGACAATCCAATGGGTCCCGACATGGTTTACACGATTTACAAGATTAACGGCAAAGACGTTGCCGCGTCATATCAAAAAGGCGCCGAGATGGAACAGGTCCCGACGCACTGGGCCTGTTATGTCGCGGTCGAGAGCGCCGATGAAATTGCCGCCAAAGCTAAGTCACTGGGAGCGACTGTCGTGCAGGAGCCGTTCGATGTGATGGATCACGGCCGGATGGCGGCGATCACCGACCCAACCGGAGCAACGTTCTGTATCTGGCAACCGAACCAGCACAAAGGCGTTGGCATCAAGAATGAAAACAACAGCCTGTGCTGGAACGAGCTGATGACCAAGGACAGCGAGAGAGCAAAGGATTTTTACACGAAGCTCTTCGGCTGGAAGTCCAAGACTGATGCCGGCAAAGGGATGCCCTACACCGAATGGATAAACGGTGAAGAGCACATTGGCGGGATGATGCAAATCCAACCCGACATGGGCCCGATGCCGCCCAACTGGGGAGTCTATTTCGCGGTTGATGACTGCGACGCGATGGTGCAAAGGGCCACGTCGCTCGGCGCGCGCACGTACATGCCACCGACAGACATTCCAAACGTCGGGCGGTTCGCGGTGTTGGCCGATCCGCAAGGCGCGGTCTTTAACATAATCAAGCTGACAGCGGAACATCACCAGAACAAGTAAGGTCCGCGCAATTGGGGCAGTAGCCCGACTAACCGGGGTCCCCGCGCGGGCAGCCCGCGTGGGGTGGTCGCCAGGGAGGGCTGCGACGCCCTCCCTGACGGTCGGGCTACTGCCCCCCTCGCTTTGACGGTTTCATTTTCCTCAAGTACAACTCACTAAATGAAAGCCCGCATCGTTTGGCTGATCCTCTGCGGCATTTGGGGATCGACCTGGCTGTTCATCAAGATCGGCTTGCGCGACCTGCCTCCATTCACTTTTGCCGGTTTGCGTTTCGTCCTCGCCGCAGCAATCCTTGGTTCGATTATTCTCATTCGGCGCGCGCGTTGGCCGCGCACCCGCAGCGAATGGTACTTGATTGCCGTCAGCGGGCTTCTGCAATTCACCCTGAACTACGGATTGGTTTTTTGGGGCGAGCAATACATTTCCTCAGGTCTGGCCGCGGTGCTCCAATCGACTTTTCCGCTCTTCGGGTTACTCATCGCACACTTCTATCTTCCCAGCGAGCGAATGACTACTTTAAAAGTCGTCGGCGTCCTGCTCGGAGTGTTCGGCGTCGTCGTCATCTTTTCCGATCAACTGACGATTGCCGGTTCGATGGCGATGCTGGGCAGCATCGCTCTCGTGCTGAGTGCTGTCGTCGGATCCTATTCGAATGTTTTGGTGAAAGCCTACGGCGGCAAAATCGATCCGCAGATTCTGGCCGCGTCGCAAATGGTCTTCGGATTTGTGCCATTGCTCGCCGCCGGATTCGCGATGGAAGGCAATCCGATGCAGTTTCGCTGGACACTTTCTGCATTGCTATCTTTGATGTACCTCGTCATCGTGGGTTCAGTGATCGCGTTTTGGCTTTATTACTGGCTGGTGCGAAACATGGACGTGACTAATACGATGCTGATCGCATTGGTAACGCCGGTCGTCGCCGTCATTCTGGGGATGTTGGTCCTGCACGAGCAACTCAACTGGCGTCTCGTGGCCGGCAGCGCGTGCATCATTTTCGGCCTGGGGCTGATTGTATGGCGCAAGCAGCACAAGACTGTGGCGATTCCTGCGGCCGGGTCCGTTGTGGTATCCGACTCTGAATAGCGTCGTTATAATCGCGACATGCCGATCGCATCGATCAATCCGGCCACAGGCGAAGTTCTGCAAACATTCGATTCCCTGAGTCAACCACAGATTGAAGAGAGGTTAAGTCGCGCGGCGGAAGTCTTCCGCGACTATCGCCGCACCACGTTTTCCGATCGGGCTGAGAAGATGCTGCGTGCCGCAGAGATTCTTGAAGCTGAGAAGCAATCATTCGCGCGCACGATGACGCTCGAGATGGGAAAGCCCCTTAATGCCGCGGTCCAGGAAGCCGAAAAGTGCGCCGTGGTTTGCCGCTATTACGCTGAGAGTGCCGCACGGCATCTCGCCGATGAAATCGTTCAAACGAATGCGACGAAAAGCTATGTTCATTTTCAGCCGCTCGGCATCGTTCTGGCAATCATGCCCTGGAATTTCCCTTTCTGGCAGGTGTTTCGTTTCGCCGCGCCCGCTTTGATGGCCGGCAACATCGCCCTGCTGAAACATGCTTCGAATGTGCCTCAGTGCGCGCTTGCGATCGAGGACATTTTCCGCCGCGCAGGGTTTCCGCCAGGCGCGTTTCAAACTTTGTTAATCGGAACAGACGCCGTGCAAGGGGTGCTGGAAGATCCGCGCGTCGCGGCTGTGACGTTAACGGGCAGCGAGCGCGCCGGGCGCAGCGTTGCGAGTATCGCCGGCCAGAACATCAAGAAGGCCGTGCTTGAACTTGGAGGCAGCGATCCTTTCATCGTCATGCCGTCGGCAAACTTTGACGAAGCGGTCAGCACCGCGGTCAAAGCACGCACGATTAACAATGGGCAGTCGTGTATCGCAGCCAAGCGATTCATTGTGCATGAGGACATCTACGACCGATTCGAAAGTGAGTTCGTCGCAGTGATGAAGAGCCTAAGGGTCGGCGATCCTTTGGACTCGTCTATCGACATTGGACCGCTCGCGACGGAACAAATCCTGACAGACGTTGAAGATCAGGTAAGGGTGAGCGTCGCCGCGGGTGCCAAGATTCTAACCGGCGGTCAGCGCGTGAAATTCGAAGGAGACCTCGCGCGCGGAAATTTTTACGAGCCGACCGTGCTGGCGGACATTCCGAATGACTCGCCCGCGTCTCGCGATGAGATCTTTGGCCCAGTCGCTTCCCTTTTCCGGGTTAGCTCGATTGACGACGCGATCGAGCTCGCGAATGCTACGGCGTTCGGTCTGGGCGCGGCCGCGTGGACGAACGACGAGATCGAGCGCGCACGCTTCATCGATGAGATTGAGGCCGGTTCAGTCTTTATCAACGGCATGGTTGCTTCCGATCCGCGTCTGCCGTTCGGCGGCGTGAAGAATTCCGGCTACGGCCGCGAGCTGGGTGAATTCGGAATTCGGGAGTTCGTGAACATCAAAACGGTTTGGATTAAGTAATACGGTCAGTTGTCAGTGGTCAGTCGTCAGTTGTCAGTTGTTCGCTGGTACACAGGCCTGTTAATGATCGGCGGCCTGATTAGCTAGCGAACAACTGACCACTGACAACGGACAACTGACTAGTGGCTCTCATTTTCCAGTAACTTCTTCTTCCGCTCAATCCCCCAGCGATAGCCACCCAAACTCTTATCTTCGCGGATCACTCGATGGCAAGGAATTACCAGCGCCAAACGGTTGCTCGCACACGCGCTCGCCACCGCGCGCACAGCATTAGGTTTGCCGATCGCTCTGGCGATCTCCTGATACGATCGCGTTGAGCCGAACGGAATGCGCCGCAACTCTTCCCACACGCGTCTTTGAAATGCGGTCGCTTGAACGTCCATCGGCAACTCGATCAAGCGAGATTCTCCGTTCAGTGAATCCAAAACCTTCTGCAACCAAAGATTCAGTGAAGGGCTGATCGAAGTGTCTTTCGAGTCGATCGCTGCGTTCGGATACTCGGCGAACAGCGCGCGCGTTAATTCCGCATCTGCGTCTCCGATCGTCACGGCGCAAACGCCACGTTCAGTAGCCGCGACTAACAAACGACCGAGCGGTGACCTGGCAATCGTGAAGACGATTCGCATTCCTTTTCCCCCACGGCCATAGGTCGCCGGCGTCATTCCTAACTGCTCGGAAGATTTTTCATAGAGCGCCCGGCTGGATCCGTATCCTGCGTCGTACATCGCGTCGGTCACGGACGCGCCTTTCTTAATGCCGGATTTGAATCGTTCAAGCTTGCGCGACTCAGCATATTGTCTCGGCGTAATTCCCATCACCTGCTTGAACGTGCGTTGTAAGTGTTGAGCATTGACACCGGTTAATGCGCTCAAGCTTTCCAGCGTTGTGGTCTCTTCCTCGTGCTCGTCAATCACGTGACAAACCTGGCGCACCAGCTCAATTTGCGGATCGTTCGCGCTCGCGCGGCGCGGATGACAACGCTTACACGCGCGAAAGCCGGCTTGCTCTGCTGCTTCAGGCACGGGAAAGAAGCTCACCTGCTCGCGTTTCGGCCGGCGCGCCGGACACGATGGCCGGCAGTAAATCCCCGTAGAGCGCACCGCGAAAACGAAACTGCCGTCGCGCGAAGCGTCTCGCTCGAGGACTGCATTCCAACGTTCGGGATTTGTCATGACCACCGGCGTTGTTGTTATCGACTGCAACATCTTACGTCACCTCTCGCGGATTTGATGAGCAGATGATACGCAGTTGACGATGGCGGTTCTATCCGATGTTTGCGGTCAAACTTTATTTGGAGCGGCGGCCTGACGCCGGTTTGGGTTGAGGTTGGAAAGCGCCGACAAGTCGGCGCACTCCAAATTACATCTGGGTCTGTGGCACGGCCTGCGGAGAGACGAACGCCGGTAACGGCGTAACGACTTTGCCCGAAGGCACGCACAGAACCGGGCAAGGTGAATTCCGCACGACCCGTTCGATTTCCGAGCCCAGTGCCGCCGCGCCCCCGAAAAGCGACGCGTGCACTGTCATCCCGATGACGATCAAATCCGCATCGATCTCGGCGGCGACACGCACAATCTCAGCGTACGGCCGGCCTTCGGCAATATGAGTCGTGACGCTGCCGTTGCCTTCGCCCTCGAATGATTGCATGCGCTGCTGGACCTCCTGCCGCATGCGTGACAATGCCGAGCTTCCGCCCTCGGGAAACATGACGGAAATCTGCTCGAAGTAATCGCCTATTACGTAAACCGCGTGCAGCTCTGCATGGTGCGTGCGGGCAATTTCGCGCGCCATGCTGGTCGCCGGAATCGAAGAGGGGCGGAAATTTGTCGCCAACAGAATCCTGTTGAGACGAATCTCGGTTGCATTTCCGCGATGCTCGACGAAATCATGTTGTGGTGGACGAATCGTCAGCACGGGACAGGGCGCCTCGGCGATGATCTCCTCGGCGGTCGATCCGAACAAAGCGCGCGCGAGTCCGCGCCGGCCATGGGTGACTACGGTGACCAGATCGATGTCGTAGTCCCGGACTGCTTTCGCGATCTCGGCAGCCGGCTCGCCTTCCACGATGACCGGCTCGACTTCAATGCCGTCGAACAGGGGATCGGCAAGGAGTTGATAGACTTCGCGCCGCAGTTGCAGCAGCCACTCATTCTCCTGTTCCTGGAGCACACGCTCGGGCAGGGTCATAAGATTCGGCGGGACCCTGGCGCTTTGAACACTAAAAAGCACGACCCGGCCACTACCATCGCGCGCAAACGCCGCCGCATACTTTAACGCCGATCGCGCGTGCGCCGTGAAGTCAGTTGGGAAGAGAATGTTCCTAAACGACATGGTCTTTGTGCTTTGTACTTTGTACTTGGAAAAAGATACGAAGTACGAAGATCAAAGTACAAAGACCGTTTTTCTAAAGAACTTTCGTTGCGACAATCCGGTCGAGTTGCTCGCTAAATCCGGATCGCGCCAGCGCCTCGCCGTGCTTTCGCGCCACGCGCGCCAGTTCAAGGGCAATTCGTTCGCGCGTGCGACGCTCTCGCTCACCTGTCGCGATCTGATCGACCACGCGTCGCAAAGCTTCACTAACGCCGGCGACATAGCCTTGCGGTTGTGATTCCCCATTCATGGTAACCGACGAATTTTCATATCGCAGCTGAGCTGTCATCGGATCTAAAAAGGCGTAATCATCCGCCAACGAGATACGCGTCCGACGAAACAGCGAAGCGAAGTCAGCCCCGAGAGAAGTTGCGGCCCGCTCGACACCGGCGATCAATTCACCGCTGACGCGCATAGTCTCGGTCCATTCACCGTCGCTCGCCGAGCTGACCACGGTCACTGTGTCCGTAGCCACAACCGTTTCTTCCTCGTCTTTTCCGGCGCTGGACACGATCGCTTCCGGAGTTGCGGCTTCGAGATCGGCCGCAATTTCATCAGCGGGCGGAGGGGAATCCTTAGCTGATTCAATCTGAGGTGGGATAGATTCTGAAACGCCTTCGTAGACGTTGATTGAACCGGATGATTCGCGCACGCGCAGAACCAGGCGATGCAACGCCGCCTCTTCAATAACGTCCGTGCCGGCGTCGCGATCAATTTCGTGGACCAAAGGCGTTTCACTGCCATTCACGAAAACGTCGGCCGAGTAATTCTCGAGCTCCACGTGCACGCGACCGATGAACGAGCGCTGCGACAAATACCGCAGCAGCGCCCAAACATTCACAAAACTCGTGTCGAGATTCTCGTAAAGAACCCGCGCAGGCTTGGTTTCAGAAGTCATTTCAGCTCAGAACGTAATTCAGTCGAAGTCTAAAAGAGCAAAGCGGAAAGAGCAAAGGCGGCAAAGTGCTAAGCGCTAAGCGGGGAAAGATGTAAGCGGAAGCGACAACCGTGGCCTTGCTCTTAACTAAGCACGCCGCCTTCCTCTTGGTGTTTGTCTCTGTGCATCTCTGTGATTCTCGGTGTCTTTGTGGTGGGATTACTTGAAGATAAATTCACCACGGAGACACGTAGTTCCACAGAATCCCACAGAGATTCGGAAATTGGGACACCACCCGCCGCATAAAAAACTTGAAACCTGAAACTTGAAACTTTAAACTCCGCCGCATGTTACGCGGAATCTTTCGCACGAAAAGTCTGGACGACATTCTGGCGGCCGCCGGCGGGCCACAGTTTTCCTTGAAACGGACGTTGGGTGCTCTCGACGTCACGCTGATCGGCATCGGCGCGATCATCGGCGCAGGAATCTTCGCGACGATTGGAACTGCCGCGGCCGGCGAGAAAACTGTCGAAGGCCTTCTGGTAAGGCCCGGCGCCGGCGCGTCGTTGATGCTGTCCTTCGTGATTACGGCCGTCGTGTGCGGCTTCACCGCGTTGTGCTACGCCGAGCTCGCGTCGATGGTGCCGATCTCCGGGTCGGCTTACACATACTCGTACGCGACTCTCGGCGAAGTCGTCGCTTGGATCATCGGCTGGGATCTCATCATCGAATACGCTATCGGCAACGTCGCGGTCGCAATTAGCTGGGCCGGTTACTTCAATGAACTCCTCAGGACAATAGGCATCACGCTGCCTGAATGGCTGGTTAACAACTACCGCACAGCAACGCCCGAAGTGCTGGCCGCAGCGCCGAACCTATTTGGATATCCAATCGTTTTTAATGCGCCCGCCTTCGGCATCGTCGCCCTGGTCACGATTGTGCTCGTGTGGGGAATCAAAGAGTCGGCCAACTTCAACGCCGGGATGGTCGCAATCAAGATCATCGTGTTGTTGTTCTTCATCACCTTGATGCTCTATTTCGTCTCGCCGTCGACCATGGTCGAGAACTGGAAGCCTTTCCAGCCGATGGGATGGTCAGGAACATTCACCGGCGCCGCGGTCGTTTTCTTTGCCTACATCGGATTTGACGCAGTTTCAACCGTGGCCGAAGAAACAAAGAACCCCGCGCGTGATTTGCCGATTGGGATTATCGCCAGCTTGATCGTCTGCACCGTTCTGTATGTCGCGGTCGCCGCGGTGTTCACCGGGGCAGTGCCTTTTGAAGCTCTAAGCACGTGGTCCAAGGGCGACCTCGACAAATCACTGTCGGTCGCGCTGACTTCGGTGGCGCCGAACGCCCGTTGGCAGGCCGGGGTGATCGCGTTCGGCTCAGTTGTGGCGCACACCGCGGTTCTGCTTGTGTTTCAGCTGGGCCAGCCGCGCATTTTCTTTTCGATGGCGCGCGATGGCTTGCTGCCGTCTGTGTTCGCCTCAGTTCATCCACGCTTTAAGACGCCGCACGTCACGACGATTCTTACAGGCGTGCTGGTCGGCGGCATAGCAGCGTTTGCGACCGTCGATGAGATGGTCAGCCTGACAAACATCGGGACGCTCTTCGCTTTCATTCTGGTGTGCGTCGGCGTGATCGTTCTGCGTTATAAAGATCCGCATCGCCATCGGCCGTTCAGAGTTCCCCTGGGGCCATGGCTTCTGCCGGGCCTCGGCGCGGTGACCTGTGCGTTCTTGATCTATTACCTGCCCGGCGGATCCTACTGGCGCTTCATCGCCTGGCTGGCGCTGGGCTTCGCGATTTACCTCTCGTACGGCTACTCGCACAGCGAGATTGGCCAGCAGATCGGCCGGGCACGCATCACGGCTTCTTGGCTGATGCTGATGGCGTTCGGGTCTTTCCTGGTCGCAACCGGTTTGATGATCGTCCCTCACGACGCCGGACCGGCCGAGTGGATTCGGTTAGTCGGCACCGGATTCGTGGAAGGCACCCGCACCGTCATCGGCTTCGCTTTCATGGGAGTCGGATTGTTGTTGGCTGCGATTGGCGCCGTGATTGGAATGTCGAAGGGGAGCGCGGCGTAGGATTCAACCTCGCGCACTTCTCGTTATTGGGAGGCGAGGTTCTTCGCTCCGTTAGGAGCGAAATGTTTATAGAACTGCGATTTGTTTAAAAGATATTCAGCCTCGGAAGAAGCGACCCATCGCTTCTTCCGAGGCCGAGAACATTTTGACGTTCTGTTTGCTATAAACATTTCGTCCCTAGCGGGACGAAGAGCAGTGCCGCTTTACCGTTAGCTCGTAGCTCTTAGCTCTTACCAACTCACGCCTTACCTCTTACCTCTTACCTCTTACCTAACCTGCTTTCAAGTCTTTCAAAATCTCTCGGCTCGCATTAAATCCCGGCGCGCCGGTCACGCCGCCGCCGGGATGCGTTCCCGAACCGCACAGGTAAAGCCCTGCGATTGGCGTTCGATATCGCGCGTACCCAATCACCGGCCGAAACGCAAAGAGCTGATCAAGAGACATCTCGCCGTGGTGAATGTGTCCACCGCTGAGTCCGTACGTTCGTTCAAGATCGAGCGGCGTCAAAACTCTCCGGCCAGCGATCAGCTTCTTCAGGTTCGGTGCATAAGCCGACAGCTCGTTGACGATCACATCACCCAGTTCTTCCCGCCGAGAATCCCAAGCCTCCGGTACGCATGCCTCCGGCATGCTCTCTTGAGCAACACCGGAACCAGCAGGCCGGAGGCCTGCGTACCGAAGTCCATACGGCGCGAACTGTGCATGAATCGACATCACGTGGGCGCCGTCCGGAGCTAAGGACGAATCGGTAAGCGTGGGAATCGTAATATCCATGTACGGCTGCGGTGAGAACTCACCATACTTCGCCGCGTCGAAAGCGCGTTCGAGATAGTCAATCTCAGGGCCGATGTGAATCCGTCCGGAAAGCTTCTCGCGGCAATCTGCGTTAGCGCTTTCGGTGTTCAGGAAATCCGGCAGCGCCGTCAGCGCCAGATGTACTTTCGCGACTGTTCCTACGGCGCGGTAGTTCTGCATCTTGGTTCTGAAACCGGGATCCCACTCGCTAAGATCAAGCAGCTCAAGAATGGTGATTCCCGGATCATGCGAAGATACGCAGGTCCACGCCGGCAATTCTTCGCCGCTCGAGAGCACAACCTTTGACACTCGGCCATCGGCAACTTCGATTCGCGCTACTTCCGCGTTCGTGCGAATGTCCGCTCCGGCTTCGGTGGCTGCTTTCGCGAGCGCCTGCGTCAGCGCGCCCATGCCACCTTTGACGAAAGCTGCGGGGGCGATGACGCTGCCATCGTTCGCTGCCTGTAACAGAACCTGGCCGCACGTTCCCGCTGACCAGGGACCAGCGAAGGCTCCGAAAATTCCGCGGGCGGCGACGATCGCGCGTAATGACTCAGTCTCGAACCATTCGGCAGCCAGGTCGGCAACCGCCATCGGGCCGTAACGCAACAGTCGATATTCATCTTTCTTTCCCAGCCCGCGGACTGCCCAGCCGAGTTTCCCAAGATTCCACAACTCACGCTTCGAAGGCGCGTCGATATTCGGCGGCGTCAGAGTCAGCAAAGGCCTGAGCGCGCGACCAATGCGCTCAAAAGTCGTAACGAATTCCGGGTACTTCGCTGAATCGCGCGAGGACACCGATGCCAGCTCTTCGCTCGTGCGTCTGGCGTCTGCATAAATGCTCAACGCCGGCCCGTTCAGATTCAGTGCGCAAACTTTGACGGCAGGTTTGATGAATTCGACGCCATACTTTTGTAGCTGGAGATCATTGACGATCTGCGGCAGAAGGGGGCCGGTGCTGCCGGCCAAAGTCGAAGAGCGAAAGCCCGGATGAAATTCTTCAGTGACGCATGCGCCGCCAATAACTTCACGGCGCTCCAGCACTAAAGGCTTCAGCCCTGCCTTCGCGAGGTAGTACGCGGTGACAAGCGCGTTGTGGCCTGAGCCGAGAATGATGACGTCGCGTGTTCCCATTAGAAAATCGGCCACAGGTTTACACGGATTTGCACAGATAGAACCAAACAACTTTACCGTGTATATCCATGTTCATCCGTGCGAATCTGTGGCTGCTCATTTTTTGTCTCTCAAAATCATCATCGCCGCATTTCGCCCGTTTGCGCCCATGATGCCCCCGCCCGGATGCGTCGCCGAGCCGCACATGTAAAGGTTCTTGATTGGCGAACGATACTGCGCCCAACCCGGAGCCGGTCGGAGGAAAAAAAGTTGTTCCAGAGTCAGCTCTCCCTGGAAAATATTTCCTTCCGACAATCCAAATTCGCGTTCGAGATCGAGCGGCGTTACGACCTGCCGGTGCAGAATGATGTCTCGAATGTTCGGGGCGTGCTCTGCGATGGTGTTGATGACGGTGTCGCCGAACTCTTCGCGTTTCTCATCCCAGTTCCCTTCCTTCAAATTGTACGGCGCGTACTGCACGAAACATGACATGACGTGCTTGCCGGGCGGGGCGACTGAAGGATCAGTGAGCGACGGAATTACCATATCGATGTAGGGCCGTCGTGAAAAGCGGCCGTACTTAGCGTCGTCGTAAGCGCGTTCCATGTATTCGACGCTCGGCGAAATCGAGACTGCGCCGCGCAGATGCGGCCCCGCGCCGGGCATCGCTTTGAAATCCGGCAAAGCATCCAGCGCAAGATTCACCTTGCCGGATGAACCGCGAAACTTATATCGCTTGATGTCGTCGACGAAGTCTTCCGGTAAATGCTCTTCGCCAACCATCTTCATGAACGTCAGCCGCGGATCGACGCTGGACGAGATAACGTCGGCATAGAACTCGTCACCGTTTTCCAGCACCACGCCTTTCGCTTCACCGTTCCGCAAAAGAATTTTCGCGATCGGCGTTTTGGTTCGAATCTCAGCACCGGCTTCGCGCGCCGCTTCGGCGATCGCATTCGAAATCGCGCCGGTACCGCCGCGTGAAAGTCCCCACGAGCGAAACGCGCCGTCGATCTCGCCCATGTAATGATGCAACAGCACGTATGCGGTTCCCGGCGAGCGCACGCCGAGAAACGTGCCGATAATTCCCGACGCAGACATGGTCGCTTTCAGCACGTCCGTCTCAAACCATTGATCGAGAAAATCGACGGCGCTCATCGTCATCAGCTGCACCTGGTTGTACTTGTCGTCCGACGAGAGCTTCTGAAAACGGCGTCCCATCGTCAGCAGATCGAGCAAGCCTTTCGGATTCAGCGAAGCCGGATCCGGCGGCGTCATGTTCATGACGGGCTTGACGAAGTGCGCCATCTCGACCATCGCCTTGCCGTATTCATCGTACGCTTCGGCGTCGAGCTTCGAATGCCGCGCGATCTCGCGGCGCGTCTTCGCATGATCGTTGACGCGCCAAAGGTAATCGCCATTCGGCATCGGCGTGAACGTGCCGTCAAGGGGCAAAATTTCCAGGCCATGACGCGGCAGATCGAGCTCGCGAATGATTTCCGGCCGCAGCAGCGAAACGACATACGAACAGACTGAGAATTTGAAGCCGGGAAAGACCTCTTCCGTCACCGCCGCGCCGCCCAGCACGTATCGCCGTTCAAGCACGAGCACACGCTTGCCCGCGCGCGCCAGATACGCTGCGTTCACCAGGCCGTTGTGACCACCGCCAATCACGATGACGTCGTATTTGTTATTCATGTGAATTTCTCAGATTCCCTCCCCGCGTGTGGGGAGGGTTAGGGTGGGGTTACGCCGGTCGGCCACCTCTCCCCTGGCCCCTCTCCGCGCGCGGAGAGGTGAAACTGACGCCACTCAGATTGCTTGATGAAGACTGCGTAGGATACTTATAATCCATCGCCCTTACAAAGTGCCGCATGGAGTTAGCCCTACGACTCTGTGTCTCTGTGTCTCTGTGAAAGTCTCTGTGGCCCTGTGGTGAGATGTCATGCCGCGATCATTCACGACAGAGACACAGAGGAACTTGAAATCACTTGCCATTGAAGGAGATAAGACATGTCTATCAGCAAATCAATTCTGCCCGAGTTTGATCATGAGATGGCGAGCACACGCAAGAGTCTCGAGCGGGTGCCAGACGGCAAGTTCGACTGGAAGCCACACGAGAAATCGATGACCCTCGGCGCTCTGTCTTCGCATGTTGCGAATATTCCCGGTTGGACCGCGTCAACCTTTGCGGGTGACGAGTTGGACCTCCAGCCCGAGGGCGCCGAACCCTATAGTGAGAAAGAAGCCAAGTCAACTTCCGAATTGCTGGCAATCTTCGACAAGAATGCTGCTTCGGCCCGCGCCGCCCTGGAAGCCGCTACGGATGAAGATTGGCAAGGCAAGTGGTCACTGAAGATGACCGGCAAGACATTCTTTACCTTGCCGCGCACGGGGGTGATACGAGGATTCATCCTGAGTCACCTGATTCATCACCGCGCACAACTCGGAGTTTACTTGCGGCTACTCGACGTGCCAGTGCCGGCGATTTATGGCCCGAGTGCGGATGAAAGTGGGTTCTAAAACCCGGGTACGCACGCCTCTGGCGTGCCAGCAGGCAGGCGGCCTGCGTACCGGGAAAATGCGCCGAGCTACCTAACAGCACGGATCGCATCAGCAACTCGCACTGCCTCAACCGCGGGCTCTACATCATGCACCCGCACAATGTGCGCGCCTTTCAGCACCGCGGCGACAGCTGACGCGATGGTGCCCTGAAGCCGCTCGTCGGCAGGCGCATCGCCCAGCAGTTTCCCAAGAAACGATTTTCGCGACGTGCCAATCATCAGCGGCAGATCCGGAAACTCGCGCGCCAACTGATCCAGCTTCGCAATCAACTCAACATTCTGATCGGCGGTTTTTCCAAAACCGATGCCGGGGTCGATGGCGATGCTTGCGCGCGGAACACCGTGCTCTTCGGCAATGGCGACGCTTTGACGCAAGCCGCTGATGACTTCGCTCATGATGTCTGCGGCCGGTGGAAGCTGCTGCATGTCCTTCGGAGTGCCGCGCGAGTGCATCAGGACGAGGCCCGCTTTAGCCTTCATAACCGCATCAGCAATCGCTGGATGGAAACGCAGGCCTGAGATGTCGTTGACGATCTCTGCGCCTCCTTCCAAGGCCGCGCGCGCCACTGAAGGCTTCGTCGTATCAATTGAAATCGGAATTAAGGATGACGCGGCCAGCCGTTCAATGATCGGAATCACCCGGCGCAACTCTTCATCTTCAGAAACAAATTCAGAGCCGGGACGCGTCGATTCGCCGCCGACATCAATAATATCGGCGCCTTCGCTAATCATTCGCTCGGCTTGTTCGATTGCCCGCTCGAAAGCAAAGAACTGTCCGCCGTCACTGAAACTGTCAGGCGTGACATTGAGTACGCCCATCACAAGCGTGCGTTCCCCGTAAGCCAGAGAACGACCGGCTAGTTTCCATTCGCGAGCGAGCATGTCTGTCTAATCTTAAACAAAAACAGCGAGAGTTCATCGATACTGAACTTGGGTAGTGCGCTATTAATAGCCCACTACCCGAACTTGCGCCCGAAGCGCTAATTGAAAGAAATCGGGGAGGCGATACCAAGACGCCCGAATCCACCTCTCAGATATCCACTTGATTTGCCGCTGCGACACCATCGCCAAACTCACCAGTTTCCTTCAGCTGAGTGAAATAAAACTGCATCGTCATGCATAGCAGGCAGAAGGTGGAAACTTAGCTGGGCCTCTTGTCACACCCGGTTCAGCAGTGTCTTTACCGTTTGCATCGGGTGAGCGGGAACTAGAAGCCCCGCCACATTATTAGTGCTCGCCCGAATCTCGCAGGCCGAGCGCAAGAAAAGGTGGTTTGTTTTCCCGCTCTCAGTTTACGAACCACCAGTTACCAAACACAGAGCCAGAAAGGCAGTCACTATGTCATCGCAATTTAGCGGCCGAGTCTTCACGTTCACCCAGCCCGATGGTAGCACGATCCAACTGCGCGGTTTTGGCGACCAGAACTATGCGGTCTTCGAAACAATGGACGGTTACACCGTAACCGAAAACCCGGCGACGGGTTTTTACGAAGTCGCGCAGTTGAGCCCCGACGGTAACGCCTTGCAGCCGGCCGCTGCGGCGGCGGATCCCCTCGACGGCGCGGCGTCTGGAGTGCCGCGCGGTTTACGCGTGCGGCGCGCGAGCGCCATGGCTGCCGCGCGCGAGTCCGCGCGCCTCATGTCCGGCAGGCGCTGTGACCAGCGCCGCGAGGAAAAGCGTCAGCAGTTGCGGATCATAAGAGGCATGGCCGCCGCCGGTGGTCCAATGCTGGCACCGCCGCAGCGCCAGACCGTGGGCGATTTTGTCGGGCTGTGTCTGTTGATCGACTTCAGCGATTCGCCGGCCACTATCCCGCGCGACGAGGTCGAGCGATTTTGCAACCAGCCCGGCTATAACGGGTTCGGCAACCGTGGCTCGGTGTTCGATTTCTTCAACGAGAACTCGATCGGCCGCTGCCGCTACACCAATGTCGTCGCCCCGTACTACCGGGCCCAGCGCCCGAAGACGTATTACACCAACGAACAGATCCCCCAGCCCCAACGCGCTTACGAATTAATCAATGAGGCGCTGGCGCACCATATGGCCAATGGCTTCGATTTCTCAGCGCTGACAGCCGACAATCAAGGGTTTGTTTATGCGACGAACGTTTACTACGCCGGGCCGGTCACGAATAACTGGGCTAAGGGTCTGTGGCCGCACGCCTACCACCTGGGCAGCCCGGTGCAGCTGCGACCGGGCGCGTCGGCCTTCGATTACCAGTTCACGGCGATGGAGTCGGAACTGACGCTCGGCACCTTCTGTCACGAAAACGGCCATATGCTTTGCGACTACCCGGATCTTTATGACTACGGATACGAGTCAAGCGGCGTTGGTGCTTATTGCCTGATGTGCGCGGGGAACAACGTCAACGACAAGAACCCAATCCAGGTGAGCGCCTATCTCAAACGGCTATCCGGATGGGCGCGCTCCGTGACGACGCTGGAGCACGGCAGCCAAGTCACGCTCGCGGCCGGCAGCAATGACTTCGCGATCTACTCACGCGGCGGGCGGGAGTATTTCCTCATCGAGAACCGTCAAAAGGCCGGGCGCGACACTTCACTCCCCGACGAAGGGCTAGCGATCTGGCACGTGGATGAGGACGGGGATAACAGCCACGAACACATGACTAGCGGCAGTCACTACGAACTGTCGCTGACGCAGGCCGACGGACTCTTTCAACTCGAGCGTCAGCGAGGCCACAACGGCGATTCGGGCGACCTCTATGCCGGTTCCGGCGCGCGCTTTGCCGACAACACGACACCCCACAGCAAGTGGTGGACCGGCACTTCGTCAAACCTAACCATCGACCAGGTCTCAGCCGCCGGCGCGTCAATCACTTTCCGCTGCCTGCTAGCGGACACGGTGACGCCGCCCCAGACTTTGAATCCGATATCGACCCCGAACCGAACAATTCCGGACAACAACCAGGCGGGCATCAGCGACACGATCACCATCGTCGAAGCGGTGACGATCTCAAGTATTAAAGTAGGCGTAGACATCACGCACACTTATCGTGGCGATCTACGCGTCACCCTAACCACGCCTTGGGGCACAGTGGTCGAGTTGCACCCGAAAGGCCGAGGCGGCAACGCTGACGACCTGAAAGTTACGTTTGACGAGGCCGCACTGCCGGCGTTGGCGACGTTACGCGGGCGCGGGACCCAAGGCGCCTGGCAGCTAACGGTGCAGGACCTGGCGTCCGCCGACACCGGCCGACTGAACCGTTGGTGGCTCGAGATCTCAGTTGCTGCGGCAGTGGTCGCGCCGGTTGAATTGCAAGAGGCTCCAGGCACGTCAATCCCGGACGCTCCAAGCGCCGGCATCGAACGAGGATTATCGACGACAAGTACGGCGCGAGTTGGCAGCGTCGAGGTTGCAGTGGACATTTCCCACACGTGGATAAGCGATCTGCGCGTCAGCCTCGTTTCGCCCACGGGCACGGAAGTGATACTGCATGACGGCGCCGGCGGATCGGACGACAACATCGTCCGTACGTTCAGAGGCGATAACACGCCAGGGCTGGGCGCATTAGCGGGGCAGCCGGTAACAGGAACCTGGCGGCTAAAAGTCGCAGACCGCGCGGCACAAGACACAGGCAAACTGAATAGCTGGCGTCTACTGATTAAGCCGCCGGTGGCCTGAGGCTGAGAGAGATCATTAACACCTGTAGTCAAGCACGCGCCACGCAAAACAAAGCGCCCTCAGACTGACCGAGCGCGTTGCCGATTGCGCCATGCGCGTTAGGAAGTTACTGCTCCGCTCTCACCAGAGGCGGATCTCACGGGAAGTACTATTCATGTCAGAAATCAACGATCCCCCGCCCTTGAAATTCTCACGGGTTTACCGGGAAGAACAAAAAGAGATCACGACGCGCCGCGAACGGCAATTCTACGCGCGGGAAAAGGACCCAGACTCATCGCAAGACTGTGTCGGCCTGGCATTGTCGGGTGGTGGGATTCGGAGCGCTACCTTTTGCCTGGGATTCCTGCAAGAGCTTAACCAGTTAAAGCTTCTTCGTGTCTTCGACTACCTTTCGACAGTTTCGGGCGGAGGTTACGTCGGCGGGTGGTGGAGTGCGTGGTTATCTCGTGACGAAGAAGTAATGAGAAGGAAGCGTAATCCCAGGGTTGACCAGAAAAACATTCATCATGCGGCCAGTCTCGTCGCGCGCATCGCCGGCGGCGAGGATGAAATGTCTCTGGAGTTGCTAGAGCAGATCAGACTCGAGAACAAACAAACCTACCGGTTACTAAAGGAATACACAGCGGGCGAGCAACCTGATCCAGCACTGCTGAAAGAACTCGTCGGCCAATTAAATACCTATATTGAAAATGGCAGCGACGAAGCGTCGAGGCTTTTGGAGATGGTTACCGCCGAGCCGGAATTGGAAGCCACTCTGACGGCAACGCAAAAAGCGGATCTCGAAAGCGCGCGGGACTGGAAAGACGGATCCAGGCTTGTGGAGGAAGTTACGACCAATCCGGAATTAGAAGCCACTTTGCAAGCAGCGCAAAAGGTGAAGCTGGAGGAAGCGCGGCGCCGGATTGAGGGAGTCAGGCTTTTGGCGGAGGTTACCGCCGACCCGAAACGCGAAACCACTCTGACGGCAGCGGAAAAAGCGGATCTGGAAAAAGCGCGGTGCAGGGAAAATGACCGGCGGTGGGGCAACCGGTTTCGCCTGGAAAAGGCATTCCCATATGAACTGCGGAATAACTTTCCCCCCAGGGAAATGATCGAACCCATGCGCCGGAACCCCGACTCAGAGGAAAACTCAGAGGGCTCGCAGCATGCGTACAGAGATCCGATTCACCACCTGCGTTTGTTTGCCAACTATCTGACGCCCCGAAAAGGAATGCTCAGCGCCGATACCTGGCGAGCGGTGTCCGTCATTACCCGCAATCTGGTTTTAACCTGGCTGATCCTGCTTCCCGTATTGATCGCCGTCATGCTGCTTGGACAGGCTTACCTCCGGCTTGGCAAGCCGCTCGCGCTGATGTTCGATCCAGACCCCACACACGCGATTCGTATTCTCACCGTTGCTCCGATCGTCGTTATGTTGAGTTGGAGCGTCGTAGTCGCGATTGGCTGGCTGATTTGTAATCGGGAAAGCACATCAAAGTTGGATGGGTTGGTGCAGTTGGCCTGCTTGTTGGCGCTCTTTTTACTTCTGGGTTCAGCAGTACTTTCGATCGACAAACTCGAGGCGTTCATTCGTTCTCTCCAGGGACGATCGTGGATCGCGCTTGGCGTTTGGGGAGCCACGACGTTAGTACTGACAATTTTCTTGTGGTTTGGGGGGCCTCGTTACGAGAAGGTCGGCGTTGACGAAAGCCAATGGAAGAAGGACGTTCGTCGCAATCGATTTAGCCGGGCCCAGGCCAGGTTGTTAGTCACCACGGCGGTGATTGGCATCGTCTTGTTCATGTCATGGACCTGCACGACGACGCCCTTGCTGACGAATCTCACTAGTCCGCTCAAATCAATCCCGTTCGGCATAGTCTCGCTAATATCGATCGCGGGTTCTATTTTTACGGCTCTCAGGGCCAAGCCTACTGCCGGTGGTGACCGGGCAGCCTCACGCGAGCCGACTTTCATAAGCCGAACAATCTTCGCGGTGACGCCGCCGCTGGTGTTGTTGGTTCTGGCGACCTCGGCCGGGTTCGTCGCGAACTGGGTGCTTGACCGCATTGCCAATACGCCGCCGGAACCAACTCCCTACCTGCTTTCGGTAGCCGCCCAAATGCTTAACACGCTGATTATTAGTCCGCGACAAACGCCCTACCTGCTTTCGGTAGCCGCCCTGCTGTTCATTATTTTATGTGCGGCGCTCGCTGCTTTCGAAATGAAGGACTTTAAGTCGTTCAAAATTCTTGAGCCGTCACTAACTGCGGCGCTGTTTATTGCGGCAGTGGTCGTCAATGCAAGCTGGTTCGTTCAGGCGTTAGTGTACTCACCGCTGCCGGCCTCGCTAAAGGTTAGCGGTGAAGGATGGTTGGGAATTCTTTCATTCCTTGGGTCAATGGCGATTGCGGTCATAATCATCGTGTATATCCTCGCCCGCATCATTCCTGGTCAACTTTGGAAAGGTAGATTGGTTCAGCGCCTCGAGGTTGCCGGGCGTGAGATGGAAGGATCAAGCGCGTCGCGATCCCGCGCGGCCGCCCGTGGGGTTGAAGCATATTTGAACCTAACTATCGGATTGATCGTGCTCGCAGCTCTGGCCGCAGTTGGTTGGTCGGTGGGGACGGTGCTTTTCAAAGCGACCAGCGGCAATGGCTCGGTTACTCCCAACATATTCAGCGCGCTCATTCTTAGCTTTGTCAGTATCACAGGGGGCGCAATCATGTACCGGCTCTGCCTGGTGCGTGACACTACCAACCCTGGCAAATTCAACCTGAGATGGCTGAAGGACAAGCCTTTTGCGAAGAGGCCCGAAGCGCCCTGGGTGCTGGCCGCGCTCTGTTTAATTGTCCCTGTGGGTTTTGTGTGCCTGAGTCACTATTTGGGTCGCCAACATGACGACGCCACCCGGCTCGACATAGTGCTGTTTCCTCTCACTCTGGCGGCGCTGCTGGGAGTTGTGATCTTCCTGCGCTCGCTTGTGATTGAAAGAATTGCCAACGACAAGTCAATTGCCGCGCGTTGGTCCAAACCGTTGGTTGAGTGGGCTTTCACCCGATTGCCACGCGCGCAAAAATACGAACAGCAGGTCCTTAGAGTCCTGGCCTTCCTGGTCATACTGCTTTCAATTTTCGCCCATCCCGTGTCGCATAACATTGCGCCGTTCTCGATGGCATCGGCCGGAGGCGTAAACCTGACGAACCTAGGTCTCTTGGCCATAGTTCTGGTAATTGTTTGGCCGATCTTTGGCGCGGCGATATTTCGATTACGTCCCAACCCCACACTGAATGTAGGCTTCACATTCAAACGGTGGCATTGGCTTTACAGCGAGACCTTTCTGTGGACGCTTGCGTTGGCCGCCATCGTATTGGCTCTCAGCGCCGGCGTATTGGTGAAGCCCTGGTTGAATCATATTTCCGATGTTCCGCTTAACGGCGGCCTGACACCTATTCTGCTTCCAGGAGCAGCCGCATGTTTTCTGTTCGTACTCTTCGAGATGTTTTGGGCGAAAGGAGAGAATCGCCGGTCGCTTTGGCTGGTAACGCTCACCTTTGTCGCGTTCGCGACGATATTCTTTTTGAATCTCGCGAAAACTACTCATCCTGAAACAGTCTCGTCATGGCAGGTTGTCCTGGGTCTGCTTTCCGCCGTTACAGTTTGGGTCGTGGCGTTAGGCTGGATGGTTGATCCGAACGCCGTCTCGATGCATCAGTTTTATAAAGGACGGCTGGTGCGAGCTTATTTGGGCGCGTCAAACGTCAGGCGTTGGCGACACGGAAACAAGGAGATCACCGAAACGGTTGCCGGTGACGACTTATTGCTCAAATCAATGCACAACTGTGATCGAGGCGGTCCCTATCATCTGATCAATACTACGCTCAACCTGGTAGGCGGACGCGATCTCGCCACCGCCCAACGTTCCGCTTCGTCGTTTACGCTTTCGCAAAAGCATTGCGGCTCAACCCGCACTCACTATCGTCCGACCGACGAGTACATGAGCGGGCAACTGTCTTTGGGTACTGCCGTCGCGGCGTCAGGTGCCGCGGTCAGTCCGAATATGGGGTCGAAAAAGCCCACCGCCGCGCTGGCGATGTTGATGACTTTGCTAAATGTGCGGCTCGGTTATTGGGCTCCTACCCCTAACCGCGAAACGTGGCAATCCTCCCAACCACGACTGTGGCCCTTCTATTTGTTACGCGAGTTTCTTTCTCAGACAAACGACGTCGCCAACTATTGCTACCTAACCGATGGTGGGCATTTCGACAATACGGGATTGTATCCTCTTATTGAACGCGGATGCCGGTACATCGTTCTGGTGGACTGCGGGGCCGATCCGAAGCCGGCTTGCTTTCAGGATCTCGGCGAAGCTATTCGACGGTGCCGAATAGATTTTGGCGCAGAGATCGATCTGTCGCTGGATTTCCTGCTTGAAAAGGAAACGAATCGTTGTTTTATGTTCGGTTCGATTCGTTTTTCGAGAGAACATTTGAAGGCGCTGGGCAAATGGCCACGCGACGCCGACGACGGTGATGACGGCGATCCGTCCTTGGATGGCACGATTATTTACATTAAGCCGGCCGTTGTGCCGAGTGTGACGGCAGACGTGCGACAGTACTCGCTCGAGAATGAATTTTTCCCGCAGCAGACGACAGCGAACCAATGGTTTGACGAGGCCCAATTCGAAAGCTATCGCCGGCTCGGTCAGTTTTGTGCGAATAAGGTCTTCAACACTGGCGCCGTCCGGGATCTCGGCAAAGTAGTGAGGCTCTCAGCCCAGAATATCGAAACGCTCTTTATCGGATTGGAGAGTGCTTCCCGGAAGTAAGCCATCGCAGTCGCACGTTGACCCCCTTGCCGTTACAAACCACGAGGGCAAAAGCAAAAGGTCGCCGGATTCTCCAGCGACCTTCGTTAGATTTGGCTCCGCAGGTAGGACTCGATCCATCGAGAGAGCCTACAATCCCGACGCGTCGGGATTAACAGCTGGAGCGTTAGCCAAAAGGTTTCGGCGAATCCAGTCTGCGGACTTCGTTAGATTGGCTCCGCAGGTAGGACTCGAACCTACAACCCTTCGGTTAACAGCCGAATGCTCTGCCATTGAGCTACTGCGGAATACTGTTGCGCACGGCCCAATTTCAGCCGTGCGCGAATGAGTTTTATAACAAAAGGTCACTCGTCAGGCAAGGCCGCCCCCTAAAAGGTGCTGTCGAATCCATTGGGATGATTTCATTCTCTTGATTTGCCGTTCTCGCTGCACGGCGGAACTGCGTGAGTTGTGCGCCTCTCGCCAAACAAGTTCCCACGGTCCGTTCTTGCGCGTGAAGTGGCCCTCGAAGGAATCCGTCCGGTTGTGGTCAATCAGTCTATTAGGAAGGTTACCGGTTTGCCCGACGTAAAACTTTCCGGTTGGGTTTCTTAGAACGTAAACCCAATACATGAGGATTCTTGCTCCGGTGGGATTGCGGAACCTACAATCCCGACTCGTCGGGATTAACAGCCGAATCCCGTTGCATCGGGATTGAGCTACTGCGGAATACTGTTGCGCACGGCCCAATTTCAGCCGTGCGCGAATGAGTTTTATAACAAAACGCTCCTCGTCAGCGAGGCTGCGTCAAATTTCATTCTGAACCACTCGCGAAGCGAGAACTACTGAGTTTAGGCAAAAACGCCCCGTTCGTTTCGTCCACCAACTGAACAAAGCTTGCAGTCGCAGAGGCGATCGGCTTGCTTTGCGACTGTTCTTTGCCAATATAATACGCTCATCTTGATCGAGTGCCCCTTCTCCGCGTGACCAATTCGTCTGCTGCACAAGTCCTGGCCGGCTGCGGCGATCAAATCGACGCGATTTATCAGGAGTGCGTTACCGCGAATCCCTCGTTTGGTGTCGCACCAGATGACTTCTCAGCAGCGCTCGCGGGCGCGGTGAAGAAATATGCGGACTGCCTGGGTCCTGGCGGCCGCACTTCAGTGCGCAAGGTCCGACAATTTATCAAGGAGCTTCAACATGCGGATCTGTATCTCGCTCTGGCGTGCGCCCGCGGCAACGAAAGCGCCTGGTGGGAATTCGATCGGCGCTATCGTTCGTTTGTCGAGCGCCTGTCGCGGCACTTATTAAACACGCGCGCCAACGCCGACGAAGTTATCGATCACATTTATGCGGAATTATTCGGCACGAAGATCGTCGATGGAAACAGGCAGTCGAAATTCAGAACGTACACGGGCCGCGGAACTCTGCAGGGCTGGCTGCGCGCGGTGGTTTCGCATGCGGTGATCGATTTTTACCGCCGGCGACAGGACGAGGTCTCGTTGGACAACCTGGAAGAAATGGACGGGGAACCCAGGATGCGCCATTCCCGTGCGTCTCATGCGCATCGGGCTGAGGAATCGATGTTGGCGAGTGTGGTGCGCGAACGGTATCGGGCGGCGACGGTGGCCGCGCTGGACCAGGCGCTGGCCACGCTCGACGATCACGAGAAACTCCTGCTGCTGTATTACCACGTGGACGGTTTGAAGCTGCGCGAAATCGCCAAACTTGTACAGGAGCCGATGTCGCCGATTCGCCGCTGGTTTCAGCGACGGGCGCGCTCCGGGCGTGTACACGAATCGACGGTGATGCGTTGGTTGGAGAAAGCTTACGAGAAGGTCGCCGCTCGGTTTGCCGAGGAACTCGCTCACAAGCATCAATTGAGCACCGACGAGATCGACATCTGCATGTCAATCGCGACAGAAGATCTCGGTCACGGTCTCAACTTAAAGGCAATGACATCGGGCGAAGCAGGCTTAGGCAAAGTAAAAGCCGCTGAAGGAACTTCATAGAGTGACGGCTGAGTTGAACAGAAAGGACCGCATGCGGGAGATCGTCGCGCAACGCTTGAAGTCTGTCGCGGCGTCCGAGCTGTCGAATTTGCCAGCCGGCGCGCACGTTGATGAAGACCTGATTGCGGCATTCGTCGAAGGCCGTCTGACAGATACCGCATGCAAACCGGTCCTGTCACATCTGGCCGCGTGCGGTTTGTGCCGCCGCACTTCGGCGCAGTTTGTTCAGCTCGAAAACCAGGTTGATGCGGATATCGCGACCCCTGCGGATGAAGAGCCAGGAAGATTGGAAGCGTTGCTTTCGAGATTACGTTCAGCGGTTCCATCGGCACACGATGAAGTTGTGTTTGCGTATGAGAATCCGCCGAGCGAGGATCAGTCCACCGAACGGGCGCCATCCCAGGAGTCAAACGGAAGCCGAGATGACGACGCGTAGCGTCGCCTGAATTTAGGCCGGCCTTTCAAGGCCGGCACACGTTTCGTATCAAACATCGCGTCGCGTCAGCGACGACTGAGTCAGCCCCACAAATATCGCTTATCGTAGTCCACGCCGTGTTTCTGTAACAACTCTAAATACTCCTGCTGAAACGTTTTTTTCCGATGATGTTCACGTTGGCTCTTCACGTAATGAATGACGTCAGGAAGTTGGGATTTACTTACTGTGAATCCACCGTAACCGTCCTGCCATTCGAAGAGGCGTAGCTTCGGAAACTCTTCGTGAATCCACTTTGATGAATCGCCTTTCAAGTACTGCGCTATCTGACTTGGACTAAGCGTGGGCGGTGCCATCACAACCGCATGGATGTGATCCTCAACGCCACCGACTTGGAGAGCCGTCATCTTGTGAGCGCGCGCAATGCCACCGATGTATGCCCATATGCGACTTTCGATGTCGCTTGTAATCCATGGTTTACGGTTCTTGGTGCTAAAGGTGAAATGATAATGAAGCGAGGTGTAGGTGTTGGCCATGGGAGCCTCCTCGTGTGGGATCAGTCGTCGCTACGCGACGACATTGGGTCGGATTCGTTTTCCCGGCCTTAAAAGGCCGGGCTAAATTCATCGGTCGCTACGCGACGTAATCTTTTCCCCTCGTTTGTGTTCCCGGCCTTGAAAGGCCGGGCTAAAGTCATTCGTCGCTACGCGACGAAATCGGTTGGTTGAATCCTGTTCCCGGCCTTGAAAGGCCGGGCTAAATTCATCGGTCGCTACGCGCCGGGATGGTTTCTTGGTCCCGGCCCTTAAAACGCGGGAGCTAAACTCATTTGCCGCCACGCGGCTCGACGTTTACGCAGATGTTTCCGTCGCGCGTTTCTTCAACCGCCTCGCGTACAACGGAAACTTCGCGGTTAATGCCTCGACGTCGCGGCGTACTTCGTCGCGCACCTGCTCGGATTGCGGTTCGCGAACGATGGCGGCGATCATGCGGCCGATTTCATGCATCTCGGGTTCTTTCATCCCGCGCGTGGTTACCGCCGGCGTCCCGATGCGCAATCCCGACGCCACGAAAGGTTTGTTCTGATCGAAAGGAATGGTGTTCTTGTTGACCGTGATGTGCGCGGCTTCAAGACCCTTCTCGGCGGCTTTGCCGGTAATTCCCTTCCCGTCCATCCACACATCGACGAGCATCAGGTGATTGTCCGTGCCGCCTGAAACGATTCGCAGTCCCTGCTCCTGCAATTCCGCAGCTAACACTTTCGCATTCGCAAGAATCTGCCGCTGATATTCTTTGAAGTCCTCGCGCAAAGCTTCGCCAAATGCAACCGCCTTCGCCGCGATGATGTGCACCAAAGGGCCGCCCTGTACTCCGGGAAACAAACGCCGATCGATCTCTTTCGCGTGTTCGGCTTTGCAGAGAATCAATCCGCCACGCGGGCCGCGCAGAGTCTTATGCGTCGTAGTCGTCACGTAATCAGCATGCGGAACCGGTGAAGGATGCAGCCCGGCCACGACCGGGCCGGCGATGTGCGCGATGTCCGCGAACATGCGCGCGCCGACGCTTTTCGCGATCTCACCGATTCGTTTGAAGTCGATAATGCGCGGGTACGCCGAAGCGCCACAGACAAGCAACTTTGGTTTGTGTTCTTCGGCAAGTCGCTGCAATTCGTCGTAGTCGATCGTCTCGGTCTCGCGAGAAACGCCATAGTCAGCGACCTTGTAACTCAAGCCGGAAAAATTCAAAGGATGACCGTGCGTCAGGTGTCCGCCATGCGAGAGATTCATTCCCAAAATTTGATCGCCGTACTGGATCGCCGCGAGATAGACAGACATGTTCGCTTGCGCGCCGCTGTGCGGCTGCACGTTGGCGTGTTCGGCGCCGAATAATTCCTTCGCGCGATCGATCGCCGCTTGCTCTACGACGTCGGTGTATTCACAGCCCCCGTAGTAACGCTTGCCCGGATAGCCTTCGGCGTACTTGTTGGTGAAGACGGAGCCGGCCGCTTCGAGCACGGCTTCACTGACAAAGTTTTCGCTGGCGATTAGTTCCAGGCCGTTCGCCTGGCGCGCGACTTCATTGTCGATTGCGTTAGCGATCAACGGGTCGGTTTCAGCCAGCGGTAGATTAAGAAGATTGGTGTTATTGGATTGACTCATTGAGTCATTGATCCATTGAATCATTGCCAAACCAATGACCAATGAGTCAATGAATCAATGATTCAATGACCCAGTCCCTTTTCGATCTCGCGGATCTTGTCCACCCGTGGCGAGTGCCGGCCACCGTCGAACTCCGCGGCAAACCACGCGCGGACGATTTTGGTTATTTCCTCGAAAGGCGTGCAACGGGCGGCCAGCGACAAAACGTTCGCGTCGTTGTGCTCGCGTGCGAGCCGCGCAACCTCCTCGTTCCAGGCGACGGCGGCGCGCACGCCCGGAACTTTGTTTGCGGCGATGGCCATGCCGGTCCCTGACCCGCAAACCAGCAGACCTTGATCGGCCTCGCCGCGGGCGACCTTTTCTGCGACTTTGCGCGCAAAGTCTGGATAATCGACGGACTCAAGCGAAACCGTGCCGAGATCCTCAAACTGGATTCCCAGTTCAGTCAGCAGCGGCTTAAGCTGCTCCTTCTCCTGATAACCCGCGTGATCAGCTGCAATCGCGATCTTCATTGTGCTTATCTCAGTTGTTGAATTTGAAGCGATGGTACATCAGCGCGAAAGCTGGCCGCAAACGATATACCCCTCCGAACCGGCAGGAGGCGGCGGGTTTTCGCTCCATTAGGAGCGAGAGGTTTATAGTTCAAAGACAAAATGATGAGCGCAGCTCCTTTAGGAGCGCAATGACTCGAGTGATATCACGCTCCTAAAGGAGCTAAGCAGCGCTCTGCCGGAGCGTTCGGGCTATAAACATTCGGCCCCTACGGGGCGGACACATCATTGAGTTGCTTTGCCTCACCCGCTAAGCGAGAATGCTTCATCTATGCGCTGGTCACAGTATTTCATTCCTACTCTGCGGGAAGATCCGGCTGACGCCGAGGTTGTTTCGCACAAGCTTCTCTTGCGCGCCGGTATCATTCGGCAATTGTCGGCGGGAATCTATTCGTATCTGCCGCTCGGGCAACGCGTCGTTCTGAAAGTGATGGAGATTCTCCGCGAAGAGATGAATCGCGTCGGCGGGCAGGAGTTCTATCTGCCGGCGCTGCATCCGGCGGAACTGTGGCAGGAATCGGGCCGTTGGAACGCGATTGGCGACGAGATGTTTCGGCTGAAGGATCGCAAGCATACGGACATGTGCCTCGGCATGACGCACGAAGAAGTGTTCACTTCGATCGCACGCAACGAAATTCGTTCGTACAAGCAACTGCCACAGGTGTGGTACCAGATTCAGATCAAGTTTCGCGACGAAGCACGGCCAAAGTCAGGCCTGATGCGCCTGCGCACTTTCATCATGAAGGACGCGTACACGTTCGATGTTGATTGGGAAGGACTCGACAAGTCATTCACAGATCAGCGCGAGGCCTACAAGAAGATCTTCACGCGTTCCGGAATTGAATTTTCAATCGTCGAAGCGTCGTCAGGTTCGATGGGCGGCTCAGAATCGAACGAGTTCGTCGCGCGCACCGACGCCGGCGAGGATTTGATCGCAAGCTGTTCAAGCTGTGATTACGCGGCGAATCTCGAAAAAGCGACGTCGCGTTTGGCGGCTGTCGAAGACGAAATTGGACCGGCCTCTCCGGAAGAATTTCCAACGCCGGGCGTGCGCACAATCGAAGACCTGACGACATTTCCCGGTGGCGCGCCGGCTGACCGGCAGATCAAGACGCTGGTTTACTTCGCAACCCTGAATGACGAACTAACGCCAGTGCTTGCCCTGTTGCGTGGCGATCATCAACTCCACGAAGTGAAGTTGAATGACGCGCTCGGATCGACGGCTGCCCGACCCGCGCATCCGGAAGAGATACGCGAGTTGCTCGCGGCGAGTGCCGGCAGTCTGGGCGGCGTTCGCGCCAAACAGTCTGCGCGCGGCGGGAACAAGAATCTGATAATTATCGCCGACAACGGAATCAAAGGCCGCCGCAACATGACGACCGGCGCGAACAAGGACGACTATCATATTCGCGGCGTGGATATCGAACGCGATATCGAAGTCGATAAGTGGGCGGACCTGCGCACAGTCAATTCAGGCGAACCGTGTCCGCGCTGCGAAACCGGCACACTCGAAGTTTTTAAAGCCATGGAAATTGGCCATATCTTCAAGCTCGGCACCAAGTACTCCGAGTCGATGGGTGCGTCGGTGTTGACGGCTGACGGCAAGGAAGTCCCGATTGTCATGGGCAGCTACGGCATTGGCGTCGAGCGCATCATTACGGCCGCTATCGAGCAGAACCATGACGCTGACGGGATCATCTGGCCCAAGTCGCTCACGCCGTTCGATGTGATTGTCACGGTCACGAACATGAAAGACGAGAAGCTGCGCGCGGCCGGCGAAAAGCTTTATCAGGAGCTGCAAGACGCGGGATTGCAGGTTCTGCTGGACGATCGCGAAGAGCGCGCAGGCGTAAAATTCAAAGACGCCGATCTGATCGGCATTCCTTATCGCGTCACAATTGGCAGAAAGATCGCGGACGGGGCTGTCGAGTTGTTTGACCGGCGCGCCAAGCAGAGCGAAGACGTGAAGCTGGATGAGATCGTGTCGCGAATCCAAGAGCTCGCGTTGTCGGTGTCATAGTGCGACGTGATGCCCCTCCCCGCAAGCGGGGAGGGGTTAGGGGTGGGGTTAGCGTTGTCGCCAACCTCTCCCCAACCCCCTCTCCGCTTGCGGAGAGGGGGAAAAGCAGCGTGAGGGAACGCTCCGTAGGAGCGTAATGTTTATAGAATCGCGTTACACCCGCAAGTTCATGAGACGGCGCGAAGCGAGTTTTCGCTTCGCGCCGTCTCACATATGATTTAATAGCGGTCCTTCTATAAACATTTCGTCCCAACGGGACGGGGAACTATGGACGGCGACTCACTCCAAGTCATTGTTGCGATTATCCTCATCATTGCGTTCATCCTGCTGGCGGTGACTCCCGTAATCGCAATCTGGATTTACATCTTCTATCAAAACAGCAAACGCAAAAAGATCGTTCAACGCATGCTTGCCGGTCGCGCCGATCTGATCGGCACCAAGCGCTGGTTTCCTGCACGTTACGCTTCGCAGCAGAAGTTCGATTCCCTCTTGAAATTCTTTCCCTGGAATGGCGCGGGCGTCATCATCGTTGTGCCCGGGAGTGTGATGTTTCTCGGCGAGACCTTGTCTGGAACTCCCTTAACCTTGCAATTTGCGCCCGGGAATTCGCGCATTAACTGGCTGGGAAAATGTCCGTGGCCGAACGGCATGCTCTCGTGGCTTCGCTTTGACACGGCCGATCAAAAGCACTATTTCAGTTCAGAGACTGGTCTCTTTATTTTCGGCTCGCACCAGACCACCAAAGCAATCTATGACGAAGCCAACCAAAACTTTGGCGCTCCCGCCGCGCAAAACCTCTGAGTGCGCGATATACTAAGCGCGAATGAAAGCAGTAACCCGCGTGCGCTTTTCCCTCATCTCCATTTTCGTCGTGCTCGCGGGCTTGGGTTCGGCAACTGAACTCCGGGCGCAGGATCAACTGCCTGAGTTGGTGCGCCGCATCAAGCCTTCCGCCGTGGCCATTGAGACATTCGACGCGCGCGGCGAAAAACTTTCTCGCGGCAGCGGATTCTTCATCGACTACGATCGCGTCGTCACCAACCGGCATCTGATCGACGGCGCTTACCGGGCCGAAGTTCACCTAAACAGCGGCACCAATTTTCCCGTCCGGGCTGTCCTCGCCGTCGATGCCGAAGGGGACGTGGCGCTCCTGAAAGTCGATGCGCCGCGACAACTCGTGCGGCCATTGCCGCTCGATCGCACCTCACCCCAGGAAGGCGAAAGCATCGTCGTCATCGGCAATCCATTCGGCCTGGAAGGCAGCGTGACAAACGGGATCGTTTCAGCGGTGCGGGACATTCCCGGCTTTGGTCGCATCATTCAGATCACGGCGCCGATTTCTCCCGGCTCAAGCGGCAGTCCCGTCGTCAACATGCACGGACAGGTGATCGGCGTTGCTACCTTACAAGTCACGGGCGGCCAAAGCGTCAACTTCGCTATTCCTTCGGATCGAATAGCGCAACTGGATCGTTCAGCAAGCGCGCAACCTGGCCAAAGCGTGTCGCTCGGTGAATTGGTGGCCGCGACCAGCCGTAACAAACGCGCGCGCGCCGTTGAGTTCTTTCGCAACGGTCTGACGTTTCTATCTAAAGACGATTGCCAGGGCGCGCTTCCCTATTTTCAGAAAGCCACGGAAGCCGACAGCGGTTACGCAGAGGCTTGGGCACAAACCGGTTTCTGTCACGAGAAGTTGCTTCGCCACGCCGACGCGATTGAAGCATCGAAAAAGGCTGTCAGCATTCGACCGACGGCTGAGTCTTACTTCAACATCGGCCTCGCCAATTATTACCTGAAGCAGTATCGGGAAGCGGAAACCGCGTATCGCCAGGCGATTAAGCTCGATCCGTACAACGCTGCGGATGCGTACTACGCGCTTGGTCTCACTTATCGCGATTCGGGCCAATTCGATGATGAGGTAGGCGCTTACAAGAACGCGATTCGTCTGCGGCCCGATTACTCGAGCGCGTACGACCGCCTGGCGCAGCGGTACCTGCAGATGAAGAAGTACCCTGAGGCGATCGAAGCATTCAAACAACTCGCGATGCTTAAGCCGGGTGACGCAAACGCGCAGAATAGTCTGGGAGAAGCCTACGCCGCCGCGGCGAAAAATGAAGAAGCCACCGAAACCTTCCGCCAGGCAATTCGTCTTAAGCCTGACTTTGGTAAGGCTTATTACAATTTAGGCAAGATTTTGTTGGCGAGCGGCGCGCGCGATGCGGCCATCGAGCAGTATGTCGTTCTGCAAGGTCTGGATGAGGACTGGGCAGAGAAACTCCGCAACTTGATCTATCCGTAATCGGTACGCACGCTTCCAGCGTGCAGCACGCGTGACGCGTGCGTACCCAAAAAAGAAATCGAGGCCGGATCGCGCTCTCCCCTTCACAATCCGGCCTCAACTCACGGTCGTCCTGCGACAACCGAATTCAATTTGTTTTCAAACCAGCTAACTCTTTATTTTGGTTGCGAGGCCGGACTGCGCTCTCCCCTTCACAATCCGGCCTCAACCCACGGTTGTCTCGCGACAACCGAACTCAATCTGCAGTTCGTTAGCGGCGATAACCGCGATTACGAATCTTGTATGTGTACAGAGCCGAACCGCCCGCGCCCAGAAGCGCCCCGATGAGGGCTCCCTTCTTTCCGCCGGTCATTGCGCCAATCGCGGCGCCGGCGCCCGTTCCCGCTGCCACGGTCAGCTTGTCGCGGTGTCTGCTCCAGACGCTTCGGTTCCGGTTGTTGTAATCGTAGTAACCGCGGTTGTCATACGCCCGGTTGCTGTAATACGTCCGCGAACTGTAAGTCCGTGAATCGTAGCTCTGGCTCTCAACCCGTCGTCGGCGTTGCGCGAAAGTCGGTGCTGCCATGGTTGCCAGAATTGCTGTGGTGATGATGAATGCGAATAACTTTTTCATAAAACGCCCTCCGGCTGAGGCGAATGGCAATGGTTGTGCCATGACCCTCCGGCGGCCGCCCAAGGGATAATCCGTTGAAATTTAAAGAAAAACCGAGTTGCCGGGGAATGTGCGGGATTATGCCGAGGCGAGATTACTTACGATATCGTTTCAGGCGGTACCGCAAATGGAATAGGGATGCGGCGGCTAAGCGACGATCATCGTTCCCGTGCCTTCATTGGTGAAAACTTCCGCCAACAAAGCATTTCGCGCGTTGCCGTTGATAATGTGGGCACTGCGGACGCCACGGCGCAGGACGTCGATGATGTTCTGCAGCTTGGGCACCATTCCACCCGTCGCCACGCCGTTCTTGATAAGCTCGTCGGCCTCGTCCGCGGTCATTCGCGATAGCTTGGTTTTCGCCGCGCCCGTGGGCAGATAGATTCCATCTACGTCTGAGAGCAAAACCAACTTTTCAGCATCTAGTTGAATGGCGATCTCGGAAGCGATTGTGTCGGCATTGATGTTGAAAACCTTGCCTTCCGCGTCCGCGCCGAGCGAAGAAATCACGGGCAGGTAGTCGTGATCGAGCAGAACCTTCAACAGCTTCGAATCGATTTCGAGAATGTCACCGACGTGACCGAAATCAACCTGCGCGCTTTCGCCCGTCGCGCGATCGACAATTTCCTTTGGTGGGCGTCGTTCGGCATGAACGATGTTCCCGTCGACACCGGAAAGGCCGACCGCGTGAGTGCCACGATGCCGTAACGCCGCCAGGATGTTCGTATTAATTGTGCCGGCGAAGACCATCTTCGCCATTTCCAGCGTCTCGTCGTCGGTAACACGACGGCCTTCGATTATCGTCTGCGCGACGCCCATCTTCTCAGCCAACTGGCTGAGCTGCTTCCCGCCGCCATGTACAACGCAGATGCGAATTCCCACCTGATGCATCAGCGCCAACTCTTCCGACAACGAGATTAGCTGATCGCGATCTTCGGTGACCTTGCCTGAGAACTTCACCACGAAGGTCTTGCCTTTGAAGCGCCGGATGTACGGCAGCGCTTCGCGCAGAAGATCGAGTCGCAGTTGGCTTCCGATTTCGCTGGTGTCAGTCATCGATGTCTTGGCCGCAGATTAACGCGGATATTCGCGGAAAAGATCGCAAATTCTCTTGCTCGAATCCCCGATCTGCGTTCATCCGCGGCTAGTATTCCTTTCCCAGCAAAGCTGCCATGATAGCTTTCTGCACGTGCAAACGATTTTCGGCCTCGTCGATCACCACAGACGCCGCAGAATCAATCACGCCATCCGTCACAATCACATTCCGCCGCACCGGCAAACAATGCATGAAGATGCCATCGTTCGTACGCGCCATCTTCGCTTCATCGACAAGCCACTTACCGCGATGCTGTTGGCGTTCGGCGATGTCTTTCTCCGGCGCGCCGTAAAACCTCTTGCTGCCCCAACTTTTCGCATACACGACTTCGACATCTTCGGATGATGCGTCGATGTCGTTTGAAATGGTGATCCTGCCTCCTGCCCCTGCGGCCTGTCGCGCGATTTCTTCCATCAGTTCATCGTCAAGCTCGTACCCGGGCGGGTGCGCGATCGTCAGCTCGTGTCCCATTTGCGCGGCTGCAAGCGCAAAACTGTTCGGCACGGCCATCGGCAGAGGCTTGGGGTGCCACGCCCACGTCAGCAAAACTTTCTTCCGGTCGGCGCCGAGCTTTTCGCGAATCGTCATCATGTCGGCCAAAGCCTGACAGGGATGATGCATCGCGGACTCCAAATTGATGATCGGCACTTCGGAATACTTTGCGAACGCATTCAGAATCGGATCAGTCCGCTCCTCCTCCCAATTCTTGAGCGCGGCGAAAGTCCGCACGCCGATGGCGACGCAGTAGCGACCAAGCACGCGCACAAACTCCGCCACATGCTCAGTCTTGTCCGAATCCATCACCACGCCTTCGCGATGTTCCAGCGTCCAGCTGGTGCCGCCCGGCTCAAGCACCACCGTGTTTCCACCGAGTTCGTAAATCCCAACTTGCATCGACGCGCGCGTCCGCAGACTGGGATTGAAAAAGACGAGCGCGACCGAGCGACCGGCCAGGGTCTGGTTCCGGTCTTTGCCGGTTTTGAACCCAACCGCCGATTCGATTAGCGCCTGGAGTTCCTTGGCCGGCCAGTCGCTGGTTTTCAAAAAATCACGGGGCATCTGTCAGCGGCTCTCCTTCGCGCGCGGCCGCGCGGCAAACTTGATCAGGCCGTAGATACTGATGAGCAGCCAAAACGCCTCGACCAGAAACGCCGACAGGTTGAAGCGGTAGAGCAGCGAAACCAGAACCAGCAAAGCTCCGACCCCGTTCATCAGTGAATAGCTGAGATCGCTGCTCCGAATCTTTTCGGCCTGCAGCAAAAGATAGCCCAGGACCATCAGCACGACGCCGATATTTCCTGCCAAGTCATACCACGCGTAACTCATCTTCGTTCTGCTGCCCCTGGACGTTCATTTGCGGCTGTGCCGCCCGGCAGTGCGGAAAGGCTGAGCCTTTCCGAAACCTGCCATCTTTGTCATTAGCCGAGGCTGAGCCTCGGCGCTGAAAGCCGCCAATGCCGAAGCACGCACGCAGTAAGTGCGCTCACATCGCGCTTAACGCGCTTCGAAGTGCACCAATAAACAAATCAACCTCTGCCGGCGCCAAACACAGTGGCGGCAAGAGCCGCAACACGTTTGGATCGCTCGACGTGCCGGTGATGATTCTTCGATCGAGCAGCACTTCATGAACGGCTTTCGCGTTTTCTTTGAACTCAATGCCGAGCAGGAATCCGAGGCCGCGAACACGAACCACCTGTTGGACATCCCTCAGACGCTCGCGCAGATACGCCTCAACCTCACGAACGTTTTCCAACATTCGATCGTTTTCGATTGCTTCAAGCGTCGCGTTGACCGCAGCCATCGCAATCATCCCACCACCGAAGGTTGTGCCGAGATCGTTTTCTTTAATGTGCGAAGCGATTTTGTGGGTGACAAGACACGCGCCCACCGGAATGCCGCTGCCGAGCGCCTTTGCCAGCGTGATGATATCCGGCGTCACTCCGCCGCCCGCTGCGCTGCCGGCAAAAAACCATTGCCCTGTGCGACCCAAGCCCGTCTGCACTTCGTCGTAAATCAAAACGACACCGCGCTCGTCACACAGGTCACGCAAGGCCTGATAAAAGGACTCTTTCGCCATCCGTACGCCAGCCATCGACTGAATCGGTTCCAACATGATGGCGGCGACAGAGTCATCGGCCAGCGCCCGAACGGAATCGATGTCTCCGAACTCAGCTTTCAGGTGCCCCGGCACGTTTGGCTTTCCCAACTCACGATACTTGCCGAGAAAGGTCGCGCTGATCGCGTCAGCCGTGCGCCCATGGAATCCACCCCCGAACGTGATGACGTTTTCGCGGCCCGTAGCCATCCGGGCCATGCGCATCGCGTTTTCATTAGCCTCAGTTCCCGAGTTACAAAAGAACGCTTTGGTAAGGGCGTCAGGAGCGATTGAAACCAGTTTCTCTGCCGCGCGAGCACGTGCGTCCGAATAGACGAGATTCGAATAGAAGAGCAAGTCGTCGGCCTGCTGTTTAATTGCGCCCACGACATGCGGATGGCAATGACCTGTGCCCGCCACCGCGTGCCCACCGTACAGATCGAGATACCGCTCGCCGTTACTCGCGTAGATCCAACAGCCCTCGCCCCGCTCCGCGACGATCGGCATCTTCTTATACGTCGCGAGCTGGAAGCGCTCTTCGAGCTCCGTGATGTCTTCTAAAGCTCTCGGCATTCATTTTCACCACAGAGGACACCGAGAATAACAAGAACACAAAATGAAGAGCCGGCAGCGGAAGCGAACTATCTGATTTGTACTCTTCTCTGTGTCCTCTGTGGTTAATTCCCTTTCACGGATTTGTTCCCACCAGTATCAACCCGGTCTTCTCATCCAACCCAAACATCAAATTCATATTTTGCACCGCCTGCCCCGAAGCGCCCTTCACGAGATTGTCGAGCGCACTGAACACGACGAGCTGTCGACCGCGTGAAGCGAAGCCGATGTCGCAAAAGTTCGTAGTCTTGACCCAATTAATGTCCGGTGACCCTTCAACGAGTCGAATAAAAAATGAATCGCGATAGAAATCAGCAAACATATCGCGCGCGGCAGCCGCGCTTAATTCTGTTTTAGTCTCGGTATAGCTCGACGCGAAAATCCCGCGCGCTACGGGCAGCGAGTGCGTCATGAAAATAAGTTCGTTGTTCCACTCGCCAATCGATTTCAGTTCCTGCTCGATTTCCGGCACATGCTGGTGTGTGAACGGCTTGTAGGCGTAAAACGAAGTGCTCCGCTGCGGGTGATGCGTGTTCGCCGCCGCTTTGGCGCCGGAACCTGACGAGCCTGTCTTCGCATCGACCACCACTCGACTCGCCAGGAGATTATTCGCCACCAGCGGCGCCAACCCCAGCAACGTCGCGGTCGCAAAACAACCCGGGTTGGCTATTCGGTCCGCGGCCTTGATTGCTTGGCGATTCGTCTCAGTCAGGCCGTAAACAAATTCAGTCTGCGCCGTCATCGCGCTGTGTTCACGGCCATAGTGCTCTGCGAAAACTTCCGAATCGCTAAGACGGAAGTCACCCGACAAATCGATCACCTTCACATTCGACGGGAGCTTCGGCGCGATTTCCATCGCCTGGCCGTGCGGTAAAGCCAGGAACACACAGTCGAGGTCCGCATGGGCGTCAGCAGCCTCGGCCTCAGCTTTTATGAATGTTAGATTCGTCAGGCCAAGCAGGTTCTTATGCACCTCGCCAACAGCTTTGCCCGCGTGTTCGTTCGCCGTGACAAAACGAATGTCAGCTGATGGATGCTGAAGCAGAATGCGCAGCAGTTCCGATCCGCCGTAGCCTGAGCCGCCAAAGATGCCGATCTTGAGTTTCATGTTAATTGATGAGGTCAGTACCTGGAGCGGTAGCGGCCGGGTCGTAGTCGGTTTACCCCGTCGCTACCGCTCCGGGTACTGACCTCATGTCCGCAACCAACCGCCCGCTACCGCAGGCAGTTCTGACTACGTCCCAAAGCTTCGAACCATTCCGTCTCACGTTCGCCGCCGGCACACTAAACTCGCGCTCGATGTAGTCTTCGCCCATTTGTGAGTCGGTGACTGAGCCGGCCACGAGATCGACGTTCATTCCGCGCCGGCGCAATAGCTCGATTCCACCCCACGCAGCGACGTAGTCAGACGCGCAGAAAACCAGCGCCGCAATCGCTTCGCGCAGCTCGGCGTCTTCGAAAATCGACTCGACTGAATAGCCACCAAGTATCCCGTCACCGAGTTCGATCACAATCAAATCCGGCGCGCTTTCGTTCAGTCGCGAGATGATCGACTTCGCGACCGGCGCCAAATCCCCTGCGCCCACGGTGGACGGCAAACCACAATCGAGAAAGCTGGCCGTGGCAATCGCACCGTGGTCCTGCATGTTCAGTGTGTCGCGGAGACAGGCCACTCCCGAAAGTTTCGCGGCCGCGATTCGCAGTCCGGCCCGCGTGCCCAATTGAATAATTTCCGTCGCCGCGTACGTCTTGCCGCTGTTCATGCATGCGCCGGCGATCACAACCAGAGGCGCGGTCGGCCCCAGCGTGTCTCGCGCAGGCAACGCAACGTCAGCGATGTTTTGAATCGAACCGCCATCGTTCACCGCCAGGCCCAGCACTTCGACTTTGATCGCGTCATTCAGACTCGAGTGATGGCCACTGCACTTCCCGATCACTCCCCCAAGATTCAGAAGATGGAGTTCGTCGCCGGCTTTCACCGTCTCGGGCACATCTCCGACGAACCCTTTCAGCGCGCGACGGCGCCCCAGCACACCGGCGACAACGTCTCCGGGATTAACCTTCGCCAACCTGCCGGTCGGTAACTCGAGCATGTTGTACGTCGCGTTGTCAGTGAGCGCGCGCACCACGACTACATCGCCGGCTCGGGCCGGACCATTCGACGGAACGATCGTCACCGTTCGCGCCAAATTAAGCGGCGATGTCGCCGATCCAATCTTGTCTATTTCGATTTGCTTCATAATTCTTGTGATTCTTTCAGGAAGTTTAAAGGCGGGCGTTGCCCGCCGAATTGCTTCCAGCTCGTCGGCGGGCAACGCCCGCCTCTAAACACTCAATGAATTACCTATGACCTCCTAAACGCAAGCGCAACGCATTCAGCTTAATGAATCCTTCCGCGTCGCGCTGGTTGTAAACCGTGTCCGCTTCAAAGGTCGCAATGCGCTCGTCGTAAAGCGAGTTCTGCGAACGGCGGCCGGTGACAATTACGTTTCCGCGATACAGCTTCAGCCTCACGTCACCCGTTACGGAAACTTGCGTTTCGTCGATCATCTTGCGCATCAAGTCGAATTCGGGCGCAAACCAAAAGCCGTAATAGATGTTCTCCGCGAACTTCACTCCCAACGAATCACGCAAGTGCATCACCTCACGATCCATGGTGATGGATTCCAAAGCACGATGCGCGGCATGCAAGATTGTCACGCCCGGCGTTTCGTAAACGCCGCGTGACTTCATGCCTACGAAGCGATTCTCGACCAGATCGACGCGGCCGATCCCGTGCGCACCGCCGATTTCATTCAGCTTTGACAGCAGCGAAACGGGATCCAACTGTTCACCATTCACAGAGACCGGCTCACCTTTCTCAAATCGAATTTCAATGTACTCAGCCTCTTCTTCGGCGTGTTCGGGCGACACAGTCATCTGAAAGATGTTCTCGGGCGGCTCCGCCCATGGGTCTTCAAGAATCCCGCCTTCATAAGAAACATGCATCAAGTTCCTATCGGTCGAGTACGGCTTATCAATCGTCGCCGTTACCGGGATTCCGAAGCTTTCGGCGTAAGCAATCAGATCCGTGCGGCCCCCAAGTTCCCACTCGCGCCAGGGCGCGATAACTTTGATGTCAGGCTGCAAAGCGTAATAAGTGAGTTCGAACCGCACCTGATCGTTTCCTTTGCCGGTAGCGCCGTGAGCGACAGCATCGGCATTTTCCTGCCGGGCGATCTCAATCTGGCGCTTCGCGATCACGGGTCGAGCCAGCGAAGTACCCATCAGGTACACGCCTTCATAAACGGCGTTCGCTTTGACCGACGTCCATACGTAATCGCGGACGAACTCTTCTCGCAGGTCCTCGATATACAACTTCGACGCGCCGCTCGCCTTCGCTTTCTCTTCGAGACCGTCCATCTCAGCGCCCTGACCAACATCGGCGCAGTAGCAGACGATCTCGCACTGATACTTCTCTTTCAGCCAGTGCAGCATGATCGACGTGTCGAGCCCGCCCGAGTAGGCGAGAATGATCTTATTTATTGTTTTGCTAGTCATCTCTTCGTGCTGACCTACCGAAACATCTCCCAAATCTTTTTCATGACTGCGCGCTGCGATTTCTGATCGTGCGTGGCAATGAAAATTGTGTCCTCACCGGCGAGCGTGCCGACGATCTCTACAATTGCGGCGTCGTCAATCTCAACGGCAACCGCGGAAGCCCGGCCGGGTAGACACTTCGCAATCACCAGCACGTCACCCGCTATGTCCAGACTGACCAACCCACGCGCCGCGTCACCATTCGCCTGTGGCAGCGCGTAAAACCCGTGATGCTTGACGACGCCCAGCTCATCCAAATCGCGCGAGACGCTGGACTGCGTGGCCGGTACGCCTGACCGCACGAGCTCCGCGCGAAGTTCCTCCTGCGTACCAATGCGCTTCGCCCGAATAAGATTTAGAATGCGCTTCTGTCGTTCTCGCTTTATCATCCGACGCGTAGCCGATTCTTCAGACGCTTGCTGATGCAGAATAGTTGCATTTTATCCGCATAGCTGCATAAACTACAGGAATTATGCGCGATGGTCAATCGCAGAAATTGTGGGGAGGCCGCTTCACCGGGCAAGCGGATCGCGGATTTGCCGAATTCAATCAGTCGTTTTCGTTCGATCGCCGGCTATTTCAAGCTGACCTGCAAGCCAGCATTGCGCATTGCGAAGGTCTACTCAGCGCGGGAGTCCTGACAGGCGCCGAAGCCGAACAGATCAAATCGGCTCTCAACCGAATTGGCGAAGCCGGAGAAACGAATGCGAACTATTTCGACGAGCTACCGTCGGAAGATGTGCATTCGTTTGTTGAAGCTCGGCTGGTAGAGATGATTGGCGACGCCGGCCGCAAGCTCCACACAGGCCGCAGCCGGAACGATCAAGTGGCAACTGATCTGCGTCTCTGGCTGCGCGATGAAACTGCTCGTCTGCAAGATTCGCTGCGCGAGACTCAGCTTGCTCTGCTTGATTTCTCGGAAGCCAATCAACAGGTCGCGCTTCCCGGCTACACCCACCTGCAACGAGCCCAACCGATTCTGTTGGCGCATTGGTCGCTCGCTTATTTCGAAATGCTGGCGCGTGATCGCGAACGGCTTGCCGTTGTTCGGAAACGAGTTAATGTGATGCCGCTCGGCTCTGCCGCCCTGGCCGGAACCTCTTATGCGATCGATCGCGAAGCCGTGGCGCGCACGCTTGGATTCGAATCAAGTTCACGCAACAGCCTGGATGCTGTCAGTGACCGTGACTTCGTCATTGAATTTATCAGCGCGGCGGCGCTCGTCCTGGTGCATCTCTCGCGCATGGCCGAAGACGTCATTCTCTACTCAACGTCGGAGTTCGGGTTCTTTGAATTGGGCGATGCGGTGGCTACGGGTTCAAGCCTGATGCCGCAAAAGAAAAACCCGGATTCGATGGAGCTGGTGCGCGGAAAAGCGGGGCGTGTCTTTGGCCATCTCATCTCTTTGTTGACGACGATGAAAGGTTTGCCGCTCGCCTATAACAAAGACATGCAGGAAGACAAAGAAGCGCTGTTCGATACCGTTGATACGACCAGCGCTTGCCTGGCGGTAACCGCGACCGTGCTGCGGAACATGACAGTGAACGGGACGCGGGCGCGCGAAGCGGCGACGCATGGTTACCTCAACGCGACTGAGCTTGCGGATTATCTCGTGGGCAAAGGCCTGCCGTTTCGCGAGGCACATGAAACCGTCGGACGAATTGTAATGCACGCGCTCAAGCGCGGTGCAGAGTTGGATCAACTAACCCTCGATGAAATGAAATCCTTCGCGCCCGCGATCGAAGATGACGTGTTCGAGTCACTTTCGCTCGAGAGAACGCTCGCATCGAAAGCACAAGTCGGCGGCACCGCGCCTGACAGCGTGGCGCGAGAGTTACAAAACGCGAAGTTAAGGTTGTAGACGGGCCGCCATCCGACAGCGCCGTTAGGCGCGAAATGTTTATAGAACCAAAAGCAATCCTCTTAGGTTGGCGCGAGATGAAATGGCCATCGCCATTTCATCTCGCGCCAGTGATTCTGGAGACATAGGTCGTGCTATAAACATTTCGCCGCTACGCGGCAAGAAACACAAGAACCCGGCAGATGCCAGCGTACCGCACGCAAGGATGCCAGCGTACCGCACGCTGATGCCGGCGTACCGCAAGCAAGGATGCGTGCGCTCCACGACGCTCAAACATGTTCTTCATTACGACTCAAACACTCGATCGCAAAGAGGCCATCCGCCGGTTAAACCTCATCGTCGGCAAGGATCTGCGCGCGATGGCCGACGAGTACAAGATTGCGGTCTGGAAGAACGGACGGAAGAACAAAGGATGGGCCGGTTTGGTTCTCGAACGCTACCTCGGGCTGGCGCAAAACTCGCGGCAGGCGCCGGATTTTGGCACGTGGGATTTGAAGCTGGTGGCGCTGAACTACGCGCGTGACGGCTCGCTCCGCGTTAAAGAATCGATGGCCATCACGATGCTCGAGCCGACCGAAATGCTTGCCAACAGATTTGAAGACAGCCATCTATACGATAAGTTGCGCCGGCTGCTGGCAGTGGGCCGAATCTACGAAAGCGCGGAAGAGAAACGCTCGATCCTTCACTCGGCGGCTGAGTTCGATCTCGATAACCCTAAAATTCGTGAACAAGTTGTGGCAGATTACGAAACGATTCGTGCGCAAATTCGAACCGGCGGAATTGAATCGGTCACCGGGAACCTGGGTAAGCTGGTGCAGGCGCGTACGAAAGGCGCCGGCCATGGCAGCACTTCGCGAGCCTTCTACGCGCGGCCGGTTTTCGTCGCGCACATTCTGAATTTGCAAAAGCTGGCACGAATGCCCAGAGTGTTTGCGGACTCGTCAGCACCGCGAGCGTAGCGTTCTGGTCAGTACCGGGAGCGTAGCGACCGGGTCAGAGAATCAACTGTAAGATCGTCTTCCACCATCACCAATGACTGAAACGGCATCCTTACTGGAGCAGGCGGAACTCGCGAAGACCTGTTCCCTCTGCGACCGGATGGCCCAGGGCCCGATTCTTCCAGTGAGTGCCCTGCCTGAAAACATCCGCACGATTCTTCAATCGAACGCGAAAAATGCCGAGACGATCTGCGCCCGCTGCATTGAGCTGTTCACGCGAGCCCAACGGCAGATCGAGTCACATCAGACGGTCTTCGAACAAAACGCTTTCGTCTTGCCGACGCCTTTGCGTATGGACGCCGACGAACGGTTCAGCGGGCGCGGCGTAACGATGGCATTTCTCGACTCGGGTTTCTACGCCCATCGCGACCTGACTGAACCGCGAAAGCGAATCGTCGCTTACCACAGCCTCTTCGCCACGGGTGGCGATGACACTTCACTGCACACGGCCGATGTCGCAAGCTGGCACGGCATGATGACCTCAGTCGTTGCTGCCGGCAGCGGCGCGCTGTCGGACGGCGTTTACCGAGGCATCGCGTCTGAAGCTGATCTAGTCCTGGTGAAGATTGGTTTGACGGGCCGAATCTCAGAAGACCACATTCGCCGCGGGCTCGAGTGGGTCTTGGAGCACCGCGAAGAACACAACATTCGGGTGGTGAACATTTCCGCGGGCGGCGACTTTGATGAAAGTTACTTAACGAACGAGCTTTCGCAAACGGTCGAAGAGTGCGCGCGTGAAGGGTTGACTATTGTTTGCGCAGTCGGCAATGCCGGCCACATTCCCGGTCATCCCGTTTTGCCGCCGGCAAGCGCGCCTTCATGCATCGCGGTCGGTGGGCTTGATGATCAGAACTCAACAGATCGCGCGCGGCGTGGAATGTATCGCTCGTCATTCGGTCCGACGATTGATGGACTGCAAAAGCCGGAATTGATTGCGCCGGGCATTTGGGTAGCCGCGCCGATCCTGCCGCACACGCCGACGGCTGAGGAAGCGGAGCTGTACGCGCAACTCGATTCGGCATCGGACGATGAGTTATCGGACCTGATCGCTGCGAATCGTGGCGTCGATAAAGATCTCGATCAGGCCGCCAGCCTGCGCATCCCGCTGTTACGTCAGCTCATCACCATCAAGCTGCGTGAAGGCAACGTCATCAATGAACACTACAAGTACGTCGATGGGACTTCATTCGCGGCCCCGATCGTGTCGTCAATTATCGCGTGCATGTTGGAAGCGAATCCGCAGCTGACCCCACAGCAAATCAAACGAATACTCATTGGCACGGCCGAACGAGTGCCGGATGTCGAGGTCGATCGGCAGGGCTGGGGCGTGGTGAACGCGAGGCGAGCCGTTGAAGTTGCTACCGAGTTGGGGGGCAGGACATAGCGTGTTGGGGGTGGGTCTTGCTGCCGTGATAAAAAACTTCTCACCCACTCTCTCTCTTAAAGAATTGGTTTTTGCTTGTGGTATTGCTGCAGTCTGACGTATCTACACCCTAAACCCCACACCTACACCCTCACGCTCCTAGACATCGACTTCATCGCTGTGACAGAATTCGATTAACGCAAAATCCGCTAACGCAAGAGGAGCAAATCAGAGTTTGATGTCCGAAAACGAATCCGCACCGGCTATTGCCGAGCCCACATCATCAGAAGACGAGATCACTTATCAGGCTGTCGAGAAAGACGGCGTCGTCACGGCTATTTGGGAGATGAAGGGCCGCAAGCACGTTCGCACGATAGATCCGCGCTCACGCCAGGGCAAGGAAATCCTTAACCTCTACACGACCGAAGAAGTAGATCACCCTGCGAGCGAAGCCGCCACGTCCTGATTACGAGTGATTGATGTTAAGCCGCCGCACTTATGCGGCGAATTGAATCCCGTTCAGACGCCGCCCTTGTGCGGCGTTCTTGTTGCGGCCCAAGCGTCGCAGCTTAAACGTCTAAGTCCTCGGGCATTCGTACCGCACCTAAAACGTTCACGTCAGCACGTTCTGGGGCCGTCCCGCCACAAACGCTTCCAAGTTGTCGATGACCTTGTCCGCGAGGGCCTGCATCGCTTCGTCGCTGGCCCAAGCCACGTGGGGAGTAACAATAAAGTTCGCCATATTGAGATCCAGCAGTGGACTCCCCTCACGGGGCGGCTCTTCCCGCAACACATCGCTTGCCCCTCCGGCAATCAAACCTTCTCGTAACGTCGCAATCAACGCTTCGTCCTGAATTAGCGCGCCGCGCGCGGTGTTAATCAGCAGCGCACCCCGCTTCATCATTTCGAATTCGCGCCGGCCAAACATGTCGCGCGTTTCGTCGGTTAACGGACAGTGCAAAGTTACAACATCGCTTTGCGCGAGCACCTCATCGAACGCCGTGCGTCCGGCGCGAATCGATTTCGCGTTCTTGTGTTCTGCAATCAGAACTTTCATGCCAACCGATTCGCCAAGCTGCGCCATGGACCTGCCGATCGAGCCATAACCGATAATGCCGATGGTGCTGCCTTTGATGTCGTTCAGCGGATAACTCAGTAAACAGAATTGTTTCGACTGCTGCCATTTCCTACTCTGAACGTCTTGCCGGTAAAGCAGCAGATTGCGGCGCAGAGCCAAAATCAGCATAAGCACATGCTCCGGCACCGAATTCACGGCATAGCCGCGCACGTTGCAGACGGTGATTCCGCGGCGACGGCAATAGTCCAGATCGACGCAGTCCGAACCAGTCGCCGCAATCGCTATCAACTTCACATCAGGAGCGTGCGCCAGTTGCAGCTCACCCAGAGAAAGTTTGTTGCTGATGATGATCGATGCGGACTGCACACGTTCGACGACCTCTGGCGGAAGAGTATCTGCGTACTCGACCCACTCATGATCGAAGTTGGGACGGCGAAAGTTTGCCTGGATGGTTTCGCGTTCGAGAAAGACGATGCGTTGCATTGAATCGCAGAATACTACAATCGTAGTGATGAGCCTTCCCTTACGGTCGGGCTAATGCTCCGCCGCATGTTAGACTGCGCGCACCATGCGCATCGAGATTCGCCGCGCCAATCCGGAGGAAGCAGACACTCTCACCGAAATTGCGCATGCGGCTAAACGTCACTGGAAGTATCCCGAAAGCTGGATTGAACAGTGGCGGACGGACCTGACCATCTCTGGTGAATTCATCAGGACTCAAGAGGTCTTTGCAGCCACGATCAATGGCGCAGTCGTCGGTTGTTGCGCGCTCGTAATGACGGACTCGCTCGCAGAAATCGAGCACATGTGGATCAGACCTGAGCAGATGGGCAGCGGTGTTGGTCGCGCTCTGTTCGAGTATGTAAGAGCACGGGCCGTGGAGCGCGGCGCAAGAGGGATTGAACTCTCAGCCGATCCCTACGCGGAAGGATTCTACGCGCGCATGGGAGCAAAACGCATCGGCGAGATTCCAGCTAATATGAATGGAGAATCGCGGGTGTTGCCGCGGATGAGAATCAACCTGGATTAGTGCTTTGTACTTTGTACTTTGTACTTTGACGTGATTCGACCGGTTTGGAATCCAAACAAAGCACCAATTACTAAGCACTAAGCACTAAGCACAGAGTTTCCGTCGAATGTGGGACACAAAGCGTCAAATCATCTGGTTGGTTGCCGGAATTTCGTTCGGCACGTTCATCATCTACATGGACGCGCATGACGAACTGGGTCGATTCGAGCCATCCGTGTTCGTCTTTTGGGAGATCATTCTCCTGATAATTATCGTGACGCTTTTTTATATCTATTCAAGGAAGAAGACGTGAAGGCCCTTTTGAAGCCGGACTTGTCCGGCTCGCCGGCACTCGTAGTGCACGTGCTAAAGCACCCGGGCACTAGCCCGCGTTGGTCGTGTAGAACAAAAAAGGCGGGCAACGCCCGCCTCTAAACGCCAGAAGCACAAGAAAATCAATTCGGCGGCTGCATCGTCTTTGAGCGCGCGACAATTCCGCTCTCAGCTACAACCAACAACCGGCGCGGCTCGCTTGCGAGGACGCTCTTCGGCAAATACGACAGGACATAACGACTCCTCCGCAGCTCGTCGGCGATCGCTTTAGCGGCCGAGCCGGGATCATCTATTGGGAAAATACTGCCTCCCGTTCCTTCGGCGAGCTCGTCAATGACCTGCCGTGGTTTCGGCACGTCGCGACGAATCGCACCGCGCGTGCGGTCGGGCGCCTGGACGCAATAGACGGCAATATCGAGTTGCTGTAACGCCGCAAGCGCCTGATTGAACTTTGCTTTGCTGCCCTTATCCAGTCCGTCGCTGATGACTACGATCGCACGCTTCTGCGATGTAAGCGGACGCAAGGCGTCCTCAATCACCGCAAGCATCGCGTCGAATAAATGCGGCTCACCCTTCTTCCGAAACGTCTTCAGCTCGCCCTGGATCTTCTTCGCATCGTCCGTCCAATCGGAAACGATTTCGGCGTTGTCGTCATAGCCGACGAT
>DATEPC010000039.1:0-39667 GCA_035273405.1 Pyrinomonadaceae bacterium | reverse complement strand
ATCGGAGCGGACATCGCCAACAAGCTATTCCCGGCCGGCAATCCGGTCGGCGGCGAGATTTACATTCGCGGCCTGCCTTATCGCGTCGTCGGCGTTGAAGCCGTGAAGGGCACGGTCTTCGGCATCCCGCAGGACGCCTTCATCGTGATCCCGTTGAAGACATACCAGCTCGACTTCGGGCCTTTGGTGCGTCAGCGCTCGCTTTATTTCACCGCGACCGCGCGGTCTGATGAAGTTTTCAGTGATGCGGTTGAGGAAACACGCTTTCTCATGCGCGCGCGCCGTCATCTCGAGCCGAAAGATAAAGATAGCTTCGGCATTGTCACGCCAGATGCGATTACCGGCCTGCGCGACCGCCTCTTCGGCACCATCTTTATCGTGGCGATGTTGGTACCCGGCATCGCGCTGATAGTGGGCGCGATTGTGATCATGAACATCATGCTGGTGTCGGTCACCGAGCGCACCAAGGAAATTGGCATCCGCAAGGCGCTCGGCGCGCGCAAAGCGGACATTCTCAAACAGTTCTTATTTGAAGCGGTGACTTTGGCGACGATGGGCGGCGCCGTGGGAGTCTTTTTGGCGTGGGTGATCGGCAAACTAGTGACCGCGGCTATTTTTCCGACCTATCTCTCACTGGCCGCCATCCTCGGAGCGCTGGCGGTTTCCGGTGGCGCCGGAGCGGTCTCGGGACTATTTCCCGCGTGGAAGGCCGCGCGGCTGGATCCGATTGAAGCGCTGCGCGCGGATACTTAGAGCTGTCCGTTGTCAGTAGTCAGTTGTTCGTTGCAACTGACCACTGACGACTGACTACTGACGTTTCTTGATGCTTTTACGTTCTGACATTCTCGAGAACCTTTGGATGGCGCTGGGGACTTTGCGCGCGAATAAGCTGCGCTCGTTTCTGACGGTCTTTGGCGTGATCATCGGCGTGATCACGGTAATGCTGATCGCCTCGATCATTGCGGGCGTGGACACGGCGGTGACAAAAGAAGTCGAATCGTTCGGCACCCGCTCAATGTACATTAGCAAGTACGATCCCGGCATTCAGGTCGGCCGGCGTTCGCGCGAAGAGCGCATGCGCAAGCCGCTGACCTATGACGACGCGATCGCATTGTCACAATTGCCAACAGTCGAAGTCTCGGTCCCCTTTCTCGACATCACAAGCAACTTCTTTGGCCGGAAGATTAATGTCAGCGGCGGAGGCAAAACTTCGGCGTCGGTTGCGCTTCAGGGCACGCTGCCCGACTTCGAAAAAGCCGGCACCCAGGTCGTTTCGGAAGGCCGGTTCTTTTCCCAGTACGAGAACGATGCGAATCAGAAGGTGTGTGTGATCGGCTCAAAAGTCGCCGACGACTTCTTCCGGTTCGGCTCGCCCATCGAGGAAAAAATCAAGATCGACCAGGAAGAGTTTCGCGTGGTAGGCGTGCTGCAAAAGCGCGAGCAGTTTTTGTTCAGCGGCGGCAGTGACGATCAAAACAATGTCATCTACCTGCCATATAACGTCGCGCGCAAAGTTAAACCGAATGAGGACGACATCTACATTCTCGCCGTGGCAAAACCCGGCATGATGCGGCAGGCAATGGATCAGGTTGTCGATACGTTGCGCGTGCGGCGCCAGGTGCCGTTCGGAGCCCCGGATAACTTCGGAATTGAGACAACTGAGTCACTAATCCAGACGTTTCGTTCGATCACCGGCGGCGTCGCCGTCGCGATGGTCGTAATTTCGTCGGTCGGCCTCATGGTCGGAGGTATCGGCGTGATGAACATCATGCTGGTGTCGGTCACCGAGCGGACGCGCGAAATCGGAGTACGCAAGGCGATTGGCGCGCGCCGCAAAGACATCATGGTTCAGTTCCTGATCGAAGCGGCGACATTGACCGGCTTCGGCGGGCTGATGGGACTCTTACTCGGTTGGCTGCTGACGCTGCTGGTGAGATTGATCATGCCGTCGTACGTGCCTTTGTGGGCGCCGATTGCGGGCTTTGTCGCGAGCGTCGGCATCGGCGTGATCTTTGGGCTATGGCCGGCGTGGAAGGCCGCGCGGCTCGATCCAATCGAATCACTGCGATACGAATAGGGTGGCACAGACTTCAGTCTGTGATCCGACCAAGCCAACCCCAAAGAGAATCACAGAGTGAAGTCTGTGCCACCGCCAGCCCCCTACCCCAGGAAGCTCGGGAAGATCGCAGCCATCGCGACCCTTAACACCAGGAACAGAACTGTCAGCGTGATGGTCACGCCCCACGCCGCAGTCGAACTCACTTTGTAACCACCCTCACGTAACCCCGTGGCCGTCAGCCAAATTCGATACAACGCAAGGATGCCGAATGTCGCCAGGAACGTGTAGAGAATCGGATGGTCTTTCGACGACACGAGCAGCGCCAGGTGATCATAGACCAACGATTCCTGGCCCAGCAATGGATGGATGTCTTCCGGCGCCTTCAGGTAAAGCACCAGAAAACTAATTAACTTCTGTATCACGGTCACGGGAAGACTGACATATGCGACGACCGAAAACGCCTGCCAAAAATGCATGCGGCCGCCAAACGCGAGCACCCCCAGAAGGGCCAGCGCGGCCACAAACGCGACGCCAAAAAATCCATTTGCGATGGTGCTGATTCCGTTGGTCACTTGTGCCGACGCGGACGATGCTTTTTCCAATTCTGTTCGTCTGGATTCGGCGAGCGCCTCAGGCGGAGGTTTCAAAGGACTCTGTTCGAGCGCGTCGAAAGTAAAATTCACAATGCGTTCCGGGCCGAGGCGCCGATAGAATGCGGTCGTGTACACCGCACTGACAATTCCCACAATCAGAATCGCGGCCAGCCAACGGGGATGCGCGCGGAGATTCCGGAAGACGCGCGTGGGTTCAAAAAAAACTCCAGCCAGCGTTGCCGCTGTGGACATCCTGGGCGGTGCATCCGGCACGGTCGGCAGTCGCATGAAGCTGAACCCGAAAAACATGATGCCCAACACGCAAACCGCAGCACCGGTGCCAATTGCTGACGTGAGTACGCCCGCTATGTTCAGCCCGATGATGATGAGGCCAAGTACAAATACACCGATCGCCGTATACATCAACCAGTTCGGTCGCTGACGCTCCGGCTCAGTTTGAATTGCTGGCGGCGGTGGCGCGTGAAACTCCTGATTTGGGTCGCTCATGTTTTCTCCTCTGACTTGTAGAGGACGGGGAGACTGCCTTCCGTCCGATGATTGTTGTGTCAGAAGCCCGCGCGTAAGCGAGGGCAAGTTGACTTAGATTCGTGATACGAGTGTTGTCTCAGCTATGTTTCAGCACGCTCATGAGCGTTGCCCTCACTTACGCTCGGGCTTCCGAAACCGTTTTTGTAACCAACGTCTCGATGGGCTTCGCATCGGCGTAACCATCGACGCGAATGCACGCCGCTGAATGTCCCGGAGAAATTTCCCGCAACTCTGGATCAATTCGCGAGCACTCGTCAACAGCTATGGGACAGCGCGTCCGAAAGCGACAGCCCGACGGCGGATTGCGGGCCGTCGGCACGTCGCCCTTCAAGATAATGCGTTCGCGTTTCTCTTTCGGATCGGGAATCGGAATCGCCGACAGCAGCGCGACCGTGTACGGGTGCAAAGGATCTGCGTAAAGCTGAGCGGCGGTAGCAATCTCGACCACACGGCCGAGATACATCACGGCCACGCGCGTTGAGATGTGTTCGACAACCGCGAGTCCGTGCGAGATGAAAAGGTATGTGAGCCCGAATTCTTTTTGCAGATCCTGAAGCAGGTTCACAACCTGGGCTTGCACGGAAACATCCAGCGCCGACACCGGCTCGTCTGCGACAATTAGTTTCGGATTTAACGCCAGCGCGCGCGCCACGCCGATCCGCTGTAACTGTCCGCCAGAGAATTCGTGACTGTAGCGACTCGCATAGTCAGGATCGAGGCCGACTTTGCCGAGCAGCCAGGCGACGCGCTCGCGCCGCTCCTTCTTGTCTCCGATGTTATGAATTACTAAAGGCTCGCCGACGATGGCGCCGACTTTCATGCGCGGATTCAGTGACGCGGCGGGGTCCTGAAAGATGATCTGCATCTCGCGCCGCAACGCGCGCAAATCGCGTTTGTTCATGGCGGTGACATCACGGCTTTCGAACTTCACGTCGCCGCTCGTCGGTTCGATCAAGCGCAGCAGGCACCGGCCCGTTGTTGATTTGCCGCAGCCTGACTCGCCCACCAGTCCCAGGGTCTCACCCCGGAAAATGTCGAACGTAACGCTATCAACGGCGCGGATGGGCCCTTCGTCAGTCGGAAAGTGCTTTACGAGTGACTGGACGTTGACCAGTGGTGTTGTTTCTTCAGGCACTTGGGGTCGTTTCAATTAACCACAGAGGACACAGAGAAGAGACAGCAAACCATTATTCTGTTTCTGCTCCGTGTCCTCTGTGGTTCAAATCCTGCTCGTGAACCACCGTCGCCGGATCGTAAAGTACACATCGTACTGTCACGCCTGCGCCTGCCGGGTACAAAGGAATCTCTCCTTCGCGGCAACGCGGCATGCGATAGGGACAGCGCGGCTCAAAGTGACAGCCGGGCGGTAACGCGGTCGGTTTCGGCACCACACCTTCGATTGTTTGCAAGCGCTCCTGTTTGACGACATCTTTCATCGTCAGCTTAGGCACCGAACGCAGTAGACCCTCCGTATACGGATGCTTTGGCCGCGCGAACAATTCATCGACAGGCGACTCTTCGACGATTCTTCCGGTGTACATCACGCAGACGCGATCGGCGACTTCGGCAACCACGCCGAGATCGTGCGTGATCAGCAGAACCGCGAGATTGCGCGTCTTCCTCAGATTGTCGAGTAGCTCGAGAATCTGCGCCTGAATCGTCACGTCGAGCGCAGTGGTCGGTTCGTCCGCAATTAAGAGTTCAGGGTCACACGCGAGCGCCATCGCAATCATCACCCGCTGTCGCATGCCACCCGACAGCTGGTGAGGATAATCGTCCGCGCGCAGTTCAGAATCGGGAATCGCAACTTCGACCATTGCCTGGACGGCCGCCTGGCGCGCAGCTTTCCGGGAAAGACCACGATGAAGACGCAGGGCCTCAGCTATCTGCTCGCCGACCGTGTAGACGGGATTCAGTGACGTCATCGGATCCTGAAAGATCATCGCGATGTCGTCCCCACGTATGGCGCGCATTTCGGCATTCGATAATTTCATCAGATCGCGGTCTTTGAACAGCATCTCGCCGCCCACGATCTTTCCCGGCGGCGCAATCAGACGCATGATGGACAGCGCGGTCATCGACTTGCCGCAGCCGCTTTCGCCCACCAGCCCCAGCAGCTCGCCGCGATCGATGTGGAAACTGACGTCATCGACGGCGCGCACAATTCCCGCGCGGGTCGGAAAATGGGTCTTCAGATTGTTGACTTTCAATAAGTGCATCACAACTAGTGGCCGTTAATAGAGGTTGAAGTTGTATTCAAGCTGAATCCACATCGAGACAAACCGGCCATCCTTGATTGCCGGAATGAATCTGATTTTTTTCGCCGCGTCGATCGCTCGCTCAGTCAAACCTTCCGGCAGCTTCCGCAGGACCGTAATGTTCGTCAATGTTCCAGACGAGGAAAACACCCCACGTAGTACTACGGTTCCGACGATCTGCTTCATACGCGCTCTCTCCGTGTAGCGGGGCTCCGGCTTGAGTACGACACCCACTCTAAGACTGACCTGTTTAGATTGAAACACCTCGGGGTTGTCAGACGGCGTGGCCATGTTTGAAGCAGGTTCGTCGCCTGGACCCTCCTCAACCTTTATTCCTGCGGGATTCTTTTCGAGTTAATTGACGAAAAGAACTTCGGTATTCCTGTTGCTGGATTTCCAAGTTTCGATCCCAGCGCCTGAAAGACGTAGAGATTTGTTTTGGTCGCAAAGAACTGGACTTCTCGCATGCGATCGGCGTCTTCGTTCTTAAAACTTTTCCCCATGATGCCGCTGACGGTGACAGAGCTAACTTGCGCGGAATCGAGCTTAGTATTGCGAATTAACTCGTCAATCGTGAGCATCTTTTTTTCGTAGGTAAAGATTGTATAAACAACTCCCTCGTCATAGGCTCCCAGTTTTCGCTCACGACGTTTTCTGTCCGGAGCTATCGAGGCTGCTGACGTGTTCATCATCGGCAGGATGGGCAACAATACCGAGAACTCTTCATCGTTAACCGTGTATCGCTGCCATTCACCTTTCTTGTCTTGACTCGCGGCAGGCCATTTGGGAGTCGCCGTTTGCGCACGAATCGGATCGACAAGTGCGAATTCACCCCGCGCGGACGGCTGCATTCCCACAAGCGGCGCGAGAACAAACATGACTAGCAGTTTACGGAATCTCATCTCGGCATCTCAGGATTCGCGGCAATCGTAAAACAAAAGGGTGAGACGCAAAAGTGCCTGCGCAGATTCTTCACTTCGAGCAAGTGATGCCCGGTGGAGTTTTAGATCTCTTTTCATTCCAGCTGAGTCCGTTGACAGCTTTCGCGACGGGCCATAGACTGGCCGCATCCCGTCCGAATCCGACTCGCACCGAGGTTTCTATCATGTTTGATCTTAGGTTATCCAGCCGAGTTACCGGTCGCCGCATCCCGGTCGTCACAGTTTTGTTTCTGCTGCTATTAGCGGCGGCGGCGAGCGCACAAACCCCCGATCCGGCGGTGCGCCAACGTGCCCTTGACACCTACGAGTCACAAAACCTGGTTGCCGCGTTGCCGCTGCTTGAGAAGGCGGCGCTTGGTTATCCGAACGACCCGATCGTTCTTTCACGCCTCGGGTTCGCGCTGTATGCGAACTCAGCCGATGAAAAAGACGCGGTGAAGCGTGACCAAATGCGGAAACGCGCGCGTGACATTCTGCTGACATCGAAGTCGCTGGGCGATAACAGCAACCTGACCCAGATGGCGCTTGACGTGCTTTCCAATCCCGACGCCAGCCAGATTCCGTTCTCCAACGTCAAGGCCGCCGAAGCCGCCATTCGCGAAGGTGAGGCCGCGTTCGTGCGCGGCGACATGGACAAGGCGATCGTGGCTTACAAGAAAGCGTTTGAGCTCGACCCGAACCTTTATGACGCCGCGTTATACGCCGGCGATGCTGAATTCAAGAAGGCGCATCTGTCGCAGGACGCGAACTTCCGCAACGAACATTTCGCCGCGGCGGGCGGGTGGTTTGCAAAAGCCATCGCGATCAATCCCGATCGCGAGACGGCGTATCGCTATTGGGGCGATGCCCTGGACGGTCAGGGAAAAACCATCGAAGCACGCGACAAGTTCATCGAAGCGATCGTCGCTGAGCCTTACGGCCGCCGGTCATACGTCGGCTTAACGCAGTGGGGCGAGCGACATCAAGTCCAACTGGGCCACCCACGCGTCGACGTTCCGAGCAGTATCGTCTCAAATAAACCCGGCGAGGCGAAAATTACGATTGATGATTCAGCGCTGAAAAACAGCGAAGATGGATCGGTGGCGTGGATCATGTACGGCATGATTCGCGCGCAGTGGGTCAATAAGAAGGACGGCGGCCGGAGTGATGAGTTTGCGAAGGCCTACCCCAACGAAACCACCTACCGGCACACCCTCGCTGAAGAAGTCGCCGCGTTGCGCGGGGTCATCGCGTCGCTTCAAGAGCAGATGAAGAACAAGCGCGTAAAACAGCTCAGCCCCTCGCTTGATAATCTCATGAAGCTGAACGAGGCCGGCTTGTTAGAGCCCTACGTCCTATTCGTGCGCCCCAACGAAGGTATCGCGAGAGATTACCTGACGTATCGCAAGACCAATCGCGATAAGTTAAAGCGGTATTGGCTTGAAGTCGTGATTCAGCAGTAGGGCCAATTGTTAATTTTTGGGCTATTTCGCCTTCCGCGGCAGTTTCTCATCTCTCATTGCAGTCTGATAAACAAACGCGGCCATGATCGTGGACGCCTGCTTCATATCATCCGCCTGAATGCGATCGAACGTGTCCATGTTTGAGTGGTGCGTGCGCGTGTCGTATTCGATCTCATCCTGAATGAATTGGAAGCCCGGCAGGCCAATCGCGTCGAACGCGAGATGATCCGTGCCTCCCGTATTCGAAAGCGAGAGCGTCTCAGCACCCAGATCGCGGAACGGCGCCAGCCATTGGCGAAACAATCCGGCCATCGCATCGTTGCCCTGCAAGTAAACGCCCCGAATCTTTCCGGTGCCATTATCGAGATTGAAGTAACCCGCGACCTTGTCATAATCCGGCAGCTTCACCAGCACCGGCGCGGGCGTCGTCGCCCTCGTTCCGTTGCCGTTGCCGTTCCCGTTTGCCGCAGTCGTCGCGGCCGGCGTTTCCATTCTGCCGAAATGTTTTGCCACGTACGCCCGCGAGCCGAGCAGCCCTTGCTCTTCACCGCTCCACAAAGCGACGCGAATCGTGCGACGCGGCTTCAAACCCAAAGCTTGAATGATGCGCACGGCCTCCATGCCCACCGCTACGCCGGCCCCGTTGTCCGTCGCGCCGGTGCCACCGTGCCACGAATCCATGTGGCCGCCGAGCATAACGATCTCATCCTTCAAGGTGGGATCGCTGCCGGGAATTTCTGCAATCGTGTTATAGCCGTTCAGATCCTTCTCCTGCCATTCAACGGCCAACTCAACTTCCATCTTCACTCTTTCGCCCGCTTGAATCATGCGAACTACGCGGTTGTAATGTTCGACCGCCATGGCGACCTGCGGCACCATCTTTGGCGCGTCTTTGTCCCACGGTCTAAAACGCCGGGGCGCATTCGCGCCGGCCGCGCTTAGCCCAAACGTCTCCGGTGAGAACGGTTGCGGCACCGTGGCCGCCGCTACGAAAATTGTGCCGCCATCACCACGGCCAGAATCGACCAGCACCGCCGCGCCTTCGTCCACAAAGAACTGGTTTTTGGCAGCGGCGAACTTCTGCGCTGCGAGAAATTCGGGATTGCGACTGCCGGCCCCACCACGGCCACCGCCCGGCCGGGGCATCGGCGCATTCGCCAGAGCCAGCAAGCTCTTTTCGTCGAGCCGCGTTCCCGGCGCCGCAAACAGCGCCTTCACTTCGCGCACCGGCGTGGTCAAAACAATCTTGCCTCTTAACTTGCCCTTGAAGCGCGCCAGATCGGCTTCGTCTTTCGCGTCAAAGTAAACAGCTTCAGCGGCCACTGGTCCGTTCGTTCCCGGCGACCAGGCCTTCGGGTAAGCAATCAGCGGGAAGCCTTGCGGCTCGACCACCTGCGCGCTGAATCGCTTCAGAGACCATCCACGCCCGAACGTCCCCCAGCTTTCAACATTTGCGTTCTGCAATCCCCATTTCGCCAGAGTGTCGCGCGTCCAATCGTTCGCGCGTTTCATCTGCGGCGACGCCGTCAGGCGCGGCCCGATGACATCGGTCAGGTAAGACAGCGTCTGCATCACCTGCGAGCGATTCATACCTTCATCGCGAATCTTTGCGATTGGATCGTTTGGATCGAGCGCGGGTTGTTGGTTGGCCGGTTGCTGGGCAAGAGCAGCATACGGCGCGACAAGTGCGAAAAGCAGAACTACGACTGCAAATTGGCGACGGATCATTGTGGACTCCTAACTGAACTTCAAAATTGAAAGGTTTCACTTGGCGTGAAAGCCGACCGCGTTTCCTGGATTGACGCTGCTTATACTCGGAAAGTTACAACGAATCAAGAACAAGAGGTACTTTGTGCTTTGTGCTTAGTGCTTTGGATTTTGGTCTTAGGTCTTGGGTCTTGGGTCTTGGGTCTTTGATTTAACTCGTATCCTTCGCGCTTTGTACTTTCGCAAGTTCCAATTACTCCTGCTTCATCGGAACAAAGGCCGAAGACCCAAGTCCAAAGACCAAAGTACAAAGTTCAAAGAACAAAGTACGTTTTTGTCTGTTATCATGCCGCGTTAATGCCTTCACCAAAGACCCAGCCGGCCCGCGGCATGCGCGATTTTTTGCCCGCCGACGTGCGCAAACGCGAGTACGTCATTGGTGTCATTAAGCAGGTCTACGAGCGCTACGGCTTTGAACCGCTGGAGACGCCAGCGGTCGAAAATATCGAAACCCTGACCGGCAAGTACGGTGAAGAAGGCAATCAACTCATCTTCAAAATTCTTAAGCGCGGCGAGCATGAGAAGACTGGCGAAGCGGATCTCGCCCTGCGTTACGATTTGACCGTTCCGCTGGCGCGCGTCGTCGGCCAGTATCAAAACGACCTGCCGAAATTTTTCAAGCGTTACCAGATTCAACCTGTCTGGCGCGCTGATCGTCCGGCCCGCGGCCGTTTTCGCGAGTTCTATCAATGTGACGTCGATGTGCTGGGGTCGCAGTCGATGGTCGTCGAGGCCGAACTGATCGCGGCGGCGAGCGACGCGCTGGTAGCGCTGGGCTTTAAAGACTTCACGATTCGTTTGAATCATCGACAGGTGCTGACGGGCATTCTCGATCAAGCCGGCGTGCCACGCGAAAAGCACGACGACGCTCTAATTGCGCTCGACAAGATGGACAAAACGGGCCCTGAAGGTGTCGCAGGTGAGCTTCGCGAACGTGGGATCGTCGATGAATCCGGCGTGAAGCTGATGCGCTTCTTTGAGGGACTTGCCGGCGCGAGACATGCTTTGGATTTGGTCAATCTTGGCGAGGCCGCTGACGCGCGCGCGGCTTACAATGCGGATGTTCTTGGGCGGCTGGTCGAGTTCATCGGCGCGCATGAGATCGGCGCGAGTGGCGTTGATGACCTGCGCCAAATTCTTCAGTTTGCCAAGGCAAGCGGCGCTGGTGTGCGAATCAAACTCGATCCAACGCTGGCGCGTGGACTGGCCTACTACACCGGAGCGATCATTGAAATTAACGTGGCCGATCTCGCCGGCAGTCTCGGTGGCGGCGGACGCTATGACAATCTCGTCGGTATGTTTCTTGGCAAAGACATTCCGGCGTGCGGCTTCTCGCTCGGATTGGAACGCATCATTGTGGTGATGAGCGAGCGCGAAATGTTTCCCGGGGAGTTGATTGCTTCGCCTGCGGACGTGATGGTGACAATCTGGAACGAGAACTCAATCGCTGAATCGATCGCCCTCGCGAGCGAATTGAGAAGCAATGGATTGCGCGTCGATCTTTATCCCGCAGCCGACAAGCTGGCTAAGCAATTCAAATACGCCGCGACGCGGGGAATCTCCTTCGTTGCGATGGCCGGCGAAGATGAACGACTCCGCGGCGAGGTAGCAATTAAGAACATGTGGAGCGGAGAACAACAGTCCGTGCCGCGCAATGCAGTCGCCGAAACTCTTCGTACGGCGTTTGTTAAAACAGTCGGCGAAGCCGGTGACAGCGTAAAGCCTGGGGCATAAGCTCAGGTTCGGACGAACGCAATGAAAGGAGTTCGCGGAGCGAGCGACAGCGTGCTACACGTGAGGGCTGTCAGTACCGGAAGCGGTAGCGACCGGATCGAGAAGCCGCATCGAATATTTTGATCCGCCTCGCTACCGCTCGGGGTACTGACACCACCGCGCTTATCGCTGTTGAACGAAATCATGACTACTCAACTCGGCCAACATTATTTGAAAGACGCGCTGCGGACCTTTCGCGAATACAAGAAGCTGGGCGAACGAGCGTTCGCGCAAACCAGCGACGAGGATTTCTTTCGCACCATCGACGAAGAATCGAACAGTATCGCCGTGATCATCAAGCATATTGCCGGCAACATGCTGTCGCGCTGGACTGATTTCCTGACGACTGACGGCGAGAAGCCGGATCGCAATCGCGATATGGAATTCGTGATGCTGTCCGAGACGACGAAGGACGAAATGCTTGCGTACTGGGAGAAGGGTTGGAAATGCACGTTCGAGGCGCTCGAACCATTAACGCCCGATGATCTGATGCGCACGGTGAGGATTCGCGCAGAGGATCACACAGTCGTGCAGGCCATCAACCGGCAGATTGCTCATTACGCGAATCACATCGGGCAGATTGTCTATCTGGCGAAGCACTTTAAATCCAGTGAGTGGCAAACCCTGAGCGTCCCGAAGAATAAGTCCGCGGGTTTGCCGTCTTGAGGAGGACCATGTTTATCGGACTACGCACAGCCATTTATCACGTAAGCGACTTAGAAAAAGGCACGAAGTGGTACAGCAAGATCCTCGGAATCGAGCCGTACTTTGACCAGCCTTTCTACGTCGGATTCAATGTGGGTGGATATGAACTCGGCCTCCAACCGGATGATGCCGCGACCGGCGAACGGGCCGACGGTGCGGTTGCGTATTGGGGCGTCGAAAACGCGGAAGCCGCCTTCCAACGACTCATTGAACTAGGAGCGACCGCTTACGAAGCCGTGCAGGATGTGGGCGGAGGGATCAAGGTGGCGACAGTGAAAGATCCTTTTGGAAATGTGGTAGGAATTATCGAAAATCCGCACTTTAAGCTGGGCTAAGATGATGGGAATCACCCTCCATCATGTGAATGTCACGGTGGCGCCTGAGCTGGAAGAGGCTACGAAGCATTTCTACGGCACGGTGCTCGGACTCACACAGGTTCCCAAGCCCGCAACGTCACGCCAGAGCGGGGCCTGGTACCAGATCGGGTCAAACCAATTGCATCTTTCAGTGGAAACTCGAGAGAACGGTGCGCGCGGTTCCGGTCATGTCTGCTTCGCCATTTCTGACCTGGCGGAGGCGGAACGGAAATTCCGCGATGCCGGGGCCGAGATCATCACCGACCCCGACCCGAACCCAAATTCGCCAAGGTTTTTTGTCCGCGACCCAGGCGGCAATCTGTTAGAGATTGCCGAAGCCTCTGTGTAACTCTGTGTTCCTCTGTGTCTCTGTGATAGAGACGAACAGTTACCACAGAGGCACAGAGCATCACAGAGGTTTACAGAGAAAAACGCATGGCCTTTACTTTTATTAATCCCGAATCACTCGGCGCGCCGCGCGGTTATTCAAACGGGCTACTGACAGAAGCTAACGGCCGGTTGCTTTTCATCGCTGGACAGATCGCCTGGGATCGGCAGCAACGGATCGCCAGCGATGATGTTGTCGAGCAATTCGATCTCGCGCTGGCGAATGTCATCGCAGTCGTCAACGAAGCCGGTGGGAAACCCGATCAGATTGCGCGACTAATCATTTACGTCACTGACAAGAATGAATACCGCGATCGAACGAAGGAAATCGGTGAGCGTTACCGCGCGCGCATGGGCAAACACTTTCCGGCGATGGTGCTGGTCGAAGTGAAGAGCCTTTTGGAAGACCGTGCAAAAATCGAAATCGAGGGCACGGCTGTTCTGTAGTGGAAGTTGTTAACGTGCTCAGATCAGTGGCACAGACTTTAGTCTGGGATATCGGTTTGAGAAATCACAGACTGAAATCAGTGCCACTAATGAATGAATATGAGACGCTGCCCAACATGCAGTCGAGTGTACGACGACGTCAGTTTGCGTTTCTGTTTTGACGACGGTACGGAATTGGTAAACAAGCCTGGGGAGACGCCGGCGCCACCGACTCTCGCGATGACTTCGACGCCCGAAAGCCAGCCTCGCATTAGCGCGTTCCAACCTCCGCCGCCACCGCCACCGCCGGCCGGGACTGTGTCTGCATTCAAAAGCACGCGCCAACGAAATCTCATCGTCTGGATTCTCGTCCTTGGACTGGGCTTGCCTTTCATCGGCGGCGTGATTGCGGCCGGGTGGATGGTCTTTAAGAAGCAGCCGCTGACCTGGCATTTAGTTTTGGAAGTCGATTCAAGTGCGTCTGATCGAAGCGCGGCAGTAAAGCAAACCATCAATGTGATCGATAGCCGGCTCGACGCGTTGGGGATCGCGAATTACGAAGTTCGACCTGAAGGCGATCCCGCGAACGGACGCATCGTAATTAACCTGCCTAACACCAAAGATCCCGAGCGCATCAAGCGAATCATCAGCACGTGGGGAAAACTTGAGCTCGTACACGTCTTAAGTCCGCCGAGCCCGTCGGCCGCGCAAACTTTCGCGACCCGCGAAGAAGCAGCCGCCTCGTTCGCGGATGGCGCGAAGCAGATACACCGCGTGCTGCCGTATTCTGAACGAGACGAGCCAACCGTAGCCGGCGATACATCGACTCAACAAACGCAAGACACAAAGAGATGGGTTGTGGTCAAATCTCCACCGATTGTTACGGGCGCTGATCTGCGAACAGCGTCGGCGATACCAGGCGTTGGTGGCGGCCGGGAGAGCTACCAAATCAGCTTTTCTCTGCGACCAGACGGAGCCGCGAAGTTTGGCGCGTGGACGGGAGCCAACATCAACCAATACATCGGCGTGGCCCTGAACGACGAAGTTAAGTCGATCGCCTACATCAAGTCCCAGATTTTTGATCAGGGTGAAATCAGCGGCACTTTTACAAAGCAATCGGCTGAAGATCTTGCTTTGGTCTTGAGGGCGGGCGCTCTCCCGGTTCCGGTGAGATTCGTCGAAGAGACTGTGAACAAGTAGATTAATTGGAATGAACACTCCAAAGAGTTTTCTTTACGAACAGCGGGACGGTATTGGCACGATTACTTTGAATCGGCCGGAACGTCTGAATGCGATCACGTTCGAGGTCTATCACGAACTGACGGACTTCATCGCGAAGCTGCGCGATGAAAAAGATGTGCGCGTCGTTGTGATCACCGGCGCGGGCCGCGCGTTTTGCTCGGGCGGCGATGTCGTGGACATCATCGGCGAGCTAACGGGCCGCGACGCGGAAGGGCTGCTTCAGTTCACGCGGCTGACGTGCGAGCTGATTCACAACATGCGCGCGCTCCCGAAACCGATCATCGCCAGCCTGAATGGCACAGTCGCCGGCGCGGGCGCCTGCATCGCGCTGGCTTCAGACATTCGGATCGCAGCCGAGGAAGCGAAGATTGCTTTCATCTTTGTAAAAGTTGGACTAGCGGGCACAGACATGGGCGCAACTTATTTGTTGCCACGCGTCGTGGGTCTTTCCAAGGCAACCGAGTTGCTAATGACGGGCGACTTTACCCAAGCGCATGAAGCCGAGCGGATCGGGCTTTACAATCGCGTCGTGCCGCGCGAGCAATTGGAAAGCGCGACGCGCGAATTCGCAGAGAAACTTGCGCGCGGACCGGCATTGGGGATTGCGAAGACAAAAGAGATGCTGAATCGCGAGCTGCACATGGGGTTTGATTCAGCCCTGGAAGCTGAGGCAGTTGCGCAAGCCTTGTGCATGCAAACGCCGGATTTCAAAGAAGCGCACGCAGCCTTCATAGAGAAGCGGCCGGCAAAGTTCGAGTGATTTGGATTTCCTCCCTCTCCCTTTAGGAGAGGGCTGGGGTGAGGGAGCGAAGCTTAGCGACCGCAAGCCCTCACCCTAACCCTCTCCCAGAGGGAGAGGGAACAAAGCGCCGTTCCCGACCAGTCGGGACTCTGCCGGCGCACTCCAAATAATGGATAGCTTCATTCCGACAATTCCATTCTTCAATTCCGAACAACGCGCACTCGCGACGCGCGTCACGGAGTTCACCGAACACGAAATCGAACCGCGCGCCAGTGCCGACGAACGTGACATTGATGAGGCGTTGCGATCGTACGTTCGGCTGCTGAGCGAGCAAGGGTTGCTGCGCTATGCGGTTGCCGCACCTGGAGAACGATTCGATCTGCGCGCCTTTTGCATCATTCGCGAAACGCTTTCCTACTTCTCGGCGTTAGCGGATCTCGCGTTTGTGATGCAGGGGCTAGGCACGTACGCGATTAGCCTTGCCGCGACTGAACATGTGCGCGATTTCTGGTTGGATCGAGCACGCAACGGACAAGCAATCGCGGCTTTTGCTTTGACCGAGCCTGACGCAGGCTCAGACGTCTCGGCTTTGAAAACTGAAGCACGATGCGAAGGCGACGGCTATGTCATCAACGGCCGCAAACGCTTCATCTCAAACGCCGGCGTCGCCGATTTCTACACCCTGTTCGCGCGCACCGGAACGCGCGAAGACGGACGTGCTGAGATTTCCGCGTTCATTGTCAGCGCGCGCATGCCCGGATTCAGCGTGGCGGAACGGACTGAGCTGATCGCGCCGCATCCGATTGGCGAACTGGAATTCAAAGACTGTCGCGTGCCGGCCGAAGACATGATCGGAAGTCCGGGCGACGGTTTGCGTCTCGCGCTGCAAACCCTCGACATGTTTCGCGCGAGCGTCGGCGCGGCGGCATGCGGCATGGCGCGCCGGGCCCTGGATGAAAGCCTGAAATACGCGAAAGCGCGCGAACAGTTCGGCAAACCGCTGTCCGGCCATCAGTTGATCCAGGAGAAGCTGGCGGACATGATCACCGAACTCGACGCGGCTCGGCTACTCGTATATCGCGCCGCGTACTTGAAAGACGCGGGCGACGAACGTTCGACGCGTGAAGCTAGCGAAGCGAAACTGTTCGCCACCGAAGCGGCCGGCCGCATCAGCGATCAAGCCGTGCAAATTCATGGCGGCAGCGGCCTCGTGCGCGGATCAATCGTTGAGCGGCTGTATCGCGACGTGCGTGCGCTGCGAATTTACGAGGGAACTTCAGAGATTCAAAAGCTCGTGATTGCCAATCAACTCTTGAAAGAATGACTCGACAGCGTTTATAAAGTGACTCGCATGAAATCGGTTCCTCTGGACACATCACCGGATACTCAGCAGGTTTTGCTGGAGCTACTCAGAAACGCGACGGCCGCGCAGAAGTTGGAACTAACTTTTGGCCTTACTCACGCCTTGCGCGAGTTAATAATCGCTGATGTTCGGCGGCGGTTTCCGGACGCGCCTGAAGATGAGCTGCGAAATCGAGTGATCGCCAGATTACTTCCTCGTGATGCCGTAATTCAGGCCTACGGTTTCGATCCAGAACTCATCGGCTACCGATAATGCAAAATCCGTACGTTGTTCTGGTTGAGGTTATCCGCGCATTTGACGCCCTTGGAATTGACTATGTTGTCGTTGGATCAATCGCGAGCTCGATCCATGGCGAATATAGAGCTAGTGGCGATGTGGATATTGTCGCCGACGTAAAACTGCAGCATGTTGTCCCTCTCGGGGAGAAGTTGAAAGCAGAATTTTATGTAGACGACCTAATGATGCGTCGAGCCATATCTGACGGTCGTTCTTTCAACATTATTCATCTAAAAGCGATTTTCAAAATCGACATATTCATACCTGCTACAGAACTCGGAAAACAACAATTAGCGAGGCGAGAACAACATCTTCTAAATTCGACTGGCTCGCAGCAAATTTGGATCGCCACCGCCGAGGATACTATCTTGGCGAAACTGCATTGGTACCGACTCGGTCAGGAGACTTCCGAACTACAATGGCGCGACATTACAGGAATGATTGGTGCAGGCCGCCCGCGGCTTGACCACGAATACCTGGGTTCTTGGGCGGAGCGATTGAAACTTAGCGATTTACTGCATCGCGCCTTAGCCGAGTCTCTTTAGCTGCTTCATGAAGAAATCTGAAACTCTCGCGCGCCGGCTAACGCTCTTCGACGCCACGATGATCGTCATGGGCGGAATCATCGGCGCGGGCATCTTCTCTAATCCTTACGTCGTTGCTCAGTTGGTGCATTCGACGTCTTTGATTCTCGGCGTATGGATCGCCGGCGGGCTGATTGCGCTGGCGGGCGCGTTCATCTACGCAGAGCTTTCATCGCAGGTTTCCGAGACGGGCGGGCAGTACGTTTATCTGCGCGATGCGATGCACCCGGTCGTCGGCTTTGTTTACGGCTGGAGCATGCTGTTCGTGATTCAGACGGGAGCGATGGCCGCGGTCGCGCTCATCTTTGCTAACCACGTATTCGCGGTTGCCGGCGTACCGGCCAGCGACTGGAGCGCCGCGTTGCTGGCTGCTTCAGCTCTGATTCTTCTGACCATCGTGAATTGCATCGGCGTGCGGGCGGGCACGTTGACGCAGAACACCTTCATGATTCTTAAGCTTGTCGCCATCGCCGCGCTCGTCGTCATCGGCCTGGCGTTAGCGACTCCGGCGTCCGCTGAAGTCAGCGCCGTCGCGCCTGGCGGAAGCACCTGGCAAGCATTGATAGCGTTCGGCGCGGCTTTGATCCCTGCGCAGTTCGCCTACGGCGGCTGGCAGACGTCCTGCTATGTTGCGGGTGAAGTTCGCGAGCCACGCAGGACTTTGCCGCGCGCTTTGTTGATCGGCGTGGTGGGAGTGATCATCGTTTACCTTTCGGTGAATTTTGTCTGCGTGTATGTGCTGGGTCCGGAGATGCTGGCCAGGACGAAGACGCCCGCGTCAGCCATCATGGGGCTGGCGCTTGGCGACAAAGGCGCGCGCTTCATCGCCGCGGGCATCGCAATTTCGACGATTGGGTTTTTGAGCCAGAGCATGCTGACCGCGCCGCGAGTTTATTTCGCGATGGCTGAAGACGGTTTATTCTTCAAACGTTTGGCGTCGCTGAATCGCTCGCGCGTCCCGGCATTTGCGATTGCGCTGCAAGGCGGATTGGCGGCGGCCATCGCTTTGGTGGGCAGCCGCTACGAACAGATTTTGAACTATGCCGTGTCGGTGGATGTCGTCTCGTTCGGAATGACGGCGGCTTGCGTGTTCGTGTTCCGCAGGGCTAGGAATCGTGCCGTGATCGGTTCCCCCTCTCCGCACGCGGAGAGGGGGATAGGGGGAGAGGTTGGCGACGGCTCTAACCCTGCCCCCAACCCCTCCCCGCGCGCGGGGAGGGGTGAACCGGCGCCCGCACACGGAAAGGTGTTTCGCATTCCCGGACATCCGTTTACGACGCTTTTCTTCATCGGCGCGTGTGCCGTGATAACGTTCAGCATGATCTATAAGTATCCGCGGAACAGCGCAATCAGTTTTGGAATTATGTTCCTGGGTGTGCCGGCGTATTTCCTGTGGACGAGGCGTCGTGTCAGTACCGGGACCGGTAGCGACCGGATCAACTGACAACTTCGAGATTACAAAGCGTCTTCCTTTTGAGTTGAAACATGATCCGGTCGCTACCGCTCCCGGTACTGACACGAAGCAATGAACACTCAATCCACCTACATGCAATGGGCGAAGAAGCGACCGAAGGTTAAGTACGACCTCGCTTTGAGCGGAATTCTGAATCTTCCCTTCCCCGAACTCGAAGCAACCATCGACGACATCGATCTGAACGGCGACAACTCTTACGGATACCGCCCGCTGATAAACGCGATCGCCGGACATTGTCACGTCGCGCCCGAATGCGTAGTCACCGTTTCCGGCGGCACATCCATGGCGAATCACCTCGCGATGGCGGCGGCGATCGAGCCCGGTGATGAAGTTTTGATTGAGCAGCCGACGTATGAGCCGCTGCTCGCACTCGCCGAATACTTTGGATTGCAGGTCAAACGGTTCTCACGCGCGTCTGAAAACAACTTCCAGGTCGCTCTGGACGAATTACAAACGAAAGTCAGTTCGCGGACGCGTTTGATCGTGCTGACGAATCTGCATAACCCGAGCAGCGCGCTGATAGCTGAAGCAACGCTCAGACGGGCCGGTGAAATTGCCGACAGTGTCGGCGCGCGTGTTCTGGTTGACGAAGTTTACCTCGAAGCAATTTTCGAAAACGCGCCGCGCTCGTCGGTTCATCTTGGGTCGCAGTTCATCGCGACCAGCAGTTTGACGAAGGGCTATGGCCTAAGCGGCCTGCGTTGTGGCTGGATCCTCGCGGAACCGGAACTCGCCGAAAGAATGCGCCTGCTGCACGACATCTTTGGCGCTGTGGCGCCACATCCGGCAGAGCGGCTGGGCGTGCTCGCGATGCGGAAGTTGCCGAAGTTTATCGCCCGCGCGCAAAACATTCTCGAAAGCAATCGCGCCGTGCTGAATGATTTCCTGGACTCGAGAGAAGAACTCACCGCAGCGAAATCCGAAATCGGTACGACTTGTTTTCCGCGTTTGGAAAAAGGGAGCGTCGATTCGCTTTGGAGTCTACTGAACGACAAGTACGAAACAGCTTTTGTGCCGGGCCGTTTCTTTGAATCACCGCGGCACCTGCGCATAGGCATGTGCGCCGAACCTCGACTTTTCGAAACGGGAATCCAGCGCCTGGGCCAGGCTCTCGATGAATTAGGCAACTCAAACTCACGGCGTCAGTACCAACTTTAGTTGGGCTTTGGGTACGCACGCTTCCAGCGTGCTGTTCCCTTCGGCCGGCGATCAACAAGAGCACGCTGGAAGCGTGCGTACCCAAATGAAAATCAACATTATCGGCGGCGGGCCGGCGGGGATGTACTTCGCCATTCTCATGAAAAGCGCCGACGCCGCGCACGACATCACCATCTACGAACGGAACGGTCCCGACGATACGTTTGGGTGGGGAGTCGTGTTTTCTGGAAAGACGCTCGCGAATTTACGCAAAGCCGACGAAACTTCGCACGCTGAAATCACGCGCGACTTCGAAGCGTGGGACAATGTCGATGTCGTTCATCGCAACGAGAAGATTTCGATTCACGGCAACAGCTTCTCCGGCATCGCCCGCATACGCCTGCTGAAGATCCTGCAAAGACGATGCGAAGAGCTAGGTATTCAAATCCATTTTCGAACAGAAGTCCGCGACATTGAGTCACTGAAAGACGCGTGCGATCTGCTCGTCGGCGCGGACGGGGTCAACAGCACGATACGACAGCAATTTGCCGAACATTTCCGGCCACACCTCAGCACGCGCCCGAACAAATACATCTGGTACGGCACGAATCAACTATTTAACGGATTGACGCTTACGTTCCGTGAGAGGGCTGCCGGAGTGTTCGCGGCGCATTCGTACAAGTTCGACAAAACCACCAGCACCTTCATTGTCGAATGCGACACGCAGACGTGGAACCAAGCCGGCTTCGCGACGCTGCCCGATGAAGAGACGCGTCGCTATATCGGCGAAGTGTTCGCGCGCGATCTCGGCGGCCACGCTCTGCTGTCGAACAACTCGAAATGGATAAACTTTGTTCTGGTTAAGAACGCGAATTGGCAGTTCGAAAATGTCGTGCTGCTCGGCGACTCGCTGCATACGGCGCATTTCTCAATCGGCTCAGGCACCAAGCTGGCGATCGAAGACGCGATTACGCTGAAACAATCTTTTGACGAAGCTAACGATGTCCGCACAGCTTTGCAGCAATTTGAAGAAACTCGCAAACCTGTGATCGAGGACTATCAAGCCGCTGCCTACGAAAGCATGTTGTGGTTTGAGAACGCGCGCCAGTACATGCACCTGGCGCCGATTGAACTCGCGTATTCGCTGATGAAGCGCAGCGGGCGTGTCGATGATGAAGAGTTGCGGAAGCGAGATCCGGAGTTTGTGGGGGAGTACGAGGCGCGCTCTCGATCGCATTCCTTCTGAGGTGACACTCTGGTCAAAACAAAGAGCGGCTGGCAACGCATCGAAGAAATACGAGCAGGCGAGTCGGTGTGGACGCACAAGAATCGGCTAAAAGCCGTGATCGCAGTGCAATCGCATCCACATGTGGGCAGGCTGTTGGGGGTACGTTTACGAAAAAGCGCGTCAGTCGTCTGGGTTTCAGCGCAACAGCAGTTTCTTTCCCCCTCTCCGCAAGCGGAGAGGGGGGTGGGGGGAGAGGTTGGCGACGGTTCCAACCCCACCCCCAACCCCTCCCCGCTTGCGGGGAGGGGCGAAACCGCAGGTTCGATCCACCGGCAATTGGGTGGTGCGGCTTCGCGCTTGTCGTTTGCCGCCCGCGAACTTAGACGTCATGCAACCGGTGCCGAAGAACTCTTGTGGGAGCGCCTGCAGGCTCGCCAACTAAATGGCGCAAAATTTCGACGGCAGCACCCGTTAGGCGCTAATTACATCGTGGATTTCTATTGTGCCGCGGCCAAACTTGCGATTGAACTAGACGGTTCAATCCATGATTCAGACCTTGCCACTTGGAGCGATGGAATACGTCACAGACAAATTCAGCTTGCCGATGTGCGGATCTTGAGATTTCGAAATGACGAGGTTGTGACGAACCTCGATCACGTGCTTAACGTAATCACGGAGGAGCTAACGCGCTCGACAGAGACAGCCGATATTTGGCTGAGAGCCGATCAACTTTTTGCTGGCTGTTCTTTGGTATCGGACGAAACGGGCACCATAGACGTCGTGAAACTCATCGAGTTTGAGTTTGCGAACGAGACTCTTTTCAGTCTGACAATCGAAGAGGATCACTCCTTCATTACTTCCGGTGGCGTCGCGCGGGGTTAAACTACGGACTATTCTTTCCACTCAGGCGGCAGCAAACGCCTGCGTCCATCGCTCGCCATCTGAACCGCGACTTCGTCCAGTTCCTTCCGATCCCAGAGCTTGCACGTGACCTGCCGGTGCGCCTGGTCGAGCGCTTCACAGTAATTTGTATAAGTGCAGCGACGAACGTCTTCACCGCGGCCCAGTCTCACTTTCCGAAACCAGTCAGGATCGGCCAAAGCCTGCCTCGCCATGCCGACGATGTCCGCGTCGTTGTTTCGCAGAATCTCTTCGGCTTGTTCGAAAGTTGTAATGCCCCCAGTCGCTATAATCGGAGTTGTGAATCCGGCTGCGTTGACCGCGTGTTTGATTTGCGCGACCAAAGGGACCGAACGCCCGAACGGCCCGCGCTCATCTGAAAGAGTTGTCGGCATGCATTCGTAACCGCTTTGACCGGTGTACGGATAAACCGCCTGACCGACTTTCGGCTGCTCGGCATCTTCGAACTTGCCGCCTTTCGAGAGCGAAAGGTAATCGAAACCAGCTTTCGCGAATTCCACTCCGAAATAAACAGCATCATCGATTCGATTGCCACCCGCGATTACTTCGTCACCGAGAAACCTGACGCCGACCACGTAATCGTCGCCGACACGTTCACGAACCGCCCGATAGACTGCGAGGGGCAAGCGCGCGCGATTCTCACGTTCGCCGCCGTAACCGTCCGTTCGATCGTTCAAGGCACTGAGAAAGCCTGCCATCGTGTAGGCGTGCGCGTAGTGAAGCTCTACTCCGTCAAAGCCGGCTTCACGCGCGCGGCCCGCGGCATCGGCAAAGATTCCGGGCAAGACCTGCGGGAGTTCGCTGATGTGCGACAGATGCGTGTCCGTGACTCGCTCGCGATAGCCGAAGCGAAGAGATTCAAGTTCGCGCTCATCAAGAACGTGTTCCAGTACTTCGTCCGTAGCGTGCTTAAGAAATTCGCGTGCACGGATTTCATCACCGCTGAGATATCGTGGATCGCTCGCGAGTTGGGCGATCGTCTGACGATGGCGCGCTGTGATCTTCAGGAACCTTTCAAAATATTTCGCCGGATCGGGCCGGCGTTTGACGGCCAGAAAATCAATGATTTGAATGAAAAGCTTTGTCTGACCAAGGCTTCCTTCGCGAACCGTTTCGACCAGCTTCTTCAATCCGGGCACGAATCGATCATCACCAATGCGCAGCAGCGGGCCACTGGCAACATCGCGAACCCCGGTGGCTTCGACGACGAGCGCTCCCGGTTTTCCTTCGGCAAATCGGCGATACCAATTCAGGTTGTCCTGGGTGACGAACCCATCTTCGGTCGCGCGCCAGGGCACCATCGCCGGCACCCAAGTGCGGTTTTCCAGCGACAGCGAACCAATCTCGATCGGTTGAAACAGAAGCGACAGGGCGGCTTCCTCAGCAGTCGGCCAGCGCGTTTCCGGTATCGGATGTTTGATCGGACTGGGGAACTTCCACATCTTTTAGGCTACTTTAGCATGAGGTCAGTACCGGGAGCGGTAGCGACCGGGTCACAGTTCCAGCTATCTCGATCCATTACCTTACTTGTGACCCGGTCGCTACCGCTCCCGGTACTGACCCCATTGCTCGACTAGCGCATCGCCTATGGTAAATTAAGACCAAGGTACAATTTTGACTGACGATCTGCTCAAGTGGCGTTCTGAATTTCCCATCCTGGACAAGACTGTCTACCTGATCTCGCACAGTCTCGGCGCGATGCCGCGCGCGACTTACGATCGCCTGCATGAGTATGCCGGCGCCTGGGCAACGCGCGGCGTGCGCGCGTGGGCCGAAGGCTGGTGGGAGATGCCCACCACGGTTGGCAACGAGGTCGGCCGCATTATCGGCGCCGACGCAGACACGGTCGTGATGCATCAGAACGTCTCCATCTGTCAGTCAGTGATCCTGTCGGCCTTGCTGCCGCTGGCTACCAACTCAAAGCGGAACAAGATCGTTTTTGAAGAGCTGAACTTCCCGTCCGTGATGTATGTGTATGAAGCGCATGCGCGCGCGCACGGGTTGCGAATCGAGCGCGTGAAATCCGACGACGGCATAACGATGCCGCTTGAGCGAATGCTCGCGGCCATCGATGAAGAGACGCTGCTCGTCCCGATTTCGCATGTACTTTTCAAGAGCGGCTTCCTGCAGGACGCAAAAGCGATCACCGAACGCGCGCACAAAGTCGGCGCCATGGTCGTGCTCGATTGCTATCAATCCGCGGGCACCGTGCCGTTCAGCGTCAAGGATCTGAACGTAGACTTTGCCACCGGGGGTTCAGTGAAGTGGCTGTGCGGCGGGCCGGGCGCGGGTTATCTGTATGTGCGGCCCGATTTATTCGATCAGCTTGAGCCAAAGACGACCGGCTGGATGGCGCACGAGCACCCGTTCGCATTCGAAGCTGAGATGCATTACGCGCCCGACGTCAGGCGCTTTCTGCACGGCTCGCCGGCGATCCCGGCACTGTACGCGGCGCAATCGGGCTACAAAGTGATCAACGAAATCGGCGTCGCGGCGATTCGCGAGAAGAGCGTCCGTCAGACCGGAACGTTGATCGAACTAGCCGAAGAAGCCGATTTCCGCGTCACCAGCCCGAAAGACAGTTCTCAACGCGGCGGCACGATTACAGTTTGGGATGACAACGCCGCCGAGATCACCAAAGAACTGGTGCGCCGCGAATTCATTGTCGATTACCGTCCGGGCGCGGGCGTTCGCATCTCGCCGCACTTCTACACGAAAGACGAAGAGCTGCGACTGATCATCGCTGAGATGAAAAAGATTCGCGACAACCGTGAATACCAGACGGCAGGAAAAGCAGGAGCTGCGTTTTGACACCAGCGGATCGACTAAAGCAATTTACCGACTCGACTGACTTCATCGCCACGATCGTCGCGGAAGCCGCGAGGAACAACGCGACGGCGAGTGAGATGGTCCGCGGACTTACCGAAGAGCAGCTCAACTGGAAGCCTGATGGGAAGCAATGGAGCATCGCGCAATGCCTCGAACATCTGGCCGTCACGTCCAAGCAATTCAACAGCTACTTCAAACAATTAATTGAAGGCGCGCGTCTGAAGTGGCCGACAAAGGGCGCTGTTCCGTATCGACCGAGCCTGGTCGGCGGCTTGCTGATCAGGCAAGTCGTCCCCGAGACCACCCGGCCATTTCCCGCCCCAAAAGTGTTCCGGCCGTCAGACTCGTCATCGATTCAGGATGCGCTTGCGTTATTTCTTAAGCAGCAGGAAGAATTCGTCCGCTTCGTGCGCGAGAGTGAAGGCGTGGATTACAATCGCGCGCGTCTGCGTTCACCGGTTACGCCGCTGATGCGCTACAGTCTTGCGGATGCGTTCGTGGTCACGATTGTCCACGGCTACCGGCACCTCGCCCAGGCCAATCGCGTCAAAGGAATGCCCAACTTCCCGAACTGAAACCGACCAATGTCCACCGACTACGGCAAAGACGCTCCGCTCTCATATAACGATTACCTGCGGGTGCAGGAATTGATCGAACTGCAGACGCTTCGATCGTCTCCGGCGCACCACGACGAGCTGCTTTTTATTACCGTCCATCAGGCGTACGAGCTTTGGTTCAAGCAGATTCTGCACGAGATCGACGCGACCCTGCGTCTGATGAATGAAGATCGAATTGGCGAAGCAGCCTCAGCAATGAAGCGCGTGGTCGAGATCGAGAAGCTGCTCATCACCCAGATTCACATCCTGGAAACGATGTCGCCGATCAGCTTCCTTGGGTTCCGAGACGAATTGAATCCGGCGAGCGGTTTCCAGTCGATGCAGTTTCGCGAGATTGAATTTGCCTCGGGCTTGAAACACGAATCGGTTGCGCGCGCGTTCAAGGATGACGAGTTCGCGCACAGGCGTTTGCAATTGAGGCTGGATGCGCCTTCGCTCGGCGATGCATTCTTCGCACTGCTCCGCAGGGCGGGATTCGATGCGCCGGCCCGCGATGAGCAACAAAGTGAAGACCAGCGCCGCAGCAGTCGCGGAAACCGCGTGCGCGCAATTGTCGAAATCCTGACGCACCCGGAAAAGCTCTACAAGGAGTATCAATTAGCCGAGGGGCTGCTGGAGCATGACGAACATTTCGCGCTTTGGCGTTCGCATCACATCAAGATGGTTGAGCGCATGGTCGGGACGAAGAAAGGCACGGGCGGCTCAGAAGGTGTTGGATATTTGAAGACCACGCTGGATCACAAGTTCTTTCCCGAGCTGTGGGAGGCCCGCACGTATCTGAGCACTCAGCACGGCGACACGGGATGCCCCTTTGCTAAAACCTGACGCTCACCGAAATCATGCCTGTCGAATTCCCTGAACGCTTCAACATGGCCGATTACTTCCTCTATCACAACCTGGAGGAAGGGCGCGAAAATAAAGTCTGCCTTTTCTTCAAAGATCAAACTTACACGTACGGCGATGCGGGGCGGATGTCGAATCGCACGGGCAACGCCCTGCGCGAACTCGGCGTTGAGATTGAAGACCGCGTGCTGATTATTCTGCCGGACTGTCCGGAATTCGCCTGGACATGGTTTGGGGCCGCGCGCATTGGCGCGGTCATCACGATGGTTAATCCGCTGCTGCCGGCCGAGGACTATCGTTACTATCTCGAGTACACACGCGCGCGCGTGGCGGTGGTGCATCAGTCTTTGGCGCAACCGTTCGTCGAGGCGGTCTCAGGCGCAAACCATCTGCGATCCGTTCTGGTCGTTGACGACGGAGTTGCGATGGAAGAGCAACTGGTGGATCCGCGCGGCCGCGTCAAATACTTTCCGTTTGCCGAAACGATCGAGTCCCAACCCGTTGATTGCCGCGCCGCAGACACGCATCGGGACGACATCGCGATCTGGCTGTTCACTTCCGGCTCGACTGGTCATCCGAAAGGAGCGGTGCACCTGCAACATGACCTGCCGTTCAACACGGAAGTTTTCGCCAAGCGCACGATGGGGGTGAACGAAAATGACCTGACCGTGTCCGTGCCCAAACTCTTTTTCGGATACGCGACGGGAACGAACCTTCTTTTTCCGTTCGCCGTCGGCGGCGCGACCGCTTTATTCGCGGAGCGTTCGACGCCGGAGAAGTTGTTCGAGGTGATCGAACAATATCGGCCGACCATTCTGACGACCGTGCCGACCATGATCAATGGAATGCTTAACGCGCCCGATGCCGCGTCTCACGACCTGTCGAGCATACGGTTCTGCTACTCAGCCGGCGAGGCCCTGCCGGTTGAGCTCTATCATCGTTGGAAGCAAACCTTCGGCGTAGAGATTTGCGACGGCATCGGTTCAGCCGAGATGTTCCACATCTACATTACAAATCGACCCGATGATGTGAAGCCCGGCAGCCTGGGCCGCGTGGTCGAAGGCTACAAAGCAAAGATCGTCGATGCTGAGAGCAACGAAGTTCCAACCGGCGAAATGGGCACGCTAAAAATCAAAGGCGACTCAGCCTCGCTGTGTTACTGGAACGCGCATGAAAAATCGAAAGAGACTTTTGCCGGCGACTGGTGCACGACCGGTGATCAATTTCATCTGGACGCGGATGGTTATTACTGGTACCACGGACGCACCGACGACATGCTCAAAGTCGGCGGCATCTTTGTCGCGCCTGCGGAGATTGAGAATTGTCTGTTGCAACACGACTCAGTACTTGAATGCGCAGTCGTCGGGCACGACGATGGTGATGGATTAGTGAAGCCAAAAGCATTCGTTGTCGCACGCGACGGCCACGCCGCAACCGAAGAACTAGTAGATGACATTAAGCAATTCGCGAAGACGCGTCTCGCCCTTTACAAGTATCCCCGTTGGGTCGAATTCGTCCCTTCGCTTCCGAAAAATGATCGCGGGAAGATCGATCGCAAGCTATTAAAGACGCAGTTATGAGTGATGAGTCATGAGTAATCTTTCCTTACTCATCACTCATTACGCATCACTCATCGCTTATCGCAGCTTTCCTTCCAGGTGATAATCACGCAGGCGCCGATACAGAGTTGAAGGTGAGATGCCGAGCAAGGTAGCTGTCTTGCCTCGATGCCAGCCTGTCTGCTCCAGAGCATTGATGATTTGCTGCTTCTCGACGTCGCGCAAAGCCGTCGGCGTTGAAGGGTCACTCCCATTGGCGGCGCCCGTGGCTGGTGGGGCAGCATACGACGCTACGCCCATCGTGCGCCCGGCGACTTCCGGCGGCAATTCACTCACGCTAATGCGGCCATCGTCGGCGAGCAACACGGCGCGCTCCAAACAGTTTCGCAGCTGGCGAACGTTGCCCGGCCAGCCATAGTCACGCAGCTTTTCCACGACTTCGGGTTCGACCACAGGCGCGCTCGCTCCGGCAAGCTGTTTCAGGATATGTTCGGTGAGCGGTGGAATATCTTCCGTACGATCACGCAACGGCGCCAGGTGAATCTGAAAACTGTTAATGCGATAGAGCAGATCGGCGCGAAACGTTCCATCGTTTACTACTGAATCCAAATTGCGGTTTGTCGCCGCCACGATGCGCACGTTGACTTCGACTTTGCGCACGCCGCCCACACGAAAAAACGTGCGCGTTTCAATTGCGCGGAGAAGCTTTGCCTGCAAATTCGCCGGCAGCTCAGTCACTTCATCGAGGAACAGAGTGCCGCCATCCGCCAGCTCAATCAGTCCGAGCTTGCGAGCTTTCGCGCCAGAGAATGCGCCCGCTTCGTAGCCGAACAATTCGGATTCCAGCAGCGACTCTTGAAACGCGGCACAGTTTAGATCGATGAATGCTCCATTCGCCCGGTTCGACAGGCGGTGAATCGCCTGCGCGATCAATTCCTTGCCCGTGCCGGACTCGCCGGTAATCAGCACTGATGCATCAGACGGCGCGACCCGTTCAACCAGGCGAATCGCTTCAGCAATCGCTTTTGATTGGCCAATGATTTCGGGAATAGCGGTCTTGCGCTCAATTTGCGCCCGCAGTCTTTGGTTATCGACCCGCAGGTTCCGCTTCTCAGCGGCCTGGCGCACGCGCACATCGAGTTCGCTGATGCTGTAAGGCTTGGTCAGGTAATCATATGCGCCGGCCCTCATCGCCTCGACCGCGGTTTCGATTGTCCCCTGGCCCGTGAGCATGATGACTTCGGGCGGATTGGGCCGTTCGTGAACGCGGCGCAGCAACTCCATACCATCCATGCGCGGCATGTTGATGTCGCACAGCAACACATCGACATTGCTCTCTTCGAGTTTTCGCAAGGCCGCTTCGCCGTCGGGCGCAACGTGCACACGATACCCGAGCCGTTGCAGTTCTTTCTGCAACACCAGACGCAGGTTTGCCTCGTCTTCGGCTATCAGTAATCTTGCATTGCGTTGTTCGTCCACGCTTTCGACTCCCGCACTGAATCGACGGCTGGCGCCGTTAGTTCGAATTGCTCGCTTTGGGTAGCGAGATGGTGAAAGTAGTTCCCACACCCACGGTTGACCTAACGTCGAGGCGGCCACCGTGTTCGGATACAATACCATAACAGACCGCCAGCCCGAGGCCGGTGCCGCTGCCCACGTCCTTCGTGGTGAAGAACGGATCAAAAATTTTCGTGAGGTTCTCTGGAGAAATGCCCACGCCAGTGTCGGTGATTTCAATACTCACGTTCGGTCCCGAAGGAGCAGCGCGTAGAGTGAGCGTGCCACCCTCTGGCATGGCATCAATCGCGTTGGTCGCGAGCGCCACAATCGCCTGTTGCAACTGACCTTCGTCACCCAAAATTATGGGAAGGTTTTTCATGGTTTCGATTTCGATCTGAATGTTGTCGCCGCGCTGTTGATGTGTGACCAACCGAGCCGTCATCTTGATCGTTTCGGCCAGGTTCACCGGCACCCGATTGCCGGCCCGCAGACGACTGAAGTCGAGCAAACCATGCGTGATTTGTTTGCAGCGAAAAGCTTCATCGCGAATTAAGCCGAGATATTCTTTCAGGTCTTCAACCTCCGCAGACTCAGCGAACGCGCCTTCCGCGATTCGTTTTTCGAGCGACTCAGCGCACGCGGCGATCGTCGCCAGCGGGTTGTTGATTTCATGGACGACGCCGGCGGCCAGGCGGCCAACCGCGGCAAGTTTCTCAGCGCGCGCGACAGCGCGTTCAGATTTCACCCGAGAGGTAATGTTCTCGCCGACCGTGATGACGTGCGACACCTCATTCGATTCGTCGGCGCGCATTGGTATTTTACTGATTAGCCAGTGGTTAGCGTCGCCGGATTGGGTAATCGATTCCTGCTCGACGCGGTGAATTTCACCGGTCTCGAACACCTTGGTGAACTCGCGTTCGAGCAATTCCCTGCTCTGTTTTGTCAGCACCTCGAAGATGTCTCTGCCCAGCACTTGTCCGCGCGGCACGCCCAGTTCGCCCAATTCGCGATTGCGGTTCCAGGCCACAATGCGCTTGTCACGATCGATGGCGTAAAGCGAAAGTGGAAGGCTATCGATGATGGCTTCGGTGAAGCGCTGCTGCATTTCCGCCTCGACTGCGCGGCGATCAACTTCTTCAGCAAGCGTGGCGGCCGATTCGCGCGCGTGCAGATACAACAGCGAAATGTGTGCGGCGAGGGCCGCCTGCTGCGCGGCCGCATCGATGAGGCCACAGTCAGTGTTTGAATAGTCTTTCGGACTGTCGAACGCGACGATTAGCGCGCCGAGGACCTCTCCGCCAAACAGGATGGGGCTGATGTACTCGGTGCTCCGCCGATCGTCGTGCAAAAGGAATTCTCGTTCATTCGTCAGCAGCGACGGAGTGACTGAGCGCTTCGAATCCAACCAACCTGCAAAGCGCTCGCGATTCACCAGTGACGCACTTTCGGCGTTGCCTTCGCGGTCGAAGGCGCAGATGGCCAACCCGTGTCCGTTGTTCTTCACCACGCAGGCGCACAGCGCGGCGTTAATGCCTTCGAAGGTCGCGCCCGCAACTCGGCGCGCAACCTGATCAGGTTCCAGAGTTTTCAGTAAACCGCGTCCCAGGTCGGCGAGGAAACGCAATTCATGATTCGCATCAGTCAGTTGCGACTCGCGTTGCGCCCCACTCAAGTGCGAATTGACCCGGGAGATCAGTTCGCCCGGTGTTGAAGGCTTGACGATGTAGTCGTCGGCGCCGGCGCTGAAAGCTTCAACCTTGCGCTGCTCGTTATCGGTCGCCGAAAACACCAGTACCGGCAATTGCCGCAGCGACGGTTGCGCGCGCAGCAAACGACAAAGAGCGAGCCCGTCAACTTCCGGAAGCTCGACATCGAGCATCACCAGGTCGCACTGCTCTTTCTTTAAAAATCGCAGAGCCGATGGCGCGTCGCCGACGGCGACCGTACGGTGACCGGCACTTTCAAATATGCTGCGCAGACCCTCGCGCGCCGACGAATCATCGTCGATCAAGAGCAGGGTCGCGGGATATGTTTCAAACGCAGGAGAAACAGGCATTAAGGTCAAGCGCGAGGATCGAACAGTTTGGTGCAACACACGGTTTCCATGGGATGGGTGGGGCTGGCCGGAAGCAATTGGCCGGGTATTCGGATGAGCGCGTTTGTGGTGGACTGCGCCCGGAGCGGACAAACGTGTCCGCAGCCTGTTTCCACATTGGAAGATCGAGGCCGGAGTTGTCAAGAATATTTAATTAATTGCAGCAGTTACGAGATTCTCAGAATCGGCTTCCGCCGAGGGGACGACGGACGCGCTAATAGGGACTTCCAGAGACGTTATCAATGGCAGCGCGCCGGTTTTATGGGCCGATTTCGCCCGATACATGGCCTGATCGGCCGCAATTAGGAGATGATCCAGGGTCTCGCCGTCAGCGCCGAAAATGGACGCGCCAATGGAAATGCCCACCCGCGCCCGGGTTTGCGAGCCCGAGCCCACGCCCAGCGAGAACGAGCTGACGACCGTTTCAATACGGCCCCTCAGTTCGTCCACCTGCTGCACCGTCAGATCCGGCAGCAAGGCAACAAACTCGTCACCTGCATAGCGCGCGAGAAAGTCGTATTCGCGGAGCTGGTTCTGAATCAGGCTGGCAACTTCGCGCAGCATTCGGTCGCCGATCTTGTGACCAAAGCTGTCGTTAACGATCTTAAAGTCGTCAAGGTCCAGCATGATGACCTGGAACGGACGATTGTTACGACGCGCGCGCGAGACCTCCTGGTCGAATCGCACGTGCAGGGCACGCGCATTTGGCAGCCCGGTCAACGAATCCGTGAGCGCGTTTGATTCTGTTTGCGCGTGATGCATGGCGTTTGTAAGCGCGTCAGACGCCAGACGCGTGACAGTCTCGAGCAAACGAATCTGATTGTCGGTGTATTCACGAAGCGACGTTGAATACAGCGACAGCGCGCCGACCAGGACATCGCCCTTGAACAGTGGCAGCGAAGCCATCGAACGGTAGCGCGCCTCGAGTTTCATCCCAAGTCGATCGAATTCAAGACTTGGTTGAAGTCGATTCACTGAGCGCCGATTAGCCATCGCAAAACCGGTGACGCCTTCGCCTGGCGCGACACACCGATTGCGCAGAGCTTCGGCGTCGCGGCCGACCACGAGAGCGGCCGCCGCGTAACCTTTAATTTCGTCGTACAGGTAAACCGCGCACGTATCGAAAGTCACCAGATGCCCAACCTTCTCGACCAGCACTGACAGAGTGCTATCCATCTCCAGCGACGAACTAAACTTGCGCGCGATTTCGTAAAGCGCGTACACCTCTCGATGTGCGTTGCGGATTTCATCGTACGCCGCGAAGTTAGTGTTCTCACGTGCACCCGCAACTTCGTCGTCGGCCGGTGCAATTGGCATCGGGGGATTGCTTGAATGGATTTCAGCGTCGAGGCCGCGACTGGAAATCTCAGCCTCAAACCGCGGCAATTCGCCGATGAATAACTCAACGATTTTCGGATCGAAATGCGTGCCGGCGCCTTTACGCAGCAGGTTGATTGCATCTTCACGCGACATGCTTGGACGGAACGGCCGGTCTTCGCGCACCGAATCGAAGCTATCAACCACCGACATGATGCGCGCGGTGATCGGAATCTGTTCGCCTTTCAAGCCATCGGGATAACCGCAGCCATCCCAACGCTCGTGATGGTGCTTCACGATGGGGATTACCGGGTAAGGAAAATTGACGCGGCTGAGGATCTCGGCCCCCACTACGGTATGAATTTTTGTTTTCTCGAACTCCGCAGTCGTCAGCGCTCCCGGCTTGTTCAGGATGTGATCGGGCACGGCAAGTTTGCCAATGTCATGCAGCAACGCCCCGGCTCGTAAGGCTGCAAGTTCCTTCTGGGACAAGCCGAGCAACCGGCCCAGGCCATCGATGTAGATTTCAACGCGTCGCACGTGACAATGCGAAGTCTGGTCCTTGGCGTCAATCGCGGTGGCCAGCGCTTCGGCTGTCGCCAAATGCAAACGGCTCATTTCCTCAGCTTCGCGTGTCTTTGCGTTGAGGCGCTCGAAGTAAAGTTTGTAAGTCCAGAAAGTGACGGCGAGCACCGGCACACTCAGCACGGCGTATTTGATGCCCCCCTGGAGAACCCAGACGAACACCGAAATACCGGTGACGGCGATGACGTACCAATAGGGCCGCGCCGCGCCGTTGTAATCAGACATGTCGATCAGTTTCATGTTGCTGCTCAGTCGGGTCAGAATCCCGACTCGTCGGGATTAGCGAGCTCTCAAACATTCAACAAGCGGTACAGCCGAAATCCTCCCTGCGATTCCTAAAAAAGTCCGCGCCGAAACCTTCAACCGGGAGCAACTCGGCATTTCAGTTTCGGCGCGGCACTGGGCAAGTCGGCGATGCTGGCACGCATGCGCCGTCTGGGGTGTAGTAACAGGGCAAAAGAGTCGCGCGCTTCGGGTCATAATTTTTTGCGGCTAGCGGACCCAGTGCGGTGGGCCCTACAGCGGTTAAGCTCTCCTAGCCGCGCTTCCCCGATTACAACGCGCGTGCCGCAAGTGTCTTCCGTCAAAGCTGGCGTAATTCGGCGGATTTGTGATGACACCGAGCTGGTTCATCGAGCAGATGCGGTCACGTTTTTCATTCTGACCAGTCAGACTGACGGCACTCGCGTTGACAACTTCATTAGGCCAGTGCACCTTTCATCATCTTCCAGAAAATCGGATGAAGCTTCGAAAAAGAGTTCAACCAACCGTCGCGACGACGCCGTCAGTCGGTTATCTAGAGCTGCTTCGGAAGAACCGACAGTTCCGCATGCTTTGGCTTGGCCAGGTGGTCAGCCAGATGGGCGATTGGTTCGACACGATTGCCGTTTACACGCTGGCGCTGGAACTGACGGGTTCCAGTCGATCAGTCGCACTGATCATGGTCGCGCGTTTCCTGCCGAGCGTCGTCATGGGTCCACTGTCGGGTGTCGTGGCCGACAGATTCAGCCGGCGCTCAATCATGATCGCGTCAGACATCATGCGGGCGCTGGTAGTGCTCGGATTTTTGTTCGTGCGCCGGCCGGATCAAATGTGGCTGGTGTACGTACTCACGATTTTGCAGCTGGCGTTCTCAGCGTTCTTCGAACCGGCCAAAACCGCCGCCATTCCGTCGATCGTTTCTGATCGCGAGTTACTTCCGGCAAATGCAATCGCATCGGTGACGTGGTCAATCATGTTGACCACCGGGGCAGCCATCGGCGGCGTCGTGACCGGTTTGTTCGGGACGAATGCCGCGTTCGTGCTGGATTCGCTCACATTCGTCGCCTCGGCGATTTTGATCAGTCGCGTGCGTTTTCCGAAACGCCCGGCGCGTGAGAAGACAAAACTGACCGTCGCGAAAGCCGTCGGCCTCACTGACACACTTGAAGGCGCACGCTATGTGAAGCAGCGGCCGCGCGTGTTCGCGTACCTGATGGTCAAGACCGCCTGGGGAGTAGGCGGCGGCATCTTGACGTTGCTGGCCGTTTTCGGCGAGCGAGTTTTTCCGGTGGCCGGCAAAACCGCGACCGGCATCGGCGTGCTGTTCACGGCCCGCGGCATCGGCACTGCGGTCGGACCAATCGTTGCACGCCGGTGGGTAGGCGAAACACGGAGCCACATGCAGACTTCGATTGGCGTCGCGTTTTTGATTGCCGGGGCTTTTTACATCGCGTTCGGAACTTCGACGAGCTTCACGCTTGCGTTGTGTTTCCTGCTCATCGCCCACGCCGGCGGCAGCATTCTCTGGGTGTACTCAACGGTGCTCTTGCAGCAAACCGTCGAGGATCAGTTTCGCGGCCGTGTCTTTGCCGCTGAGCTCACCCTTGTCACGCTGACGATGGCGGCGTCGAATTATGCTGTGGGCGAACTGATGGATCGTTTCAGATTCTCTCCGCGCGTGGTTACGGCCGCGGTGGGTACGTTTTTTCTGCTACCGGGATTAGTTTGGTTCGTGACGCGGAAATGGTGGGACAAGAAGTATCAACCCGTTAGTTTAGGGGCGGGCTACCGCCCGTCGGTCGTTGAGCCTGCTAAAGGGCGGGCAGCACCGAGTGTCAGTACCCCGAGCGGTAGCGAGGGGGATCAATCAGTCAACGTAGAGCCCTGATCCGGTTGCTACCGCTCTCGGTACTGACACAGTCCCGGAAACCAGTCGGGCAATGCCCGCCTCTAAACGCCACAGTTGCGTTATATGAAGATCAAAATCGGCGTCATGGGTTCGGCGGAAGAAATGCCGGACGTTTTTAAACAAGCAGAGGCCTTGGGCCGGGCAATTGCCGCGCGTGACGCAATTCTGCTGACCGGCGCCACGACCGGTTTGGTCTACGTAACCGGGAAAGCCGCGCGAGATGCCGGTGCCATACACGTCGGCATTTCGCCGGCGCACAACGCCGCGGAACATGTTGAGCGATACGCGTTGCCGCTCGACGCTTGTGACGCAATCATCTATACCGGCTTCGGGTTGAAAGGCCGAAACGTCGTGCTGGTGCGTTCGTGCGATGTGGTGATATTCATTTCCGGCTCGATTGGATCGCTTAACGAATTCACGATTGCTTACGATGAAGGAAAAGTGATCGGGTGTTTGACGGGAACGGGCGGAGTCGCGGATGAGATCGATAATCTTCTTGGGAAGTTCTCAAAACAGTCCGGGGCCAGGGTGTTTCAATACTCGGATCCCGATAGCCTTCTGCTGGCGTGTCACGCAGCGATAAGAGAGAAAAGCCGCTAGTTTGAAGCTGGCCCGCGCCCTTCGGAATGACGATCAGGTGTCGGGTGTTTCCGGAGCAGCAGGCGTCGGCGCTACTGGAGTAACAGGCGTCGGCGTTACCGGAGTAACAGGCGGTGGGGTTACCGGAGCAGCAGGCGCTGTTGTTCCCGGAGCGGATTGATATTTTTTTAGCTGGTCAATGAGCGCTTTGAAATTCTTCTCGCCCATAATGTTCAGAAATCCGAAAGCGATCACCATGAACTTCAGGCGCGGTGATGTAAAATCAGGCCCTTCGTAAATTCGCTTAATCTCGCTATCGACGAACGCTCGCTCATCATTAGTAAGGTTCTGATACGAGACCAGAAATGTCTTGAGAAACTCCGGCGCACTCTGGGGATCAATGACGCTTTGGGTCTCTTCATAAACCAGGTCCTGCCGTCGCGAAGCTCGATATCGATCGATCTGACGATCTACTGAAACTAAAAAAGTACTTAAGACCGCATCAGGACCGACTGCGTAGGTTTCTCCTTTTTCAGTTTTGAAATTGAAAAGTTTTGATCTCATCACCACCATAGCGCCAAATCCAGCGACGATGCTCATTGTCAACGGATCCTCAATCATGATCGTTTGGCGAAAGTGATACAAAACATAAAATGCTGCCAGAGACATCCCTGCGTTCAAACCCAGGTAACGTAGTCCCGGGGGGCTCGTGATTGCTATGAATGGTTCATCTTTGTAGCGTGAGACGATCTCGGCAGCGCCGACTGAAGCTCCGAAGCAAGCGCACAAAAACAGGTATATGTTGTAGTCAACGAAAAACCGAAAGATATTCTTTAAGAATCCTGGTGCATTGAGAGAATCGATTGAGCCCGATAGGCTTGAGAAGTCTATGTGGATATACGAGACCCAGAGCCACTTCACGATCAAAGTCGCGATGGTGATCGCGACAACCACCACTAATACCTTCAACAGACCTGGAATTGTCAGGCGTTTGCTGGGAGTTATGGAGCTCACAGACATCTCCTTCACAACCGGGTTTAGGTGAATTGGAAGATCCTGTTAAGAAAGACTCGCTTTTGGATAAATCTAAAAAGACTAAAGAAGAAGAAGGTAGAATGTTGTCGGTCTTCGGTAGAGCCCCCGAAGAGCCTACGCAGAGAGTAGTTCTTTTGCTCTCTCGGTCGAACGAATTGTATGATTGCCAAACTGGTCAGTTTCAACCCGGACATAGTAGTTATTGGCAAGCCACTCAACCACCGGGGCCACGTCGTGAGGCGCAAGCTTCATTTTTTCAGCGACATTCAGGAGTTTATCCACCCCACCAGAATCATCAATAAATCGAATCAGTTGTTTTCCGAACGCGAGGAAAGCTTCGTCGCCCCGTCTGCGAAGATCGCCAATCGCACCACCTGGAGAACGCTGCACAGGGCCGCCGCCGATCCATCCTGTTCCAAACTTCTCTTTAATATCGATGTCACTCATGCTTCCAATTCCTAACGCTAACGCGACGACCTACGGGCTTGGCTCCGGTAAATCTAGCACACATGTTTATAATGCGGAAGGAAACTCCACCATCGATAATTCGGTCATTAAAGCGGGCCGAAACGGGCTGATTCTGGAGGATCATGGATTTGGGAATAAAAGATCGCGTTGCACTGGTCGCCGCCGCTAGTCGCGGCATCGGCTACGCAGCCGCGCTTGAGTTGGCACGCGAAGGCGCGCGCGTGTTTCTCTGCTCGCGCGATGAGCGGCGCGCTTCGGAAGCCGCCGAAGCCATTCACAGAGAGACAGGCGCGAACATCGCCGGCATTGCTGCCAACGTTACCGACGGCCACGACACTGAAAGATTTGTCACGCTGGCTCTTGAACGCGCGGGTCGTGTGGACATTTGCGTGACGAACGCGGGCGGGCCGCCAGCCACAGTTTTCGACGATACGGACATCGAGATGTTTCGCCAGGCGTTCGAGTTAAATGCTCTCTCGGCGATTCGACTGGCGAAGCTGGTTCTGCCCGGCATGCGCGAGCGCAAGTGGGGCCGCATCATCAATGTCACATCGATCTCAGTCAAACAGCCGGTGGAGGGCCTTTTGCTTTCGAACACCGTGCGCGCCGGATTGACCGGCTGGGCCAAGACGGTTTCCCATGAGGTCGCCACCGACGGCGTGACGGTGAATAACGTCGCGCCGGGTTATACTCTGACGGAACGGCAGAATGAACTCGCGGAAATGCGATCTAAAGCGCTCGGCAAATCAAAGCAGGAAATCATAGAAACGTGGGCGACGCAGACACCGATGCGCCGGATGGCGGGCGCCGAAGAAATTGCGGCGGCGATTGCGTTCCTCGCTTCAGAGCGCGCTTCTTACATCACGGGCGTGACACTGCAAGTTGATGGCGGGTGGACACGAGGATTGTTTTAGAAGATGGCCGCCACAAAACTGCGAGCAATATCGAGTGGAAATTAAACTTCTAACCTCCGAGGGTCCTGATTATGGCACGTGGATGGGAAAGCAAGTCGGTTGAGGATCAGATTGGCGACGCCGAGGCCGCTAAGGAAGACCAGGCAAAACAGACCCTCTCTCAGCAGGGGCGCGCACTGGAGAACCAGCGGCAGAATCTGCAGCTCTCGCGGATCCAAATTATGGGTCGCCTGAAGGCGGCCACGAATCCGCAATACCGCACACAACTGGAGGCGGCGCTCCAGGATTTAGATCAGAAACTGAGTGACCTGGACCCGAAGAAATAACTTTGGGTTCAGTCTAAGGTCGTTGCGCGGATCTTCTTTTCCTGCTCGGCGCGAAACTCGCGCAACTTTTGTTTCAGTTCAGGACGGCTGTTAGCCAGAATTGCGATCGCCAGCAGAGCGGCGTTCGTCGCTCCCGCTTTTCCAATTGCCAGAGTCCCTACCGGAATTCCGCCAGGCATCTGCACCGTCGAAAGCAAAGAATCAAGTCCATTGAGCGCGCTGGTCATCGGCACACCGAGCACGGGCAGAGTTGTGTGCGCGGCCATCACGCCGGCGAGGTGAGCGGCGCCGCCGGCGGCCGCAATAATCACTTGAATGCCGCGTGAGTCAGCAGTGCCGGCAAACTCAGCCGCCAACTGCGGCGAGCGATGTGCCGACATGACGTGCGATTCGTGCGGCACGCCGAAGTCTTTCAGCGTGTCCGACGCTGAACGCATCACGTCCCAGTCAGACTTGCTGCCCATGAGGACCGCGACAAGAGATTTCGGGTTGCGAATTGCGGATTGCGGATTTTTCTTAGCCATCGTTAGTTAAAATGAGACCTTGTTCGTTGAGGTGAAGTCAGTACCGGGAGCGGTAGCGACCGGGTGTCAGCGAGCGTCAGAAG
>DATEPC010000038.1:0-22608 GCA_035273405.1 Pyrinomonadaceae bacterium | reverse complement strand
TAGCTTCGCCAATCTTGATGCGGTCGCCGACCCGATACGGCGAGCGGGCGAGAATATAAATCCAACCGAGGAAACTTGTGACTGGGGTTTGCACCGCGAGACCGAGGATCAGCGACAGCAATCCGATCGAAACCAGGGTCGTGTACCAGTTTTTCGAAAGCCCCGAGACGACAACCAGGATCAGAAACAGCACAAGCGCCAGCCTGGCTACACGACGCAAGTTGTAGCGTGAAACTGCGCTGTCAATTCTTCCGATCCAATAAACGTCGACGAGCTTTGCAATCGCGAGCAGCATCACAACACCCATCGCGCTCAACGTAAGTCGTTGCACCAACTCGATGGCGCGCGGATATCTTTCGGCGTAACCAAACAAGCTTAGCTGCATCAGCAAGCGCGCAGCCGCCAACGCGACGAGAACAACGAAATGAGTGCCGAGCCAAAGCTTGTCCCTGGGTTCGGCTTTCGGTTTGTCTTCCGGTTCAGTCGAAGTGGTCTGCTTGAGCGCCTCTTTCACATCCTGGCGCTCTTTTACCTGTTCGACTTCGGTGCGTAGTTCGTCCGCCATTCTTACAGAATCCTCACGCGAGTCTGGAGTTCGTGTTGCGAAAGGCCGAGCTAGTCTGTGTATTTGGAAATAAGCACTCTCTATGCCATATAGACGGAGTACAAGGCTCAAAACTCAATGCGTACGACTAAACGTTTGGCTAAACCACTGAAAGACAAATTTGCGATCGCGGCCGCGCTGCAGGAGATCGGCGCGTTGCTGGAACTGAAAGGCGGGCAGTACTTCAAAGCGCGCGCGTATAAAGCAGGTGCACGCGCGGTCGCCGAACTAAGCGAAGACGTCGGCAAGCTGCTCAAGCAGAACCGTCTGACGTTCGTGAAGGGAATTGGTCATGCGCTTGCAAAACAAATCGATCAGCTTTATTCGACCGGCGAGTCTTCGATGCTGAACGAACTGCGCGGGCAACTTCCGGCGGGCATTATCGAGCTTTCGCACATACCCGGTTTGTCGGTTCAGAAAGTCGGACGTCTTCAGGAAGAGCTGGGGATTTCCAGCGTCGAAGAGCTGCGCGCCGCGTGCGAAGCCGGCAAGGTGCGCGACGTCAAAGGCTTCGGTGCGAAGACCGAACAGAAGATTCTTGATGCGATCGCGGGTCACGAAAAACGCGAGCAGTTCATTCACATTCATCATGCCTGGCGCTTGAGCGAGCGGATTCTGGAGTATCTCGCGACGGCGCGCGGGGTGTTGAATGCGGAAGCGGCAGGCGCAACGCGACGCTGGAAAGAGACAGTCTCGGAGATTGTGATTGTCGCATCGGCAAAGAATCCACAGACGGTCGTTGAACATTTTCTGCGGTTCCCGCTCGTCATTCGAACTGAATCAAAAACCAGAAAGTATTGTTCCGTGGTGTTGAGCGAAGGCTATAAGGCGACGCTCTTTGCGGTTAAGCCCGAAGAGTTCGCGATTACTCTGTGGCGCGCCACCGGTTCGGAAGCGCACTTAAACAAACTTCAGCCGATTGCCGCGAAGAAAAAGCTAAACGTTGTGTCGGGCAACGGTAACTTCGCGCGCGGTTCTTCACCGCGCATGAAATCTGAAAGCGATATTTACAAGAGGTTGGGGCTGCAATACGTGCCGCCGGAATTGCGCGAAGACGCGGGCGAAATCGAGGCGGCACTCAAAGGGAAATTGCCGGAAGACTTGATCGCGACCGAAGACATTCGGGGAATGGTGCACTGTCACACGATGTATTCCGACGGCAAGCATAGCGTCGAACAGATGGTGGCCACCGCCGAAACCCTGGGCATGAACTACATAACGATCACGGATCATTCGCCGACTGCGTTTTACGCCGGCGGAGTGAAGATCGATCGCTTGCAGCAACAGTGGGAAGAAATTGAGCGCGTTCAGGAGCAAACGAAGGTCAAGATTTTGAAAGGCACTGAATCAGACATTCTCCAGGACGGATCGCTCGATTATCCCGACTGGATTTTGGAGCAGTTCGACGTAATCGTCGCGAGCATTCATTCACGCTATAAAATGAACTCTGAGCAGATGACGAAGCGGGTGGTCACGGCCATGCGTCAGCGGGTGTTCAAGATTTGGGGACACGCGCTCGGGCGTCTAATTCAGCGACGGCCGCCATTCGAATGCGACGTCGAACGCATTCTTGACGTGATTGCTGAATCACGCGCGGCGGTTGAGATCAACGGTGATCCGCATCGCCTGGACATGGAGCCGCGTTGGATACGCGAAGCCCGCAAACGCAAGATCAAATTCGTAATTTCCGTGGATGCGCATTCAATGAACGCGCTGCATAACGTGAAGTACGGCGTCGGCATCGCCCGCCGCGGCTGGGTCAGAAAAGGTGAAGTGCTGAACGCTTTGGGAGTGAAGGCGTTTCAAAAAGCAGTGCGACCGTTGTGAGTTCTCAGCGCCGGCGGGTCAGAGGCCCGAAGGGCCGTGATGCAGTAGCCCCGACCGTCAGGTCGGGGTCGTAGGTCTGCGACAAAGCGTGAGGCCCGAAGGGCCGACATGATCATGCCGGTCCTTCGGACCTCATTGTTAACTCCTGATTAGAACCCCGACCTGACGGTCGGGGCTACTGCGTCCCGGCGCTTCGCGCCTCCGATCCTACCCAACCTTCCGTTTCTTTGCCGCCGCGGGTTTTGATTTAACCAAAGTAAGCGCGGCCTTCTTCTTCGCAGCGGTGGGCGCAGCTTTGACCATGGGCTTGCGCGATGATGCCTGCAGGCTCTTCTTCAACGCCGTCATGATATCCATGCTCGGTGGCTCTTCGTACTTCTCAAACTCGGTAACCTTCTTGCCTTTAATCTTCGAATCGATCAGCTTGCGCAAAGCTTCGTGATAGTGATCGACGGTGTCGATATCCGCGAAGGTGGTGATCATCTGTTCGACCAGGCTGGTCGCCAGCGCCAGCTCTTTCTTGTCGAGCTTCGGCGTCGCGTCAATTTCCGGTACATCTTCTACCTTGCGCACTTCGGCTGGATACCGCAGCTTCTGCAACACGATGCCGTCGTCGTGCGGAAAGACCGCGACGAGGTCTTCGCGATCGCGAAGGACAACTTTCGCCAGGCCGATCTTGCCGGTGTCTTTCAGGACCTGACGCAGGAGGGCGAACGGTTTTTCCGCGACCGGGCCGTCCGGACCAATGTAATAAGGCGAGTCAAAGAACATCGGCGCGACTTCGGAGTTTTCGACAAAGCCAAGAATGTCTACGGCGCGCGTCGTCTTGATTTTGATCTTAGCGATCTCTTCCGGTTCAACGATCGCGTACCGATCGGGTTCGTACTGATAACCCTTCGTGATCTGATCGTTGGTGACGATTTCACCGCACTTCTTGCAGCGCTTGTCGTAACCGATGGGGCCAAAATCGTCGCGGTGCAGTTGATTAAACTGAATTCGCTCAGACGCCTCGAGCGCGTTGTAAACGCGAATCGGAATCGCGACGAGCAGAAATCGTATGTGACCTTTCCAAATCGAACGCATCGAGGATCCTCCGTTGGTGGCACAGACTTGAATCTGTGAATTAGTGAAGCGCTCACAGACAAGAGTCTGTGCCACTAGACACAAACGCGGGCCTGACGCCCGCATTCCTCTGGGCCATCGACCCAGCCCTCAAAATGATTCGCGAGGGGCCGAAATTATGAGACCACTTGGGCCACCAAGTAAAGACATTTATTTTGGCCCAGTTTCCAGTGGGTCGCTGGGCCCGAGCCGCAATATGTTGTTGCGTAGACTGGAGCGCAAGCGTCCCGCTTGCAAGCTCATTAATAACACAGCAAGCGAGGACGCTTGCGCTCCAGTCAAACAACTTGCAATTGACCGCTTTGGCCCGACGACTTATTCTGGCGCTTCAGCTTTAGCGACCTGCTTACCTTTACATGCGCGAATGTCCCCGATGCGAACGCTGTTACGAAGACGAAGTACTCCTGTGTCCTGACGATCAAGCAAAAACCAAGCACACTCTTCCCGGCACCACGCTGCTGAATGCGCGGTATCGTCTCGAGAAGCGTCTGGGGCGCGGCGCGATGGGCCAGGTTTATGTCGCGCGTGATGAAAACTTGATTACGCGGCGCGTAGCGGTCAAGACAATTCGGCCGGACGTGCTATCTGACGAAGACTTGCAGGAAGGCGAAGCGATCGCGCGTTTCGAACGTGAAGCGCGCACCGCCGCGTCGGTGCAGCATCCGAACGTCATCGGCGTCACGGACTTTGGCAAAAGCGAGGAAGGCGTCTTCTTCCTCGTGATGGAATACGTCGAAGGCGAGTCGCTCTATCAACTGCTGCGTCGCGAAGGCACAATTCCGGTGCAGCGCGCGCTGACGTTTTTGCGCCAGACGTGCGCCGGAGTTGAAGCGGCCCACGACGAAGGCATTCTCCATCGCGACCTCAAACCCGCAAACATCTTTATCGTGCAAAAGAAAAAGAAGGACGGCACCACGCTTGCGGGCGATGACATCGTCAAGGTTGGCGATTTTGGTCTGGCTAAAATTATTAGTCAGAGTCTCGCCGGAATTACTTCGGGTTCCGGGCCGGCTTCGCGCGGAATACTGGGCACGCCTGAATACATGGCCCCCGAACAAATGCATGCGGGCGCCGTGCTTGATGCGCGCGCGGATGTTTATGCGCTCGGCGCGATCGCCTATCACATGCTGGGCGGACGACCGCCCTTCACCGGCGAGATCATGCAGATCTTCGCGCAGAAGCTGACGCAGGAAACGCCGGCCCTGAGTACTTTACGTTCGGACATTCCGAGCGCGGTGGAAAAAGCCGTCATGCACGCGCTGACGAAAGAAGCCGATGCCCGCTCTGCAACCGTCGCTGAATGGTTTCATGAATTCGATCAGGCCGTGGGCGGCGCTTCAATTCACGAAGAGGAAGAAGGCGAAACGCGCGTCGTTGTCATGGCGCCGGCGGGGGCGGAGGTTTATGTGGATGACGAGCGGCAGGGCAGCGTCGGTCGGTCCGGGCGTTTGATTCTCAGTTCGATTCCACCGGGACAGCATGTCCTGCGCATTGCGCACGCCGGCGACAAAGACGACGAACGCATAATTGAAATTCGGCGGGACGCCGAGGAACAAATCATTCAGGCCCAGTTCAAATCCGCCGCCGCGTCCAGCGGATTGTCACCGTCAAAAGGTGGAAGTCTCGGTAGTGTCTCTGGTGTTGACATCAAGACGCCCGCAATTGTGGCGTGCGCGAAATGCGGCTCGCGATTCGCGGCCGGCGCAAAGTTCTGTGGGCGCTGCGGCAACACGTCGTTCGAGATGGTGACGGCCGAGAGCACGGGCCGGCCGTCTCCTCCGCGGCGCATCACTCCGAGCCCAAGTCTGAACCGTCCCATCCCACCCGCACCGAGCAGCAGCATTCGTTGCACGCGCTGCGGCGTCGATCAACCTGCGGGCACAAAGTTCTGTGGGAAATGCGGCGCATCACTCGGGGGCGCACAAATCGCCTGGTCGGCGGCGCCGCGACCGGTTGAAGTGCTGTGCCCGGGTTGCGGCGTCACCTACCCCTCCGGCACAAAATTCTGCGGCCGTTGCGGTCGGACACTCTAACGACTGACTTTGGAGTGCGCCGGCGGCGGGGTCCCCGCGCGAGCATCTCGCGTGGGGTGCCTCGACGGCGCTTTCCCTCGTTCTGATCGCAGCGAGACGACCTGAACGAGACGGCGTCAAGCCGCCGCACTCCAAAACTTACTTGAGCGATCTTCACCTTCTCGTATAGACTCTCGGCGCGATTCACGATGCTCCCACGTTATTGCGTCGCTTACGGAATTCCACGAATCGAGGCCCGAAGATGAAGCGCTGTCCGCAATGTAACCGCACTTATACCGACGATGCTCTGAGCTTTTGCCTGGATGACGGCTCACCGTTAGTGAGCGCGAGCGCGCCCTCTTCGTTCGACCCAAGCGCCACCATCCAGTATCCGCAGTCGCGCGAGACCACGCCGCAGCCGACGATTGCTTACGGGCCGGGACAGCCGCCGCCATCGACGCCGCCGCCACCGCAGTGGTCGCCGATGCCTCCGATAACGCCGCAGAAACGCAGTGTGTGGCCATGGATTCTTGGCATCGGAGCTGTGCTCGCATTCATGGGAATCGGCGTAGTTGTTCTGATCATCGTGCTGGCCAGCATGGCCGATAACAACAATAACAATAACAACTCCAACACGAATGCGAATGCGAACTCGAATCGGGCGAATCGCAATTCGAACGCCGCGAACACGAATGCCAATACGCGTTCGACGTTGGCTTCTCACACGGACGATTTCTCGAGCGAGACCTGGTACACGGGCTCGTCAACGTACGGCCGAACCTGGTACGAAGACGACGAGTATCACATCAAGGCGAGCACCAACGGTTACATCGTCATGTATGCGCCTGACAAACCGGAATTTTATGACGACAACGCGACGGTGCGCGCCACGGTGCGCAGCATCGATGGCGAATCGCCGGACTCCGGCTATGGTTTGTTGGTCCACGGCGCCCGTGAAAACAATCAGTTCCGCGACTACGGTTTCCTGATCTACTCCGGCGACAGTCCCAAGTACGCGATTGTTCAGCACAAGAACAGCACCGAAACCAAACTGGTAAGCTGGACCGCCACCAGCACTATTCGCACCGGGACAACTCCGAACCAGCTCGAGGTGCGGATTCGCGATCGGCGGCTCGACTTTTATATCAACGGACAATTTGTGACTTCGATAACTGATTCCGAAGATTTTCTGCGCGGGCGCGTCGGCTTCTACAGCAGCGACACCAACGAAGTAGCGTTCGACGATCTCGAAATCAGCAGATAATAATTCGCTGATGCGTGTCACGCTTCGAGTTCTGGCCGGCCCGTACAACGGGCAGGAGTTTGTTTTCGATCAGCACGACACGTTTCTGATCGGACGCAGCGAAAACGCCCACCTTTACCTTCCGGAAGATCGCTTCTTTTCCCGCCATCATTGTTTGCTCGAGATCGCGCCGCCGCGCTGTTTCCTCCGTGACCTGGGCTCGACTAACGGAACGTTCGTCAACGGCGACCGGGTGCAGGAAGTTTTTCTGAAGAGCGGAGATCGCCTTCAAGGCGGCCAGACAGTTCTCGAAGTCGATGTGCAGGTCGAGAAGCAAACGCTGAATGAGGCGCCCACGCTCACGAAGCCTCTCGAGATCACCATCGAATGCGTCAATTGCGGCCGGCGCGAATGCGTCCAGGGTTCAGCCACGAACGAGCCGATGACGTTTATTTGTGAAGAGTGTCGTGAAGAGTTGAAGCGTCAGCCGCAGCCCGTCCCCGGCTACGAGATGATCAAGATGCTCGGGCGGGGCGGTATGGGATGCGTGATGCTCGCGCGAAATGAACAGACGGGCGGAGCGGTCGCCATCAAAACCCTTCTGCCTGAAGTTGCCGTCACCGATCAAGCCCTGCGTCGCTTCATGCGCGAGATTGACGTGGCCGCGGCGCTCGACCATCCCAACATCGTGCGTTACATCGAGAGCGGAACTCACAACGGCGCAGTGTATCTCATCACTGAATATGTCGAAGGTTCAGATGCCGCAAAACTCGCCGATTCGCGGGGCGGACGCATGCCGTACAAAGAAGCCATCGACGTCATCACCCAGTCGCTGGACGCACTGGCATACGCGCACGGCCGGGGCTACATCCATCGAGACATCAAAGAGTCGAATATTCTGCTGACTGGGACCGCCCCAAATTACACAGCCAAGTTGACAGACTTTGGCCTCGCGAAGAGCTTCACAAACACCGGCATGAGCGGAATCACAATGGCCGGAGACATGGCCGGGACTTTCGCATACATGCCGCCGGAACAAATCAAGGACTTCCGTAACGTCAAACCAACCTCGGATATTTACGCTCTCGGCATGACGGCGTATAGCCTGCTCGCCGGCGACACTGCCCTGGACGTTGGCCCGTCCGGCGACATGGCCGCTATGGTCCGCGCAATTTTCGAAGGCCAGATAGTCCCTTTGCGACGCCGCGCGCCCGAAGTTCCCGAAGGGGCGGCCGAAGTGATCGAGCGCGCTTTGGCAAAAGATCCCGCCCATCGCTGGCAATCCGCCGCGGCTATGCGGACGGCCCTGATGCACGTGGCGTAAGAAGGTCTTAGGACTTTGGGCTTTGGCCTTTGTAGTTGCATACCCGGAAGGGACCCTTCAAGAGTCATTGAGGCTAATTTCAAAGTACAAAGACCAAAGCACCAAGATCGTCCTTTTCCGAAACGCAACCTTGCCCGCCCTTTTCGCATCCGTTAAGATTGTGAGCGAGCACTTCGGTGGCCGGTGTGGCAGCTCCCCACATTCAGCTCTTCGCTTCGATTTTCAAAGGCAGCATCATGAGGTTCTCTGTGAAGCATAAGATTTCTGTAGCACTCGCAACCCTAATTCTTTTGGCCGTAACTTTGCCAGGCTTCGTTTTGGCGCAGCCTCGCTCCGGTAACACAACCGGCAAGTCGGTACCGCCGGCTTCAGCGCGCCGTCCGCGCGTCGCCACGCCCGGTGTCAGCACAGACGCGATCACACACGATTTTGAGGAAGCGCTCGCAGTCATCCGGCAAAACTATATTGACGGCAATAAGCTGGACTACAACGACGTCTACAAGTCTTCGATCTTTGGCATGCTGAGGTCGCTTGATCCGCACTCAAACTATTTCGACCGCCAGGAATTCGAAGACATGCTGAGCGATCAGCGCAGCGAGTACTACGGTATCGGCGCCTCAATCCTGAATTACGCCATCGGCAATTCGGTCGATACGTATATCAGCGCGACTTTCCAAAACTCGCCGGCGTCCCGTGCGGGTCTGCGTTATGGCGATCGGATTGACGCGGTTGATGGGGTCTCGATGCACGGCAAGGGATCCGCCGAAGTGCGAGACAAGATCCGCGGTCCGCGCGGCACGCAGGTAAAGCTGACGGTTACGCGCGCGGCAACCGGAAAGCAGGAAGCCATCGAAATTATTCGGAATGCGGTGCCCCAGCCCTCCGTCCCTGATGCTTACTTCATTCGCCCGGGGGTCGGCTATATCGACATGACGCGCGGGTTCAACTCGGACACCGACGACGGCTTGCAGGCAGCCCTCGAGTATCTCCACGCGCAGGGCATGACGTCGCTGGTGCTGGATCTGCGAAACAATCCGGGTGGCTTGCTGGATCAGGCGATTTACGTTGCGCGGACATTTTTACCGGCCGGGCAGGTCATCATGTCGCAGAAAGGCCGCAACGGCATGAACGATCGCATCTACACTTCAAACAAAACGAATCCGGATCGGGTGCCGCTGGTCATTCTCATCAACGAGTACAGTGCGTCAGCCTCTGAGATCGTGGCGGGCGCGGTTCAGGATCATGATCGTGGATTGATCGTGGGGCAGACCAGCTTTGGCAAAGGCCTGGTGCAGACGATTATGCGGCTGGACTATGGCGCTGGACTGACGCTGACTTCAGCGTACTACTACACCCCTTCAGGGCGCCTGATTCAACGCGATTTCTCAGACGGCAGCTGGTACAACTACATCTATCGCGGCGGCATTGCGCGCGATAACAACAAAGCTCCGGTTCAGCCGACTGGCCCGCCCATGCGGACCGACACCGGCCGCACCGTGTACGGTGGGGGGGGAATTACACCAGACGAACTCGTGAATCCCGACCTCGTGAACGCGGCCCAGAACCGTCTGCGCAGCCCAATATTCTTTTTCGCGCGCGAAGTGGCGAGCGGCCGCGTGGCGGGCTTTGAAAAATTCAAAGTCGATCGCCCGATTGATTACGACCACGTGATCGATGCGGATGATTTTCCGTCTTCGAACGAGTTCTACCAGGCTTTCCGGAACTACGTCGCGAAAGACGAGAATTTCAGAGGGCTTCTTCCCACGGTCGATCGAAACCGGCAGTTTGTCGAAAGTCAGTTGCGTTACAACCTGGCGATGGCTGCCTATGGAACGGTCACCGCAACCCAAGTCCTGATGCGGCATGACAGTCAGGTGGCGAAAGCCGTTGAGGTTCTCCCGCGGGCACGCGACCTGGCAATGGCCGCGATGCGAGCCCGCAACACGCAACCTTAACCTTCCTTAATGTTCGGTGTGTTTAGAGGCGGGACTTGTCCCGCCTCTTTTTGTTTTGGCCCGCCCGCTACCGCAGGCGGTTCTGACGTGCTGTTGCGGCCGTAAAACAGAGTCTTGCGGCTAAAACCCACGCGTGTTAAGCTTCGCGCATGACTAATAAGACCCGAGTCAACACCGCCGAACTGGGCAGTGCGATCCGGCGCCGACGCGAACAGCACGGACTCAGCCTGCGCGATGTCGCTGATGAAACGGGCGTTTCGGCTTCTACTCTGTCGCGGATTGAAAACGGCACAGGCAAACCCGACGCCGACAATATCGCCCGGCTCGCCGCCTGGCTCGACATGCCCATTGAACGCGTCATGCATCACGGCCATCGTGCGGCAAACGATCCGAACCCCGTCGTCTACTATCCGCACGAATCGACCCCTGAAATTGTCGAAGCGCACCTGCGCGCCGATCGCCAACTGACACCGCAAACGGCGAAAGCTCTTTCGGAGTTGTTCCGCGTCGCGTACGCGCAGTTCAGTCAGACCGAAGGTAAACCGGCGCGGAAACGCGGTTAAGCTGGCTGAGATTTCAGATCTGAAATCTGAGATCTCATCTCTCCTTGGCAAAGATCCCGCCGACGCGGCACAATCACGTCGCTTTGTCGCCAGACCCCAGACTCCAATCCATCGATTTTGATCGACGCATGATGCAGCGTGCGCTTGAGCTCGCCGCGCAAGGAACTGGACTCGTCAGTCCGGGGCCGCTCGTTGGTTGCGTCATCGCCGACGACCGCCAGCAAATAACCGGCGAAGGCTTCTACGCATATGACGATCTCAAACATGCTGAGACGATCGCGCTCGAACAAGCTGGTGAACGCGCGCGTGGGGCGACGGCTTACATCTCTTTAGAGCCGCATGCCCATCAGGGCCGTACGCCGCCCTGCACCGATGCCCTGATCAAAGCCGGAGTCAGGCGCGTCGTAGCGCCGATCGACGATCCGAATCCAAAAGTTTCAGGCCGTGGCTTTGCTCATTTGTGCGAAGCCGGCATCGAGGTCACTACCGGACTGCTGGCCCAGGAAGCCACGCGGCTTAACGAAGCCTACATTCATTTCATGCGCACCGGCCGTCCGTTCGTGTATCTGAAAATGGCCGTGTCACTGGATGGAAAAGTCGCGACCGCGACCGCCGATTCGCGTTGGATTACCGGCGAGGTGGCGCGGGCGCGCGTGCATAACCTGCGGCACCAGTCCGACGCGATCATGGTCGGCGGACGTACCGCGCGTACTGACGACCCGCTGCTCACGGATCGTTCAGGGAAGAAGAGGCGACGACCCATCGTCCGGGTGGTAGTCGAGCAATTCCTGCGTGTCTCTCCGGAATCACGGCTGGCGCAGACGAGTGCTGAAGCGCCGGTCATCGTCTTTGCAAGCGGGGAAGCGAAAGAGGATTCACTTAACGCGCTTCAGTCGCATGGCGTCGAAGTCGTCGCCGGAGGGTCTGTGCTGGACCTTAAGAGCATTCTGTATGAACTGGGCGCGCGATCGATTCAAAGCGTACTGGTTGAGGGCGGGCCGTCACTGGCGGCGTTACTGCTCGAAGCCCATCTGGTCAATAAAGTGACGTTCTTCGTGGCGCCGATGTTGATCGGAGGCCAGGACGCGCCTTCGGCAATCGCCGGCGCCGGAGCAGAGAGAATTGCAGATGCGATGCGGCTGCAAGACATTGAGGTTTGCCAGCATGGCGACGACGTCGAAATCACAGGTTATCCGAGAGCAGGCAAGGATGAAGGATGAAGGCGGGGAATGAAAGGATGAAGGATGAAGGCGGAAGGATGAAAGAAGAAGAGTCCCAACCGGTCTTAGGCAAGACCACGAACACCGAGGTTCATCCTTCATCCTTCATCCTTCATCCTTTTCCCAAGCGCCGTTTCGGGCAAAACTTTCTCGTTGACAAGAATGTGGTCAGTCGCATTCTCGACGCGGTTCAACCGAAGTCCGACGAAACGATAATCGAGATCGGTCCGGGTCGGGGCGCTCTGACAGGGCGTTTACTTGAAACCGGCGCTCGCGTTGTCGCCATCGAATTCGATCGAGATCTGATTTCACAGCTCCGTGAGCAGTTCGCCGGCTATTCGAATTTCACTCTGATCGAAGCAGACGCGCTGAGTGTAGATTTCTGCCGGCTGGTCGAACCCGCACGCGTGGGTCGTGTGGTTGCGAACCTTCCATACAACATCGCGACGGCAATTCTCCAGCGACTAATCGAACAACGCGCCTGCATCGCGGAAATGTTTTTGATGCTGCAACGCGAAGTCGCCGATCGCATTACCGCGACAACCGATTCGTCCGAGCGCGGCTATCTTTCCGTTTTTGTTGAAGCGTATTGCGAGGCGGAAAAATTTTTCGACGTGCCGGCCCGCGCTTTTCGTCCTGTTCCGAAGGTAGTGAGCACGGTGGTGCGTCTTCGGGTTCGCGAACGGATCGCCGCAGACGTACAGGACGAGTCGTTATTGTGGCGAGTGGTGAGCGCCGGTTTCGCGCATCCACGCAAGACCATTCTCAATAATTTGCGTGAGGCGCCTGCGCCGATTCAGGAGTTGCTTATAAAACGCGGCGGCGCAAGCATCGTTTTGTGCGACGCCGGAATTCCGCCTCTGCGCCGTGCGGAAACTTTGGTTATTGAAGAGTGGGCGATGCTGGTGGAGGCGATTATTCAGCCTGGTGAATGTAAATGAGTGGTCGTTTAGAGGCGGTCTACTGCGCTCCAGCAACGTTTAGAGGCCGCACTTGTGTCTTATATTGGCTCGACTTTGCGATCGACGACGCGAAGTTGGGATTGTCCGGATTTATGTCTAGGCTGCGCTTCTTGGGGATGATAACCAAGTCCATATCTTCCATCGGTATGGCGCCGAGCAACACCTGGTCGCCCATCACCAATGCACCCACAAACCCAATGCGATTTTTAAACCGCAATTCAATCGGCCCGACGTAAGGCACCCGAGTTCTTGACCCATTAGCCAGCGTGACTTCCTTTGTATCAATCGGCTCCAGTTCGAGTTGAAGCTGCACGTGTTCGGGAATGCAAAGGTGGGTTGCTCCTGAATCTACGAGGGCTTGGACTTCGACTGAGGCGAGATTCGGCAGCCTTGGATTCTTGAGAATCAACTGGCCGTTTACAAGTCCCATACCGCAACACCATACCACTCCGGAGCACGAAGATGCAGCGCTATAAATTTTGCATCAATAAATCCGTGTAAATGCCTGGATCACTGTCGAGAATCACAACTGCTCCGACCGCTTCCTGATAAAACTCAATCGGACCCGCACGGCCAATAATTCCATAAACGTAACCTAATTCCTGCAGGCCCCACAGCGCCGCAATAAATAAAGCTTTGCCAATGCCACGGCCGCGTTCGCTCTCTGCCACGCCCGTCGGCCCGAAGAACGCCTTGCGTGTGCATTCGTAACCCGCAAAACCAATTACGCGCGCCTCGCGCGTCGCGATGTGAACCGTTACGGGCTTTTGCGCGAAGCCGGTGGACACTTCATCAGCCCAAGCCACTGAAAAATTCTGTTCGATGAATTGGCGAACTGGGGTGAGTTCGAATGGTTGCGCGCGCCGAATGTTGACGCCGGCCGCTTTCATCTCATCGAGTAGGGGCTGAAGCGGCGGCAGCTTCAGCAGATTTACCAGCATGTCGGGCATGGCGATCACATCATGCTATACTCCTTTCGTCCCCGTCCAGAGAGTCGAGCAAAATCCAATCAGTGGCTAACGTCCTTGAAATCATTCCCCTCGGCGGAGTTGCACGGGCGTCCCGCCCGTGTTCTAACGTTTTACGTGTTCACGCACATCATCCGGGGCCATGTTTACTTCGCGCCAAGAAGCGTTTGCCACACTCAGTCAGCTCAACCCATTTCCAATTCTTAAGCCCTGCTGTTATCGGATTGTCCAAGACATATCGCACCGCGTGACGAAAGTCGGCCTCGTCGCGGATCAAGTGATCGTAATACTCCGCTTGCCAAAAATCGCCCGAGCGGCGCAGCAGCTTGTTGGCTTCCTTTGACGTGAAGGATTTCCATGAATGAAGGATTTCGGAGAGTTCGGAATGTGGCACGGCTGTCCCGGCCGTGATGGTTTTTCCGTCAAATGGTTGAATAACGACATGGACGTGGTTTGGCATAACGCACCAAGCGGCAAGTGAATAGCGTCGCCCATTGAAATGGCACAAAGCATTAGACACCAGTCCCGCCACTCGATCATCCTTCATAAAACAAGATCCGTGACCCGCATCGAGATAACGTTCGACGTTTTCGGAATATAGATGTGTTAGCCTGCGCTCTTCGGACTCGGTTAACGGACGCTTCATCTGTTCGGCGGCCTTCACAATGTTTTTGCGTTCGAAGAGCCAGGATGCAACGACGTGTTGAGGCAATGAATCAAAGGCGAAATGTAACCGCGTACCACGAGTTGTCACGCGTCCAATGCGGAAGGTAGGCGCCATGGCGTCTCTTTATCTCGTTCACGGGCGGGACGCCCGTGCCACCTTCCGAGACGCGCTTGTCTTGTGCAGAAGTACTTACGTCCAAGGCGCTGAGTATTGCTAGGTTTGGAATTGCTGACAAATAACTTTTCTGGCAGCGTGAGTTAGGGATCACGGGGAGGACGCCCGTGCCACCTTTCGAATTCGGTTTCATTTGCTCGGGAGTATTGCTTTCAAGGTCGCCGAGTATCGCCAGATTTGAAGTTGCTGACAAGTGAGTTTTCTGGCATCGCACATGATACGCGACTTCACGGGCGGGACGCCCGTGCCACCTCTCATGCTATACTGCCCTTCGTCCCCGTCCAGAGAGTCGAGCAAAGTCCAATAAGTGTCTAACGTTATCGAAATCATTCCCCTCGGCGGCATCGGCGAGTTCGGGATGAACTGTACTCTGCTGCGCTACGGCGACGAGATGCTCGTGCTCGACGCGGGCATGGGCTTTCCCGAAGAGAGCGTCTATGGCGTAGATATCTGCATTCCCGATTTTGAAATCCTCGAGCAGTACCGGCAGGAAATCACTGCCATCATCCTCACGCACGGACACGAAGATCACCTGGGCGCGCTGCCTTATGTGCTGAAGAAGATCAACGTTCCGGTTTACGCGTCACATTTCACCCTTGCTTTGGCCGAAAGTAAGTTGCACGAGCACAACCTTCTCAATGACGTGCTGCTGCATCGCGTTGAGCCGCGCGACGTGGTGACGATCGGATCATTCACGATCGAATTCATACGCGCTTCGCATTCGCTCATCGACTGTTTTCATCTCGCGATCAAGACACCCGTCGGCACAATTATTCACACGGGCGATTACAAAGTTGACGAGACGCCGGTCATCGGCGAACCGATAGATCTAAGGACCCTCCGTCGATATGGCCAGGAAGGCGTGCTGGCACTGCTTTCCGATTCGACCAACGCCACGGTGCCCGGCCGAACTCCTTCAGAGCGCGCGGTAATCCCGGCTTTTGAAGAGATTTTTGGTGAAGCCCAGGGGCGAATTATCGTGGCTGCCTTCGCCTCGTCCATTCATCGGCTTCAGATCGTGTTCGATGTTGCGCAGCAGTTCGATCGAAAAGTGTGCGTGCTTGGCCGTTCGATGCAAAAGAACGTCGAGATTGCTGACCGGCTCGGCTACCTGGACCTTCACGACGGCATGCTCATCAGCCTCAACGAGGCCAAGAATCTTCCGGACAACGAGATTGTTTTGCTCGTTACCGGCTCGCAAGCAGAACCGCGTGCGGCGCTCTATCAATTGGCCGCCCAGCTTTACAAAGGCATCACCATTGAAGAGGACGACACGGTCGTGCTTTCAGCGCGTATCATTCCTGGAAACGAACGCGCGATTTCGAAATTGATCGGCCACATCTACAAGCGCGGCGCGAACATCATTGAAGAGAAGCGGCGTCTGATTCACGTCAGCGGCCACGCTTCGCAGGACGATATCCGCATCATGACTGAAGCAGTGCGGCCGAAATTCGTCGTGCCGATTCACGGCGAATACCGCATGCTGTTTCGCCACAAAGAGTTCGTCAAGAACCACCTCGGCTATGCCGAAGAGAACATTGTGCTGATTGAAAACGGCGATGTGCTCGAGCTGGACGGCGAGCGCGCGGTCATCACCGGCAAGAAAGAGATCCGGCGGACATTCATCGATGATTCGGGCTTTGAAGAAATTGAATACGATACGGTGCGAGAGCGGAAGAGGATGGCGTATGAAGGCATGATTACGCTTGTCCTTGTCATCAATCGAGAAACCGGAGAATTACAGTCACCGCCGCAGATCGTCGCGCAAGGCGTGCGCGGTTTCGAATCATCGAACGGAATGACCGAAGATGCGCAACGCGTGGTGACAGCGGCGCTGGCCGGGGCGTCTAAACAGACATTCCAGGACGAATCGTTGCTGAAAGAGCACGTGCGGGTGGAATTGAAGCGCTTCATTCAGAAACAAACCGGCGCGAGGCCTGTCATTATTCCCGTCATCCAAACAATCTAAGTTTCGAGTTTCGAGTTTCAAGTTGCCATTCCGGCTTTATCATCTTTCTCACCAGGGGTTCACGATGGCCACTTTCACAACCTTCGAAGAAATCGGTGCGTGGCAAAAAGCGCGTCAACTAACTAAGGAACTCTACAAAGTCACCTCCAGCGGCGCGTTTGGAAGGGATTACGACCTTCAAAATCAAATACGCAGGGCCGCGGTTTCTATCATGTCCAATATCGCTGAAGGATTCGAACGCAGCGGTACCGGCGAGTTCAATCAATTCCTGTCGACAGCAAAAGGATCAGCGGGAGAGGTTAGGTCGCAGCTGTACGTGGCTCTAGACCAGGAATATTTGCCAAGAGCCAGTTTCGATCGCCTTGCGAGTCAAGCGACCGAGATAAGTCGCATGATTGGTGGTCTAATGATTTACCTTCGGAAGTCAGGAATCAGGGGCACAAAATTCAAGAAAGTCACACAACCTGAAACTCGAAACTTGAAACTCTATGGATTGGGCTGAAAAGGTAGTTCTAATTACCGGCGCGTCGTCGGGCATCGGACGTGGACTCGCCGTTGATCTGGCAGCGCGCGGCGCGAAGCTCGGTCTGGTCGCGCGTCGCAAAGCCATTCTCGACGAAATCGTCCTGGAGATTGGGACGAACAAGAACGGCAACGAACAATCCGCGAACGTGCTTGCGATCGCGGCCGACGTTCAGAATGCCGATTCGATGCGTGCGGCCGCCGCTCGCTTGCAGTCTGAATTCGGACGTGTCGACGTGCTGATTGCGAACGCAGGCATCGGCGCCACAAACGATGCCGCCGAGTTGGACGCCGGCCAACTCGCAAACGTAATCAACGTTAATGTTCTTGGCGCGGCGAACAGTGTTGCTGCGGTTGTGCCGGAAATGGTCAAGCGTGGCGGCGGTCACTTAGTTGTGATTTCGAGCTTGGCGGCGTATCGGGGATTGCCGAAATCAGCCGCGTATTGCGCGAGCAAAGCGGCCGTCTCAGCGATGTTTGAAAGTTTGCGTCTCGATCTGAAACCGCACGGGGTTGACGTGACGATCATTCATCCTGGATTCATCAAGACGCCTTTGACCGCCGGGCGAAAAGCGAAACTCCCCTGGCTTCAGGAACTTGACCCTGCCGTAAAAAAGATCGTGAGGGCAATCGAAAAACGCAGAAAGTCCTACGCTTTTCCGTGGCAACTCGCCACCATCGTTCGCGCCGGCATGGTCATGCCGAATGCGATGTACGATTGGATCTCCGGCCGTAATTCATACCGGGAATAGAAGGCTCCGTGAGTAGCTACCCCGTCTTGCGATCCTCGCGTTTGGCTTCCTCCATCGCTTCCGGCTCGAGCTCTTCCGCGCTGCGGTTCAAGCGAACAAAGATCCCCCAACTGGCCAGCAAAACGCCGGCGGCAACTCCAATCATTGCCGCTTGTGGGAGCCGTGAAGGATCTTCGTCAGCGAGTTTAAATACGGCAACCAGCGATTCAATCGCAAGTGCTACGACTATCACGACCATGAATCGCGAAAGGAAACGCCGAGCCCGTGTGGGTCCGCTGGCCTGGACCTTCCGCACCACTTCCTCTTCGATGATCGTTTGGCCGAGTTCGAGTGCGACCACGGCGATCGTCAATAATCCGATGCTCTCAAGCACAAAATTAAACCGGTCGCGCACCGGCAGAACTGCACTCGGATTTATTCCGTGCCAAAGCTCCAGGGCCGCAAATAAAATTAAGGCCGCGGCACATACGACGAACAGAATAATAATGCCCGAGTAGCCCACGGCAAATATTTTTTGGATGATCTTCACCGTCGAAAATATCTCCTAACTGTATTTTGAAAGAAAAGCCGGTCGCCGCGCCGGCGAAACGTGAATGAGAGCGGCGTTGCTCTGCGTCCGCAGTTTAATCATACAATCGCCGGAAGAGTTAGTTTATACTCTGCCCGCTCGCATGGCACATCCAGCTCTTCAAATCCAAATTGGTGAAATCGAGATCACAAACCAAACATGACTTTGCTTCAGGCGATCCTTCTCGGCATTGTCCAGGGCTTAACTGAATTCATTCCCATCAGCTCGACGGCGCACCTGGTGCTTGCGATGCGCGCGATGGATTTGGCTCTGACGCCGGAACAAACGACGGCATCGATGGCCGTGATTCAACTCGGAACGTTGCTGGCCGTACTGGTTTATTTTGCCGGGGACATCTGGAGAATCACGCGGGCGTTTGTTCACGATCACCTGGTGATCCTGAAAGACGGCCGCCGCGATCAATTTAATCGCGAGAATGAGCATGCGCGGCTTTCGACCGATGCGTGGCTCGGCTGGCTGATCATCATTGGCACGATTCCCGTCGTCATTGTCGGCCTCATTTTCAAGAAACAGATCGAAGGTTCATTCACAAAGAATCTTTGGATCATCGCGACGATGATGATCGTTGTCGCGCTGCTATTGATCGTGGCTGAGGTCGTGGGCAAGAGAAAAAGACGGCTTCAGGATCTCGGTCTGGGTGATGCGCTTGCCGTCGGATTCGCTCAATGCCTTGCCTTGATGCCAGGATCGAGCCGTTCGGGTTCGACAATGATGGCGGGACTATTTGTCGGGCAGACGCGCGAGACGGCCGCGCGATTTTCCTTTCTCCTGTCTATTCCGGCAATCGCCGCCAGCGGTGTACTGGAACTATTCGAGGCGATAGAGAAGCTGCCGCCGGGAAGCCTGGCTAATCTCGCCGTCGGCACAGTTGTGAGCGGGATTGTCGGTTACATCTCCATTTGGTTTCTGCTTCGTTTTCTGCGGACGCACTCGACCGGAGTCTTCATCGGGTATCGCATTCTGGTTGGGGGAGCGATCCTGGTCATGCTGTTCATGGGCCGGTTGACGGGTCTTTAGCATCCGTTACATGTAGTAAACTCGCGCCATGACCCCCGCGCCCGCCATTGATAAGCGGCCGAAGAAGTGGATTCTGCGCTCGCGCGATGCCGCTGAAGTCCGGGAATTCGCAAAGGAACTGGGCGTCTCGCCGATAGTCGCCGGCTTGCTCTTGTCACGCGGTTACGGAAACTTAGAAGCCGCGGAACGTTTCTTAAAACCCACTCTCGGACAGCTTCACGATCCGATGCTCATGCGCGGCATGACTGAAGCCGTTGCGCGCGTGCTCCACGCAATCGACCAGCAAGAACCGATTCTGATTTACGGCGATTACGACGTTGATGGCACGACGGGCACGGCCGTTCTGCTCCGCGCGTTGCGGATGCTCGGCGCAGAGGCCGGCTATCATGTGCCGCATCGCTTCACAGAGGATTATGGCATTCAACAGCCCGCATTGGAGAAGGCGGCGCGCGCAGGATACAAGCTGGTGGTCAGCGTCGACTGCGGCATTCGTGCGCATGAACCGCTCGTCTGGGCCCGCGATAATGGCCTCGATGTCATCATCACCGATCATCATCTGCCGGATGAGGACGAAGGCGCGCCGCCGGCTTTCGCGGTGCTGAATCCGAATCAGCACGGCTGTAATTATCCGGACAAGAATCTCGCCGGTGTGGGCGTTGCATTCAAGCTGGTGCACGCCTTGTTTCGCGAACGCGGGCGCGAATCAGTTGTGCCGGGCTTCCTGAAGATGGTTGCGATCGGCACGGTTGCCGACGTCGCGAAACTTGTCGGAGAGAATCGCGCAATCGTTGCGCTCGGCCTTTCAGATTTACCGAAAGCCGTGAACTACGGCTTGCGCGCGCTGATCGATATTGCCGGTTGCGGTGATGGCGCGGAACTGAGTGCGTACGACCTTGGCTTTCGTATCGGCCCGCGCATAAATGCCGCCGGTCGGATGGATGCAGCGAGCGCCGTCGTCGATCTGTTCAATGCAACAGATCGAGAGGAAGCGCGGCGTTTAGCTGAACATCTCGACACGCGCAACCGTGAGCGAATGGAGATGCAGCGCGAGATTTTTAATCGCGCGGTTGAAGAGTTTGAAACCGGCACTGAGCGCGCATCGCAGACGCACGTGGCGGTGATTGCTGGTGACGGGTGGCATCGCGGCGTCATCGGTCTGGCGGCGTCAAAGATTGCCGAACGATTGCATCGCCCGTGCGTCGTTATTTCGATTGAGGACGACATGGGACACGGATCCGCGCGCAGCATCGAGGCCTACCACCTGTTCAACGGCCTGACGGCTTGCAGCGACTTATTTGAGAAATTCGGCGGGCATTCGCACGCGGCCGGGCTTTCGATTCGTCGCGAATGTGTGGCGGAATTTCGGCGTCGCTTGAATGAACATGCGGCGGCGTGTTTGACTGAAGATGACCTGACGCCCGCGATAACAATTGATGCGGAAGTAGGCGCGAACGATTTGACGTTCGCTCTGTCGCAGGATTTGCACCAGATGGAGCCGTTTGGCGCCGGAAATCCGCGCCCGGTCTTCTTGACGCGCGGGCTGCGCGTGCTCGGCGATCCCAAGGTAATAAAGGAGCAGCATCTGAAGTTTCGCATCGCCGGCGAGAACAATCGGCCCCTGGAAGCAATCTGGTGGCGAGGTCTGGAAGAATCGGCAGCAACGCCACAGGCCGGTCAGCGCATCGATCTTGCTTACGAGTTCGAAGCGCAGACGTGGATGGGCGATATCAGATTGCAGTTGAATGTCAGGGACATGCGAGCCACAGCCGAATGAATGCTGTTTAGAAGGCGGACTTGTCCGCCTCGTAGTTGTGAGCCGGACCAGTCCGGCTTCTAAACGACACTGTGGCTGACTGTTTATGGAAGTTGTTACCCGCAAAAGACGAATCAGTGCCGTTGACCTGCGCGCGCGCGTGCCGGCCATCGCTCGCGCGCTGGCGCTGTTTCTTTTAATCGCGGGGTCGATTTTTGTCGGCGTGTCATACTACAAGATGCGCAACAACACTCCGTTTCGCTTGCGATCGGAAGCCCCCGCTCTCTCGAAAGAAATTACGGGCATCATCAACGGTTACGAGCAGCGCATCACCAAAGACAACCGGCTCTATCTTTGGCTGCGGGCCGCGCGCGACGTGACGTACGCCGATGGTCACCACGAACTTGAGCAGGTCAATCTCCAGGTTTTTCCCGCGCATAGCGCCAAGCCGGATCAAATCACCGCTGACCGATCGCTCTATGATCAAGAGAACGGATTGCTCCAATTCAACGGCAACGTTCAGATTGAGACGCACGAGGCTTTAAAGGTGAAGACGGATTCGTTGCTCTACCATCAGGACAAAGAGATGGGCGAGACGTCTTCGCCGATTACTTTCGAGCGCGAGAATATTTCCGGTAAATCTACGGGCGCTGTCGTCGACGACAAGAACAAACGACTCGAATTGAAGAACGATGTTGAGATCACAGTCGCACCGGAAGCGGCGAACAGTGCGAATTTAAAAGGCGCGCGCGGAAAACCGGTGACGATCCGTTCAAAGCAAGCCGTTTTCGAGCAGGCGTCGCTGCGCCTGACTTTCTCAGGCGGAGCCACGGCTGAGCAGGAACAGGACATCATGAGCGGCGAAACACTCACCGCGAATCTCAACGCTCAGAAAAAGCTTCAGAAGCTTGAGATGCGCGGTAACTCGTACTTGCGTTCGATGACTGAAGGACACTCTGCGGAAGCTCGCGCGATCGACATCGATTTTTATCTTGACGGGAACCAGCAATTACAGCGCGCTTACGCAGTTCGGGACATTCGCGCGCAAACGCTGAACGCGGATTCGGATGTGCAGCTAACCGGCGCGAACATTCTGGACATCAACTTTCAGTCGCAGGGTGAACGCAGCGTCATAAAAGAGATGAAGAGCGAGGGACGCTCAGTCGTGAATCTGTCGGCGCCGAAGACGCGCGCAAACGATCCGCGTGCGGCGAGTAAGCGTTTGACCGCGGACTCGATCAAATTGATCTGGCGCCTAAAAGGCAAAGACCTGGAAAAGGCCGAAGCGGCCGGCAATGCCGAGTTGTACGTTGAGCCGGTGCAAAAAACCGCGACCGCCGACGCGAAAACTTTGACCGCGGCCCG
>DATEPC010000037.1:0-30630 GCA_035273405.1 Pyrinomonadaceae bacterium | reverse complement strand
GTACTGCGAGCCCGTAGTCGTGAACTCAACATAACCGTCGCCTGAGGCAATTGTTTGCGTCGACGATGCTCCTGAGTCTCCCCAACCGGCGGCAGTTGTGTCAGTCAGACTGTTTCCTGAAACTGAAACCCCCACCGTGTTCGTCCAGGTGACCGGCTGCGCACTACCGCCGCCGCCGCCGGAGGACGTCTCGGCAGTAACCAACAACTCGCCATTGCGATAGCCGTATTCTTTCTGTGGATTCGCCGGTGCACCGTTCGCGGCATATTCGGCAATCAACTCACCGCCGAGGCCATAAACCTGCCAGGTCTCAACTCCGTTCACGATTCGTTTGACGCGACGGCCGTCGCCGTCGTACGAGTACGTTTGCCATTGATTGTTCGACCACGCCTGCTTCATCCGGTTTTCAGCATCGTACGTGCGCACGCCTTCGCCGGTGAACGTATCGTTGGTCAAGTTTCCGGCGGCGTCATAACTCATTGTGTAGCCGGCCGGTGCGGTTAAACGATTGTTGCTTGTATTCACTCCGAAGTTCGGCTTGGGGGCATTGGCAGTGTTCACCTGGTCAATTGTTCGGTTACCCCAGCGATCGTAAACATATACCTGCTTGAAACTGTCCGTGCCTGTGCCGTTAAGTTTCTCCGCAATTGAACTCAAACGATTGAGCGAATCGTAGGCAAAATTATCCTGGAAGAAACTGCTGCCGGGAATATAGTTCTCCTGCCGCAAGAGATTGCCGTTATTGTCCGAGCCGCTGCCGCCCTGTGTAAATGTGTTGCTGTAGTGGTTCACAATCGCGCCGCGGTCGCCATTGGCCGGATCGGTCGCGAATGAAACCGTGCTGGCGCGCATGTCCCAAAGCTGCCCTCGCGAGTTGAAGCGTTGCTTGTGATAAATCGGCGTCGTGGTGCCGAACTTTTCCTGCTGTACGCCATTCAACGCGGTGTATTGAAAGTCAGTTGCGTAGGTACGCGGCGATCCCCCGTCACCCAGATTACCGCTGAAGCTGCTCAAGCGCCCGGCATTGTCATAGGTGTTCGTTACCGTGCGGCCCGAAGGATAGGTCATCGTTTTCAAATGCCCTGCGAGATCAAAGGCAACATTTGTAATTGCATAAGTCTGCGCGCCAATCGTCTGGCTCGCTCCAGTTACTCGGCCCATTGCGTCATAGCCGCTGTAACTGTAGGTCGAAACACTGGAACTGACCGACGTCAACCGGCCTTTACCGTTTTGAGCCAATGTATCGTAAACGTAAGTAACTGCGGGTGTGCCGTCGGAATAGGTCCGACTAGTAACGCGGTTGAGTGAGTCATAGACGTAATTGCTTGTGATGCTTCTTGCATCAAGCTTAGTCAAGAGGTTTCCGTTGTCATCGTAGGTATAAGTGAGCGTGCCACTCTCGGGATTCTGCGCGGTGCGCAAACGCGAGAGCGAATCGTAAGTGAAAGTCCGTTGCTGGCTCCCGCTAAGCGCACATATTCCGGTAACTGGATCGAGTTGACTGCCCTGAATGACTTTTGTCAGATTACCCAGGACATTATATTGGTAGCAGGTTGGTTGGATCGGCTGCGCAGTGGAACCTAATTGGCCACTATCCTTATCCGGCTCGTCCACGCGGATTAGTCGCCCAAGGCCATCGGCCACGCTGCGTCTCTGCTTGCCGGCTTGATCGATGACGGTGGTGAAGTTGGCCTCATACGCGGTCGTGACACTTCCCGTCCAACCCGCGATCTGATTTGCTGCAGCGGTGCCAGGCTGCGTTGCCCCTGCAAATGTCGCGACTTCAACCGCACGTCCTGCGATATCGTTCGTCACCCTCGTCCAGCTATCCGTCGACGCGGCGCCCGAACGCATCGGGCCAGAAGAAAACGTCATTCGGTTAGCCGTGTCATAAGCGGTGCGGGAAGAAATCGTGTAGTTCGTGCCGTCTTCAGTCTGCTCAACAAGAACGACCCGTCCCAGCTCGTCAGCGGTCGTCCGGGTCTTCAAAAGCCTGTCGTCCTCAGCAAACAAATCAGAAGCGGTAATCACCTGTCGCGTGCTGTCATAGTATGTAGTCGTGATCTTCTGACGTTGATTAACGCCGTTGACATTCACGAGCGGCCCCAGGGTCACGCCAGGCCGTCCGAACGGATCTTTTGCGCCACCCGGCAACAACTGGTTTGTGTAGTCGATGGTTGAAAGTTGGTTGTTGGGGTCAGTCTGGCTGGTTACGAGGCCGGTGTAGTAGTCGTATTCCGTCGTCGTTATCTGGGCCCCGGTTCCGTTTTGCGGATCCACCGTCACGGAAGTGGGCAAGCCGAGCGCAGGATTGAGATAGCCAAACGTCGTTACGTTGCCTCGTGCATCTGTGGAGGTCGCGATGTTGCCGTATGTCCCATACGTCATGCTGGTCGTAATCCACTTACTGTCCAAATCTGCCCATACCTTCTTACTGGTGAGATTCCCAAAATTCGGCGCAGTTCCGTAAGGGTACCCGTCATAGCTAAACTGAGCGCGCGCCGGCCAGGTGATTGTCTCTTGCAACGCATTCAGGATTAGCGGCGTCGCAGTTGATATCGAACGCTTGGCATAGACGTTTCCCGAGCTCGAGGTCGTCGCAGGATTGTAATAACTGTTAGTCGTCGTTCGCAGGACGGTCGCGCTGCCGGGCACGCCTGTCGGCACACCCTGCGCATCACGCGAAACCAGCGCCGGATCAAACCAGTCGTATTCAGTCGTCTGCGTAAGGTTGCCGTTATAGTCGTACTGAAACGCCTTTGCCGACATCTTCAGGTTATTGCCGGCGGCGTCCGTAAGCGTCGTGTATTCATAATCAATTACGCTGTTGAAATCCACGTCGCCATTCGGAGATGCCGTCTGGGCCCCGCTGAAGACCATGTGCGTCCAATGCCGTTCAGTCTTCATAAACGGCCGGGTGGTCCGATAAGGAACTCCGGCGCCGCCGTATCCTGAACCGATGTATCCGGGACGACCAAACTTATTTTCAGTGATGGTGCTGCCGTCAGGATTCGTAACCGTCGCAAGATTGTCATTGATCGAATAGCTCCAGGTGTCGAAGGTGCCGTCGTGATCGAGTTTCTTTTCCGTGATGGACATTCTGGCCAGATCGTTAGGGTTGAAAAGATTATGAATACCTTCGAGGTGGTACGTGTAATCGATCTTTGCGCCCGACGGCATGTCAATATGACTAAGGTAGCCCCAACCTTTCGATGCAGTTCGCGTGGGAAAAGAGGCGATTTCAGTATCATCTGAGCTGTATTCAAAACTGAACTTGCGCGTCACTCCGGATTGGGTTTCAGGCAGCACAATATCCCTGATCACCGGAATGACCGTATAAAGTTCCTCGTAGTGCCAACCGGGTTGCGCGGGAACTTGTCCGGGCTCCCAATCATTCACTTTGTAGAGCTGACCCAGCACGGTGGTTTCGTCAAAGATGATCTCGACATAAGCGTCGGCAGCGCCGGTCACCTTCTTGTAATAGACGCGACCCTTTCCAGAAGGCTCGATAACATAACGAATCTCTCGTCCAGTCTGCTCATCCTGATAGTGCGTCCCGAGAGTGTCGGTCCAAATCTTGATCTTGTTTCCGTTGGTGTCCTGGATTCGTTGAATCCCGTCAGTCGTCTGCACCACTTTCGTGCCGTCAGGTAAATAGACCGTCCAGTTGTTGTCACTGGTAACCGTGGCGTACAGGTAGCTGCCGTCAAACGAGTAGTAGCGCATCGCACCGTGCGTGTAAGGTGTTTCCTTGAAGTAACCGAATAGGAATGATCTGCCTCCGTTGTAAGGTGAATAGTCCATTGGCCGCAGTTCATGCTCCGCCCCGTCCGGCATCCGCAGCACTACGCGATACCAGTTGAAATTATTCATCAAAGAGTAATCAGGTTCGTCGGCCACGGGTGGAAGTTGGTAATCAAAATCCGAGCGCGCATCACGAATCTCCAGTTCATATTGGCCGCTGATTCGCCAGCCGCCCTGCTCGCTGAGCTGAGGCGTGTCAACCACATAGGGAACTTCTGACAGATCGTACCGCTCACCCAATAACTCAACCCGGTTCATGTTCCAGAGTTTGCTGTTGTAATGAGCATTGATCGTCCACGACAACTTGCCGCCGGCCATGGGCGGCAGCGAGGCAAGCGGAATTTTTAGATTCACGTTGCCGTTCGACATGCTGATGTTTTCGATGTCCGAAACGGCATACGAGCCGTTAGGCATGACACCGCGATCGGGCCGCGCCGCCGTTTCCTGTCCGAAAACGGTTATGGTTGCTGTCCCCAGCAGAACTAATACGACAATTGCGCGCTTTAGGCAGAGGGAATGAGAGGGGGTCACGATGTTCACTCCTTACTGGGCAAAGTGGGAAAAGTTAGCGAGACGGTAGTGCATAAGTCGTTGGCCCTGGCTGGTCCAGGAGATCTCCGTGGGAACTTTCTCGCCATTGACGTCCGTCCAACCAGAGAACTCCGCGACAATGCGTTCGCCGTCCACTTCGCTCTCGATACGATCAATCAGACCGGTGGCCGTGTTGATGTAGTAGAGCCGCCACTTGCTTAGCGGCCGTCTGCCTTCGTCTATTTCGGCATCTGAGACCCGCACGATGTTCCACAGCGGACCGCTGTAGTTTTCGCCGGCGTTATCGGGCCTGACATTACGGCCCATTACGAAGTAGCTCGCGCCCCGAAGCTGGGCCAGTACAAATTGATCCGGGCTGTCGAAAACCAGCCTCTCAACCAGTAACCGTTCGGCAACTGTGCCGCGCCCGCCCGCGACCGATGCCCCTTCTTCACGGGACCAGCTCAACGGCCGGCCATCAGCCAGGCTGATCTGTATTCGCTCACCATCAGTCGTTTGGGAGCGTACGATCTGCGCGTTTTGACTTTGCCCTCCCACACTCAACACGACGGTCATAAGTGAGCGCCCACGGTTGACCCGATACCGCCGGCCGGTTTTTCGGCTGAACTGCGACGCCGCCGGTTGCAGGGCGAGATTGCGATGGATTGTGTCGCCCGCAGGGGTCGGCGACGCCTGGGCTGAGACAGCGGGAACCGCATCGGCGCCTTCGGTCTCTTTTGATTTGGTCGCCGCTGCACCGACAACAATTAAGGCCAGCGCGCACACACCTGCGCTCTTGAGAACCAGACTGCTTCTCATGAACATGAAACTCCCTCCCGGTACTGCTTAAATCAGTTGTTGTGGATTGTGAGAGGCCGTGAAGCTAACTCACCAAAAACCTGAGAACTGTGAAGAGAGGCTCTGATGCGGAAATTTATGAACCCAGTTGCCTGAAATTCTACCAGAAGCGTTCTGCCTTCGACGTACTGCGTCTAAACACATGTTTGGCCCCTCCGCTAAGTTGGGGCCACTCCCTAAACCGTCGTTTTCTTAGGAAAACGGGCGACATTTCCACTTTCATAACCTGTACGAGGGGTCCGTATGGGAGTGCTAAACACAAAAACCGATCTGAAACAACAACTCGCCGCGCTGTCGCCTGCCAAGCGCGCGCTGCTTGAGTTGAAGCTCATGAAGCGCAACGGCAGCCGCAAAGCTGCTGAAGAAACAATTCCGCGCCGGGCCGAGCGTGGGCCAGCGCCTCTGTCACAGAATCAAAGAGGGCTTTGGGTCCTGAGCCAACTGATGCCGGACTCGTTCCTGTATCAGATTCCGAAGGCGCTGCGGCTCACAGGCAATCTCAACATCGAGGCGCTCCGCCGCACGATCGAAGCAATCGTGGAGCGACACGAATCTCTACGCACAATTTTCAAGACGGTTGACGGGGTCCCGGTGCAAGTGGTCGTGGACCATGTTCGGCTCGACCTGCCGCTCATCGATCTCAGCGCGATGCCCGAAACAGAACGAGAAGAGGAAGCGCGGCGGATTCTCGCCCTAGAAGGACGACGTCCGTTCAATCTCAGCGAAGGTCCACTGATTCGCGGTCACCTGCTGCGACTAACAGCATCAGAACACATCGTACTCATTACGACTCATCACATTGTCACCGATGGATGGTCGATGGGGATTTTTCATCGCGAGCTGATGGAGTTGTACGAAGCGTTTGCCGCGGGCCAGTCTTCGCCGCTGCCTGAGCTTCCGATTCAATACACGGACTATGCGGTCTGGCATCAGCAGTGGTTTGAAGGCACAGTTTGTGAATCGCAGCTCGCATATTGGAAGAAGCAGTTCGCTACGCCTCCGCCCTTACTCGAATTGCCGACGGATCATCCGCGCACGAAGTTTCAGACGTACCGGGCTTACCGAGGAATTCAGCAGACGCTGTCGCTCAACCCTGAGCTGACGCGGAAGATCAACGCATTCTGTCGGAAGGAAGAGGCTACCCCTTTCATGACCCTGCTCGCGGCATTCAAAGTTTTGCTGCATCGCTACACGGGCGAGGAAGACATCGTAGTCGGTTCTCCGATCGCCGGCCGCTGCATGGCTGAGACTGAACCGCTGATTGGTTTGTTCATTAATGTGCTGGCCTTGCGCGACGATTTGTCGGGTGACCCAACCTTCCGTGAACTGTTAACGCGAGTGAAAGAGACTGCGCTCGAGGCATACGCGCATCAGGATCTGCCGTTTGAAACTCTCGTGCGCGAGCTGCAACCGGATCGGACGCTGACCCAAAATCCGATCTTTCAGGCGATGTTCGTGCTTCAGAACGAGCCGATGCCCCCGCTTGAATTCGCCGGACTAAAGAGCACTCACGTTCAGGTCGATAACGTCACCACCAATTTCGATTTGACCCTCGACATTGTTGAGCGCGACGGCCAGTACCTAATCAAGTTCGAAAGCAACGCAGACCTGTTCGAGGAAGCAACCATCACACGCATGATGGGTCACTTCGAAACCATGCTCGCGGGTATCGTCGCCAATCCGCAGCAAGCAATTTCTAAGCTGCCGATGCTTACTGAGGATGAACGGCGCCAGTTACTCGGCGAATGGACGGAGACAGCAACCGCCTACCCAGCTAACAAATGCGTCCACGAATTGTTTGATGAACAAGTGCGACGCACGCCTCAAGCAATTGCGGTCGCGTTCGATGACGAACAACTAACGTACGCCGAGCTTAACCGCCGCGCGAACAGGCTCGCGAACTACCTGCACACACTCGGCGTCGGTCCGGACACGCTCGTTGGCGTTCACATGGAACGCTCGGCAAAGCTGATCGTTGCGCTGCTCGGAATCGTCAAGGCAGGCGGCGCATATCTTCCGCTCGACCTTGCGTATCCGAAAGAACGCATGGAATTCATGCTCGCAGACGCCAAGGCGCCGGTGCTGCTGACCGAAAAGAGTCTGCTCGACGATTCGCCGAAGACCGATGCCAAAACGGTTTGCGTCGATGACGAGCTGGAACTGATCAATTCGTTCAGTGACATCGCGCCGGAAAATGTGAATTCGCCCGACGATCTGATTTACGTCATCTACACGTCCGGTTCAACAGGAACTCCGAAGGGCGTCGCTGTTCCGCACGCCTCCGTCAATCGACTTGTCTTCAACACGAACTATGTCGAGATAACTCCTGAAGATCGCATGGCGCAGGTTTCGAACGCTTCATTCGACGCGGCCACGTTTGAAATCTGGGGAGCGTTACTCCACGGAGCGCAGCTCATCGGAATTCCTCGTGACGTGATTTTGTCGCCGAGCAGCTTCGCGGATGAGCTTCGTCGTCAACAGATCTCGATGATGTTTTTGACCACTGCCCTATTTAATCAGATTGCGCGCGACGTGCCTGACGCGTTTGCCACGATGCGGCAACTGATGGTTGGCGGTGATGCATTGGACGTGGGTTGTGTAAAAGAGATAGTTAGGCACGGTCCGCCGGAACGTCTTCTGAACGGCTACGGACCGACCGAAAGCACGACCTTCGCAGCAACTTACCTGATTGAATCAGTGGCCGCCGACGCCACGACGATTCCGATTGGCCGTGCCATCTCGAACACTCAGACCTACATTCTCGACACGAATCTTAATCCCGTGCCTGTCGGCGTTTCTGGCGATCTCTATCTTGGGGGGGACGGATTGGCGCGCGAATATCTCAATCGACCTGAACTGACGAAAGAAAAATTTGTCGCGAACCCCTGGAAAGCCGGTGAGCGGCTCTATAAAACGGGTGACGTGGCGCGGTACCGGCCGGACGGCAACATCGAGTTCGTCGGCCGCAAAGATCATCAGGTGAAGATTCGCGGATTTCGGATCGAGCTGGGTGAGATCGAAGCCGCGCTCGCTGAACATCCGTTTGTTGCCGAGTGCGTCGTGAACGTGGTGGCGGGTGAATACGGCGACAAACGTCTCGTCGCTTATTTCGTTTCGACCCTAATGGATCAAGCGCATGCCGGCGATCTTCGCGATTTCATGCGCCACAAGCTGCCCGAATACATGCTGCCGACGGCGTTCGTGCGGCTTGAGTCTCTGCCTTTGTCGCCCAACGGAAAGATCGATCGCCGCGCCTTGCCTGTGCCTGAGACAACTGAAACGGCCGCAACATCGAAGTACGTTCCGCCGCGCGATGAACTCGAACTGAAGCTTTCCAAGATCTGGGAAAAAGTTCTGCCGGTGCGGCCGATCGGCGTGAATGACAACTTCTTCGATCTCGGCGGCCATTCGCTGCTCGCGGTGCGGATGTTCAGTCTGATCGAGAAATCTTTAGAGCGAAATCTGCCTCTGGCAACGTTGTTCCAGGCGCCAACGATTAGCGCGCTGGCCGAAGTGATGCGCGGGGATTCGTGGCCGGCGACGTGGTCATCGCTCGTCTTGATTAACGGCGGCGGGACACAGCGTCCGTTCTTCTGCATTCATGCGGCGGGCGGAAACGTGCTTGAGTACTACGACCTCGCGCGACACCTTGGTCCCGATCAGCCGTTTTACGGATTGCAGGCGAAGGGCCTGGACGGAAAAGAAGAACCACACACCAGCATTCGCGAGATGGCGGCGCATTACATCAAAGAGATGAGGGAAGTTCAGCCGGAAGGGCCATACTTCATTGGCGGACGCTCGTCAGGCGGCACCATCGCCTTCGAAATGGCTTGCCAACTCAAAGCCGCCGGCGAAGAAGTAGCGCTGCTCGCGCTCCTCGATACTTATCCAGCCGGCTACTTCAAACTGCTGCCGCAGGCATCCGGTTTCCGTACCCGGAGGAAGCGACAGGCAGAACGCGTTCGCGCGCATCTTGCGAACCTGGGCGAAATTGGCTTCGCCGACAAGTTCGCATACATCGCAACGAAACTCAGATACGCGCCCGCGAAAATCAAACACAAAGCGTACCGGCGCGCCTACAAAATCTACCGAAGCATCGGCCGGCCGCTGCCCCCGGTTCTGAAGAACATCGAAGAGCTGAATTTCATGGCGGCGCGCGAATACCTGCCGCAGGTTTACTCCGGACGCGCAACACTCTTTTCCGCAACCGATTTGACCGCGTCGTTTGATGTTGAGGACGGCTGGCGACAACTCGTAGATGAGTTGGAAGTTCACAAGATTCCCGGCAATCACATGGACATGATCAAGGAGCCACACGTGCAGGTGCTCGCGGACAAGCTACGGCTTTGCCTCGATATCGCTGCCACTGGCCGCACAGAAATCGAAGTAGAAACAAGTTATGGAGAACCTGAGTCAACTCACGAACAACCCATCGCTCAAAACGTTGCCTGGCGCAATGCGCGAAATCACAGAAACGGCAACTCGATCGCGCGGGGCGAATCCCGACTTGTCGGGATTGTTTGAGGCGCAGACCGCACGCACCCCTGAAGCGACGGCCGTTGTTTTCGGGGAAGCGCAACTCAGCTACCGCGAGTTGAATGCGCGCGCGAACCAACTCGCGCGCGAGCTGGTGCGACGCAGAGTTGCACCGGACTCGCTCGTCGGCATCTGCCTTGAACGCACGCCGCAGATGGTCGTTGCCGTGCTGGCCACGCTGAAAGCCGGCGCTGCCTATCTTCCCCTTGATCCGAATTACCCGATCGAGCGGCTGGCATTCATGCTCCAGGATGCGGGCGCCTCTGTCCTGCTGACGACGGGTGCGCACGCCTCTGGCATGCTAAGCATGCCGGAGGCATGCATGCCCACGACGCTTTGTCTCGACTCCGATTGGCAAGAGATCGAGAAGCACGCCGATGAAAATCTCAACATCGATATCGCGCCCGGGAATCTCGCCTACGTGATTTACACGTCGGGCTCTACGGGCAATCCAAAAGGGGCGATGATTACGCATCGCGGACTCACAAACTATTTGCAATGGGCTGTTGAAGCTTATGACGTGGCGAGCGGATGCGGCGCGCCGGTTCATTCCTCGATTTCATTCGACCTCACCGTTACCAGTCTGTTCACGCCTTTGATGGTTGGCCGCAGTGTTTTTCTTCTGCCCGACGGCATCGAGTCGCTGGCCGACGCGCTGTTGCAACGCACGAACTACAGCCTGGTGAAAATTACGCCCGCGCATCTGCGCGCGCTGGCCGAAGTCCTGCCGCCGGATCAGATTGCCGGCCGCGTGCGCGCGCTCGTCATCGGCGGCGAAGCCTTGCACTATCAAAGCCTTTCATTCTGGCGCGAACACGCGCCCGCCACGCGCATTATCAACGAATACGGCCCGACTGAGACTGTTGTCGGATGCTCAGTTTACGAAGTTGCGTCGCACGATCCGCTGGATGGCCCGGTGCCGATCGGCCAGGCGATTGCCAACACGAACCTTCACTTGCTCGATGAGGATATGAACCCCGTCCCGGACGGTGAAACTGGAGAGCTTTTCATTGGTGGAGATGGGGTGGCGCGTGGCTACCTGAACCGTGAAGAGCTAGCGCGCGACCGTTTCGTCGCGAATCCGTTGGCTGCAGGTGAAACACTCTATCGCACCGGCGATTTGGCGCGGCTGCTCCCCGACGGAAACTTCGAGTACGTTTCCCGCGTTGATGATCAAGTCAAGATTCGCGGCTATCGAATCGAACCCGGCGAGATCGAAACGGTGCTGAAGCAGCAGGGAAACGTTTCAGATTGCGCGGTGGTTGTCAGCGAAACGGCTGCCGATGAAAAGCGACTAGTCGCTTTCGTTAAGCATGACGAGGGTGCTCAGTGGGACGAAGGGGCGCTGCGCAAAGCACTGCAAGAGAAGCTGCCCGAGTACATGGTTCCCGCCGCCTTTGTAAGGCTCGCGTCCTTGCCACTCACCGTGAACGGAAAGATTGATCGTCAGGCGCTTGCTTCACAATCCGGAACGGTCATCTCGAATGGAGATTTCGTCGCGCCGCGTACGCCGGCTGAAGAGACACTCGCCGGCATCTGGTCCGATGTCCTGAAAGTGGATCGTGTCGGCGTCAACGATAACTTCTTCGATCTCGGTGGTGATTCAATTCTCGGAACGCTGATCCTGGCGCGCGCGGCCCGGGCAGGTCTAAAGCTCTCGCCCGTCCAGCTTTTCGAGCATCAAACGATTTCGGAACTGGCAGCAGTCGCCGCCGTCGTCCCGGCAGCAGCCTAAAGGTTGCCGGAATTTCCCATCAGCAGGCGAACCATGCTGTGGTAAACTTGCCCGTGCTTGAAATGCGGGTTTGCATGTTTTTCGCTTTGGTCTGCGCGCACCTTAATCACGTTTTTCGCGACCAATTCACTTCGCTAATCATCAATCCCGACGCGTCGGGACTCTCCTCGATTTGCGTCGCGCGAATCGGCAAACAAATTCTTTCTTCAGTTGGAGGTCGCTATGAAAAGGCTTTTGCTGCGCTCGGCCATCGTCGTGGTCGTAGGTTTGGGATTGACCCTGCCCGTGCTGGCCGACACTATTCGTTTGAAGGATGGCAGCGTCCTTCGCGGTCAAATCGTCAACTTCCGTAACGAGCAGTTCACGATACTGGTCGGCAGCGGCGCGCGCGGACGCAAGAGCCGGATAACCGTCTACATGGAAGACGTCGAATCGATCGAATTCGAAGGCGCGCCGGCGGACGAAGCGAGCAACACTTCGACCACGCCGTCGCAGCCAACTTATCAGCCTCCGGTCACGCGACCTTCAAACAATCCCCCGGTATCACAGCCGACAAGCAATCCGAACACTTCGTCTAACCCGACCTTCTTCCCGGTAAACGTGCGCGTGCGTGCGGATAATTCGACAAACGGTTGGACAAACAGCGGCCTGGTTGTCAGGCGCGGTCAACGTCTTCGAATCAATGCGACCGGCCGGGCAAACCTTGGCGGCAACCGGTTCGCGACGCCGGACGGACTGGCAAACATCCAGGACCGGGAGAAGCTCATGCGCACGCAGCCCACCGGCGGCTTGATCGCCGTTATTGGCGATGACAACGACGATTTCATATTCGTCGGCAGCAGCCGCGACTTTGTGGCTCAACGCGATGGCGTGCTCTTCCTCGGCATCAACGAAGGAAATTTGAGCGACAACACGGGCACTTTCGAAGTTGTGATCGAGGCCGAAGCGGGAGGAAATCCGCGGTAATTTTGGAGTGCGGTGGCAATCCCGATTTATCGGGAGACACCGCTTTGGCTCTCGACCTGTCTAATCCAAGCCCCGTCGCCGCTACGACCACCCCAACGCGGCTGCCGCGCTGGGGACCCCGGTTGCTTTGCCGGCGCATTCCATAGTGTCGAGGTAAACTCCCCCGGCCTTCTCAGCATCACAACCCTCAGACCGCTCAGCAAGCTTGACCCGTTTTCGGGCGCAACCTATAGTCCAATCCCCAGCTGAACCGGCCTGCAGTTGAAAGGTACGTGATGATGAATCCTCGTTTTTTCCAACGATTGGCAGTTCTTGTCATTCTGGCAACGCTCGTTTTCGGCACTCACACAATTTCCCTTTTGGCGCAGTCACGCCGCCAGCCGCCCACATCCGATCAGAAAAAGAACAAGCGACCGCCGCAGGGTCAGGAGACTGGCGAGAAAGAGCAGGAGCCGCTGCCGACCGACATCGTCGGCAAAGAAACCGAGACGGTTAAGGTCACCACCAGCCTCGTCAATGTTGACGCGGTCGTTTACAACAAAAAGTCCGGACAGATTACGACCGGGTTAAAGAAAGATAACTTCCAACTGTACGTGGACGGCGTCAAGAAAGACATCACGAACTTTGGCACTCCTGAGGCCCCTATCACCATCACGCTGGTGGTTGAGTACAGCAAGCTGGGGCAGCTCTTTGGGCTATACGGCAGCGGCGGCCAGGAGGCCGGCCAACTCGAAGTGATTCGTCCGACCGCAATGTTTCTTTCGCAGTTCATCACCCCACAGGACTACGTTTCGGTTATCGCTTACGACATGCGGCCGACCCCGCTGACGGATTTCACGAACAATCCGCAACGGATTCAGCAGGTGATCAGCCTGCTGCTTCGAAATCAGCCGGCATTTATCGAAACGAATATGTACGACGCGCTGAAGCTAACCCTGGTCGGCGGCCGCGCTGATTCCGTGGTGCTGGAAAATGTCAAGGAACGCACCACCGAATATGGCGGCATGGTCACCGTCGCAAGCGATCGTCGCAAAGCTGTGCTGCTGATCGCCTCGGGCATCGACACTTTCAGCAAGATCAACTACGACCAGGTACGAAAGATCGTCCAGAACTCCGGCATTCCGGTCTACATTATCGGCACCGGCAATTTGTTTGTGAAAAAGTACGGCGACATGATGGATCCCGGCCGCGGCGGCAACATCATGGGCGTGCCGATGGACCGGATGACTTTTCTGCAAGCCGACAACGTCCTGAAAACGTTTGCCAAAGACACTGGCGGCACCTACTTCCCGGTCACCTTTGAAGGCGAGTTGCCGAACGCGCTCCGCTCGATCAATTCCTTGCTGCGCAATCAATACAGCCTGGGATTCAGCCCTGGTGACATCCGGGACGGGAAGAGCCATAAGATCATGGTCAAGGTTGATGTCGATGGCGACGGGCAGACTGACGAGAAGGTTTACGTCGTGAAAGCTCGTGAAGTGTTCATCGCGCCCAAGGCGGACACGACGAAGCAGTGAACGGTGAGCAGTGAGCGGTAGGCAGTAGGCAGTAGGCAGTAAGCAATAGACAAGCAAGTGAAAGCGGGGATCGATTGAATTCGATCACCGCTTTTGTTTTTGTCTCTCTGCCTTTTGCCTTCTGCTTTCTGCCTTCTGCGCACTACCCACTGCCCACTGCCCACTGTTTTAATTGCTTGCTCTACGGCGTTCGGCGCGTGTAAAGTAGCGACGGACAATCCCTTAACAATCTCCCCGTTTTTTGCAAAACTCGTTCGGAGGTCAGAACTGATGCCGAAGGAAGTCATCAGCCCCGAGGAAGCCGCCCGTGCTCAGGAGTTTCCGGATCGCGTCGGGTTCAAGCCGGACAATCCATTCCTGGCGTCGTTTCGTCCGTACATCGATGCGCAGACAGTCATTCCTGAATTCACCGCACGGGCATTGATTCTCGGCACCCTGCTCGGGATTATTTTCGGCGCTTCGTCGCTTTATCTGGTCCTGAAGGTCGGCTTGACGGTCAGCGCTTCAATTCCCGTCGCCGTCATTTCGATCAGCATCTTTGCGTTGCTTTCGCGGTTAAAAATCCGGAACGCGACCATCCTCGAAAATAACATCGTGCAGACCGCGGGCTCGGCGGGCGAGTCGATCGCCTTCGGTGTCGGCGTCACGATGCCGGCGATCATGATTCTCGGTTTCGACCTCGAGCTGACGCGCGTCATGCTGGTGGCGGTGCTCGGTGGCTTGCTGGGGATTCTGATGATGATTCCGCTGCGCCGCGCCTTGATCGTCGCGCAGCACGGCTATTTGAAGTATCCGGAAGGCACTGCTTGCGCAGAGGTTTTGAAAGCGGGCGCTTCGGAGGAATCGCGCGCCGCCGCCTCGGCTGACGCCAAGGCTGAAATGAAAGCCCGCGATGCCGGCGGGGCACACATCGGCGCCAAAACAATTTTCACAGGTTTCGGCATCGGCGTGCTTTATCAGGCCGCCCACCGCTCGTTTTACACCTGGAAGGAAGCACCCGAAAAAATCTTTGGCGCGCCTTTCAACAAAGGCTCGGTCAGCGTGGAAGTTAATCCGGCGTTACTCGGCGTCGGCTATGTGATCGGACCGCGTATCGCGTCGATCATGTGCGCGGGTGGCGTGCTGGCGTACCTCGTTCTGATTCCGGCAATTGCGTACTTCGCGGGCGGCGAAACCACCGGCGCCGTTGCGCCGGGCACCAATCCCGTGCGCGGCATGAGTCCCGGCGCCATTCGTAACAACTACATTCTCTATATCGGCGCGGGCGCGGTAGCGGCGGGCGGCATCATCAGTCTGTTTCGTTCACTGCCCACAATTTGGCACGGCATCAAAGGCGGGTTAGCCGACCTGCGCGGTGGTAAGACAGCCGCGGCGCGCGCTGAGCGAACTGACCAGGACATTCCGATGAAGTTCGTGCTCGCCGGCATCATCGCGCTGATTGCGATGATTATGCTGTTCCCGCAACTTGGTCTTCAGCAAAACATCCTGGTCGCTTTTCTCGGCGCGATCATGATCGTCGCCTTTGGGTTTCTGTTTGTTACCGTCTCTTCCCGTCTGACGGGAGAAATCGGTTCATCGTCGAATCCGATTTCCGGCATGACTGTCGCGACGTTACTGCTGACGTGCTTGATCTTTCTGCTCTTGGGGTGGACCGGGCCGCCGTACTACGTCACCGCCCTGTCGATCGGCGCAATCGTTTGTATCGCCGCGTCGAATGGTGGAACGACGTCGCAGGACTTGAAGACAGGTTTCCTGGTCGGCGCGACTCCGAAGTATCAGCAGTACGCAATTTTGGTTGGCGCACTGGCGTCAGCCCTGATTCTCGGCCCAATCCTTATCGGTCTGAACGACCGCGGCACGATTTACGCGCGCCGCATTACCTTTGCGAAGGTCGACGATAAAGTCGCGCCCCTGTCACCAGATCAGGTCACTGGCATGACGCCGTACACGGAAGAATTAAAGCCGGCGCAACCCGGCGACTACCGGCTTCTCGTTCGTGACGCAAAGAGTCCAAAGATCGAAGGTCTGGAAGAAGGCGAGTACCTCGTCGATCCAGCGGGCAAGGTCCTCTACAAAGTCGAGCGGAATTTCACGCCCGATCTGCGCGCAAACCCGGGCCAACTCGGGCACGAAGAAAAGTTGAAAGGGCCACAGGCCAACCAGGACGCAAACACCTATCGTGTCTGGCAAAAGACGGACACGAATGGCGGACGCGCCGGACGTTATTTGGTCGATGCGCAAGGCGTGCCGCAGTACCTTGTCGATCCGGCAATCAACGGTCAGAACAAGATGCGACCTGACGGCTCGACTGTCGAAAAATTCGACGCGCCGAAAGCTACGCTGATGTCCTATATCATCAAGGGCATCCTCAATCGCGAATTGCCCTGGAACCTCGTGCTGCTCGGCGTGATGATTGCCATCGTGCTCGAGATGGCCGGTATTCCTTCGCTCGCATTTGCGGTTGGCGTCTATCTGCCATTGTCGGCTTCAACTCCGATTTTCATCGGCGGGATGGTGCGTTGGTTGGTCGATCGGCGTTTGCGCCGCAAGCACGCGCACCTGACTGAAGAGCAAATTATTGCTGAGACCGACAAGAGTCCGGGCGTGCTGATGGCCTCAGGTTACATCGCGGGCGCCGCGATCGCGGGCATCATAATCGCGTTCATGTCGGGTTACTTCACTGAAACATCCACTGTGGTCAAGGAATGGATGTTGGCTCGCAATCCCTTCTTCGACGAGCCCCCGGGACATGTGAAGCCCTACGCTGATCTGTTATCGCTGATCCCATTTATCGCGATTACTGTTTTGCTGTACGCGGTCGGTCGTGAATGGATTTTGGCGAGCAAAAAGAAGCGCACTGACTAACAGGCGGGGTAAGCAAACACATGATTTATCTTCGTAGAAAGCTGAGTCTCGCACGCAGTCTGTTCGTTCGTCTGCTCCTGATGACATTTGCGACGATCGCGTTGGTGGGTTCGCCCGCCGCGTGTACGGCAAAGACTTCGTCACCCAGTCCGGCCCAACCGCGCACGCCTTCTGATGTCGTGCGTGAATTTTACAAAGCGATGCGCGAGCAGCGCTTCCAGGAAGCATTCGCGTTGACGATCTACAAACCTGCCGTTGAAGGACTGAACGCCGAAGAGATGGAGATTCTGCGGCCGGGTTTTGAAGAGAAAGCGGCGCAGATTCCCGCCACTGTCGAAATCATGGGCGAACAGATCAGCGGCAAGATCGCGACTGTCTTTGTTAAGATTCCGGTCGACGTTTCATCGCCACAGGTAACTTCGCAACCGCTCAACCTTTTCAACTCGGGCGGCAGTTGGCTCATCGGCACTGAAGCCGATGCAGATGAAGTGAAGAAAGCCGGCCGCCGGTATTTTCTTGACGCGCTAATCACCGAGCACGAAGGCGATGTCGAGGACATCCTGAAACGCCTGGTCCTTTGGCAAGGGGTTTACAGCCAGCAGCACGGCGGACAATTCGGAGATTTTCCCGCGCTCATTAAGGCGGGAATGCTCGGCGCCAATGTGATCGACCCGAAACTCAGCGGCTACAACTTCCGTATTACCGTCGGCAAAGACGGCAAGAGTTATGTCGCCACCGCTGAACCGTTGAGTCACGGTAAAACTGGCAAGCTGTCCTTCTGGATGGATCAAACCGGACTGATAAAGAGCGCCGATACCGGCGGCAAGCCGTTGAATCCTTAGAATAATGCTAAAATGCCTGGCGAATCGAGGTTAGGCATGAACAAACTCCCCCGCCGACATCGCTTTGTTTTCCCGCTTACGCTAATCCTCGTTCTCGGCTGCGCTCTTGCGACTCAGGTCAGCGGCCAGGACAAACCCGCCGCTGACTCTCAGCCGAAGTCACCGGAGATTCCTAAATTTGTCGTGAGCGGCCGCGTTGTCTATGACAATTCCGAGCGGCCGGTAAGACGCGCCCAGATTTCACTCGCTCAGTTACCGGAGCAAGGAAGCGCGGGAGAATACACTTCAGCCACCGATCGCGACGGACGATTTGCAATCGCCGGCGTTCCGGCGGGCGTTTACTTTGCTTTTGTTAATTCGCCCGGAATCATTACGCCGCTGGCTTTTGCTTCGCTGGCTGAAACCGGCCCGTCAGATAGCCTGGATCTAAAAGCGATCAAAGAATACTGTTCGGAGGTGGTTGTTGACGCCAGCGACGTTGACGTTACGATACGGGCGCGCCGCGGCGGAGCAATCTCTGGCAAGGTCACCTATGGGGACGGCGAACCGGCAGTTAACGCCGACGTCGCCATCATTCGTCGCACCAACAACCGCGCAACGCGGGTCCTCACCGGACTGAATGCCACTGCCTTATTGGCGCTACACACGGATGATCGCGGACGATACCGAGTCTCAGGACTGCCACCCGGTGAATACACCGTCAGCGCTTCGGAAAAGAACACGGCCCCACAGAGCAGAGCAAATCGTGGATACGGGATGGATGAGCTTTTTGGCTCTGGTGATGCACTGACCGTCACGTATCACGGCGGCAGCACCGATCCAACTGACGCGATCAAATTACAAGTTGGGGCGAGGTCAGAACTCACCGACATTGATATTAGCCTGCCGGACACGACGCCGCACACTATTCGCGGTTCGGTGCTTGCCAAACTGGATCGAATCCCGCTTCCCGGGGCGACTGTCGCCATCCGCATTAAGGATCAACCCGCGTGGTTCGAACGGGGTGCGCGACAAATATCGACCGACGAGCAGGGCCAGTGGGCTGCCGAGGACATACCTGACGGCACTTATATCTTGCGAGTCGAACTGTCTGCCGGCCTTTCGATTCCGGGCGCAAAGCCAACGGTTGAAGTGAACGAAGAGCAGGAGAACTTCCGCGGCCGCTTAGAGCTGCCCACCAGAAAGTTCGTTCCCTCCGAGATCCAGGTTTCGGTGGCGGGCGGAGATGTCGTGGTCGAGCCCATCGCGTTGGCGGAAGGCGCTTCCATTTCCGGCACGATTCAAGCCCCAACCGAATTTAAAGAGGTACTGAATCGATCATATTTTCAGATTGCCTGGCGTTACGAAGGTGACCCACCTTTAACACATTATCGAAATTCAACTGCTGTTTTCAGCGATCAATTTTCGATTACAGGCTTGCGCGAAGGTAAGGTGCACTTAAACGGCGTTTTCGGATACGGATCGCAGGGCGACGAAGCAGGCAAGTATTACGTGAAGTCCATTACGCTAAACGGCGCCGACGTCATGCACAAACCCATCTTCGTTAAAGAAGGACAATCGATCAGCGACGTTCGGGTCGTAATTGCGGAGGGCAAGGTAAAGGCCACGATCAAGTTGGTGACCGCCGACGGCAAGCCGGGGAATTCGCGCCGGCTAGCCGTCATACCGGTCGAACAGTCTCGATGGCTGTTCACCAGCGAAATGATCGCCGGCACCTCGGACGGACAGGGTCAGATGTCATTCTCGTGCGCGCCCGGTGAATATTACGTGATCGTAAGTACCACGGATGTTTGGCCGCCGACATTCGAATCTATAAAGCAACATTCGGCGGATGCCGCACGCATAAAAATCTCCCCGGGTGAAAACAAAACGTTCGTAGTTCCCGTACCAGGAATGTGACCATCACGGGCGAAACGACCGAACCGGCAACTCAAAATTTGATTCCTGATAGACTTCACGTTCCAATGCACCTGAATCATCGTGCGCGAATCGTTTTGTGGTGTCTTCTTACACTCGTCTGCCTGGGGCCACTCTGCTCTGCATCGGCGCAGGAAGTCGACCCAACCGAAGTTATCAGGGTGAACACCGACCTGGTCGTGCTCGACGCGCAGGTCATCGACCGCAAGACACGGAAGGTTTTCGGGCCGCTTCGTAAAGATGACTTCGAAATCCTGGAAGAGAATGTAAAGCAGGAGATCGCTTACTTTGGGCAAGACCAGTTGCCGCTTTCAATCGTGTTGCTGCTCGACATCAGCGGCAGCGTCCGCCCGGTGATAGAAACAATCGGAGCGGGCGCCAACAACGCCTTGCGTCACCTGAAACCCGAAGATGAAGTTGCCGTGATCGCGTTCGCGGATTACCCGAAGCTCATCCAGTCGTTCACAAAAAATCGAGCGCTGACGGCAAGCAAGATAACCGAGGCCAGCCAGACGCTCCTCGGCAACGGAACGCTGTTGTATGACGGTTTGTATCTGGCGTCGCAAGAAATAAACAAAGGCACAAATCCCGCGAACCGCCGCGCCATCATCGTCATCACCGACAACATCGCGATTACCGCCGGCGAGGACGTGGCCAGCTTACAGCGCGAGCTGGCGGAATCAGGCACGGTTGTCTATGGCCTGATCGTGCGCAGCGGATTTGCCAAAGTCTTCAACGTGCTGACGCTCGGTCAGATCAAAGGCGTGGATGTTTATGCGGAAGAGACGGGTGGAGAGGTCCTCGGCGCCAATCGCAAAGAAGTTGATTCACGTTTGGGCGAGATGTTCACGCGACTGCGAACGCGCTACACGATCGGTTATCGACCGCCTGAGGCAAATGAGGAAGGTGCTTTTCGGCACGTCAAAGTTCAGTTGGTTCCTGCGATCATGAAAGCGAACAAGAAACTCGTGGTGCGTGCGCGGCGTGGTTATTACTTCCGCAAGAAGCCCAGAATGATTTCACCTATGCCTCGGCCATAACCAGCTTTTCCAGCTTTTTCCGCCGGGCTCCGTTCCACTTTCCGTGGATAGTCATGACAACCGGCGTCACCATATAAATCATTCCCGCAAACCCCGCGTATCTGCCGCCCCCAATTATGGCGATCGCCAGCGACACTAAGCCGATTGAGACGTTCAGCAGGCTCTCGCGGATGTCAGTGCGCGTGTCGAAGGCTTCCAACTCAGTCAGTTCGAGTTCCGCGCGCTTGCGGTACGCGCGCCAATAGAGCAACGCAAAGACTGCGAAGACCGCGACATATCCCAGGCCGAAAATGATCATGAGATTCGCAACCTGGTGGGCATTCTCAACCATGCCTTCGACCGTGCCATTGGGCAGGCGGACTTCGCCGTGGCCGCCCGTAAATTTGTCGATGAGTAAGGTGAAAAGGAACTTCAGCGGATAGACGTAGAACAGGACAACGAACAGCAGCACTGCGTTAATGACGATGGTGAGAGTGTCATTCAGGCCATAGCGGCGAAAGAATTTGTATTGATTGAACCAGACGACAAAAAGCAGTGCGAAGCAAACAGCGAAAGCCCCAAACCCGCGCATGACTTCCATCAGCTCGTCGTAGGTCTTTGGCACTTCCAGGGCGACCACCAACAACGTGACGGCAAACGCGAACACTGCATCACTCAACGCCTCGATGCGCGATGTTTCATGGCTGCGCCAGCGAAACTTCCGCGGGTCGCCCACGCCTTTATCGATGAGTTTTTCTCGAATCATTCTCATTCACACCTCACTTCAGCGAGTTTGGAGTGCGGCGGCTTGACGCCGCTTTGTTGTTTTGTCCACCGAAGCCGAGATGGAAAGCGCCGTCAAGCCGGCGCACTCCAAATTATGACCGTCCAGCTGAAGCAAGGTGTTAATAAGATGGCGACGCAGTTTACTTTTTCAGCGCGGCCTGCACAACAGTTTCCACCTCGGGCAGGCTCTCTTCGCTGAAGCCGATGAAGTGCTTGAGGATTCGGCCGTGGCGATCGATGACAAATGATTGCGGAATGTTCTGGTTGACGCCGAGGTAACGATCGACGAAATCCTGGTCGGGAATCGCGAGCGGAAACGGAATTCCAAACTCCTGCTTGAAGGCCGGTACTTCTGCGTAGTCGTCTTCGCCGCCCACGTTCAGCCCGACGATTTGCAAACCCTCGCCCTCGTACTTCCGATGAAGCGCAATCAAATGCGGCATCTCTTGTCGGCATGGGCCGCACCAGGTCGCATAAAAGTTCAGCAGCAAGACCTTGCCGGTGAAATCGCCGACAGTGGCGCGCTTTCCGTCCTCGAAAACCCACCCAGCCGGTCCGCCGGGATTTGGCGGAGGTGTGAAGTTTGAACGACACGCGAACCCGGCCAGCGTCAGGAGCGTTACTGCGAGCAGGCTGAATCTAGCGGGACGGATTCTCTTCATCGATTTTGTCGGGTGGCGGTGACTCAGAAAGTTCGGCCGCGTCAATTTCCCGTCCCGGCACGCGATACTCCCCTTCGGCCCAGCGGCTGAAATCGATTAGCTGGCAGCGCTCGGAACAAAACGGCCGCCACCGGTTGTCCTTCCATTCGACGGGCTTATTGCAAGTTGGACACTTGGGCACACGAGAAAACTACGGGAGCAGAGATGAGAGCGCAAGCAAACGGTGCAGTAGCCCGACCGTAAGGGAGGGCGTAAACCACGGTTATCTAGCGCCCTCCCTACGGTCGGGCTACTGCACCGCTTTCATTCATGATTGTCTCGCTCTCCAGGATCTTTCACTGAACACCACGCCCTGGACGGGCGTAGAATGAAATCGGGAGTTCAATCATGACCGATTACAAAGAAAAACTTGATGACCTGCATCGCGCCGCGAAACGCAAAGCGCACGAGCTTGACGAGAAATTCGGAGTCTCGGATAAGGTGGAAGACACCGCGCGCGCAGCCGGTGATGCCGCGCGCCGTGGCGCAAGGACCATCGCCGACGGCGCCGGCCAACTAAAAGGCCAGGCAGAGCGATTCGCGGACGACCCGAAAGTGCGCGAGACTGCGCGCCGCGCTGCCGATGAAACTAAGCGGCGCGCTAAAGACGCGGGCCGCACCATTCGCGATGCCGCGGGCGACGCCGGCAAAATCCTTCGCGACACAGCCGGTCCCGCCGGCAAAAAAGCGGAGAAAGCATTCGACGACGCCGTCAGCTACGCGACGACCGCTACGAAGGTGGCCGGCACCGGCCTGCGCGCGACCAAAGCGTCAGCCGCGGCGACGGCAGGAATTCTCAAAGCCAAAGATTGGGTCAAAGAGAATCCGGGTAAGGCTGCGGTTGTTTCGGTTTCACTGATCCTCGGAATTCGTGCCGGCGCGAGCTTTCCCGGAATCGATGCGGTTCTTCTCGGCGCCCATCCGCACTGGCTGACGCACTCGGCCTTGCCCGTTATCGGATTAAGAAAGGTTTACGACAAGTTCGACGAATACCTGAAGAAGCAGGAAGCCCTAATCGCTGCCGGTCAACTCGATGACGCGGAACGCGAACGCGTTGAGTTTCAGCGTAAGGCCGCAAAGTATGTCGGCGCGCCTTTGCTCGGCGCTTTCAGTTGCGCCGCGGGCGCCGCGATGTTCGCGCAAATCGGTTCACCCACCGGCATCGTCGGCGGGCCGGTAAGCTTGCTGCTCGGCGGCAATCCATTTCTTGACGGCGTGTGGCTGTTCGCCAATGGCGTGATCTGTTTCCACCAGGGCTACAAATTTTTCATGATTGCCCTGGCGGATCAGGATGACGTGAAGAAGGTGGTGCGGGAGATCAAGGGACTGCTTCCGGCCGCTTCATTCCCGTAACGGTCACGACGGAGTGAGACGCGTCAATCGACTTTGAGCAACGAACCGAGGGGCGCGCAGATTTAAAGGCTTACTAGCCGGGCAGCACTGGCCCAGCGAGAACCCCCGCGGCTAGGCCAGTTGCGCAAGTTACTTGTGTACCGTTTTCACTGCGAGCCAAACTCCATTGCGTTTCTCAAAGTCTGATGTAAAAGTCCACTTCTCGGTCCATTTGCCGGCCGAACCGCCCATTTCAATTGTATCTTCCGTTCGACCTGTGACCACTGCCTTATCGCCGTTTATGACTACATTCATTTCAGGGAAGCTAACATTGTGACCCTTTAGCGGTTTGACCGCTGCAATCACCTGAGCCTTGGTCATTGACCCACCGTAAAGCGGCTTCTCCGTGTAGTCGTTTGCCAGAACTTTTTCGAGCGTTGCTTTGTCGCCGGCAATCTGAGCTTCAGCGATCTGCTTAACAAGTTGTCGCAATTGCTCTTCGTCGTTGAGCGGCCTCATGTTCTGGCAGCCCGAGAAACACAGCGATAGCGCAATTAGCACTAATAGCAGGTTGTTCACCAGTTTTTCCTTCCCCCTAAAAGACTAGTTACGTAATCGTAATCGGAAACGGCAAAAAGCACAGCACAAAAACGATCAGCGTCACAACAGCGACGATGGTGCGCGCGAAACCAAGCGGTTCCATCTGTTGCGGCTGCGGATGACGCCCGCGCAGCAGAACGGCGAGCAGCACGACGTAAACAAAGCCGCTTGGACTGCCATGCCAGAACCAACCAAGCACCGACACAATCACCATGCTTACGAACGCTACACGTCCAATCCACGAGTGAGCGCGCTGGCCGAAAACCGAAAACGTTCCGTGGCCGCCGTCCAGCTGCCCGACGGGCATCAGGTTCAAGGCCGTGACCAAAGCGCCAAACCACGCGGCCAGATAAAACGGATTCACCAAGCCATCTGCCAAATTGATTTTGAAGACGAACCCGATTAATTGAAACAACAATGGATCATTAAAGGTTACTCCGGATTCTCCGGGCAAGGCGGTGTGGTGTTCAAGCGTGAGTACGCCGATAAATGCAACCGGAAGCATTACGACGAACCCGGCCAATGGACCAGCAAGCCCGATGTCGAAAAGCGCGCGGCGCGAAGGCACTACCGACTTCATTCTGATGAAGGCGCCGAAGGTTCCCGGCAGCAGTCCCGGCGGCTGAGGAATAAAAAACGGAAGCGTGGCGTCTACTCCATAATAGCGGCAGAACAGATAGTGCCCCGCTTCGTGGGCGGTAAGAATTGCCAGCAGTGATAAGGAAAACTGTAAGCCGGTCGCGAGCACCGATGGATGGGCGATCGCGTGCAATATGAGTTGCGCCACTCCCGTCACGTAGTACCACGGAAGCAGCAGCAGAGAGCCTTCCTCTCCTCCAGCCGCTGGCGCACCTCCGCTTGCAGGCACGAGTTCAGCAGTCCAAAGGATTCCGGTGATCGTGGTGGTGAAGGCTGTGATCAGAAACAGAGCAAGATGCAACGCCCATTGACGAGCCGAGGGTTTTGGAAAGCCGATCCGGTCGGTGATCGCTGGCTTGTTTACAGTTTGATCTGAGTCAGGAGTCGGCATGTAGCGTGTGAGCGATACTTTATCTCAAACTGGAACCGCGCCGTCAGGCGCGGAATGTTTAATAGCTCAGCCTCTTAAAATGCTGAACCGCCTGAGTGAAAGCGCTGCTTTCACTCAGGCGGGCTCTCCATCAATCCGTTGTCCTATAAATATTTCGCGCCTAACGGCGCGAGTGGAGCGCAACGGCTCGATTCATTCCGACAAAGAAAGCACCGGGACGGTTCCGCTCGAGTCGAACTCCTACGTATCCGCCAATCCGTCTTCGTGCGCCTGGAGCTCTTTGCCCGGCTTGAACCGAATCGTCTTCCCCGAAGGAATCGCCACTTCCTCGCCGGTGCGCGGGTTCCGGCCGATGCCACGTTTACGCGGTTTCACCACAAAGACGCCAAAGCCGCGCAGCTCGATCCGGTCACCGCGCGCCAGTGCGTCTTTCATCGAATTGAACAGCGCGTCCACCGCCTGCTCTGCTTTTAGTTTTGGGATTCCCGTCTGGTCGGCGAGACGGTTGATGATGTCCAGCTTGATCACTTTAATGCCTCCGTTGCGGCGCGCGCCGAGTGCTTCGATTCAGGTGGAGAGTTTCTTGAACGCGTCGGATGATAGAAAGCGCGGACGATGACTGTCAAGTTTTGACCGCCTAACTGTTGCAGGAACGCGCGCCAATCGATGGTTTGACACGCAAGGAACCGAGGGCTAACCTCGAATTTGCGTGCGTTCCGCCGGCTAACTCGCCGGCGCACGCAACCAGGTAAGACATGTTTGGCAAGCAACCCACAGTTCCGCCCTTCGGCACCGTCGACGTCAATGACGACCCGGACATCGAAGTGCAGCGTCCGAACGAAGTCGCCCGCAAACACTTCTGGCAAGAGTCGCGCCTGCTGTTTCGCGATCTGCTTTTTGCGCTCATGGTGCTGGCGCTGGTGATGGTCTTCATCATTCAACCGGTGAAGGTTGAAGGCACCTCGATGCTCCCTTATCTGCACGACGGCGAACGCATCTTCGTTAACAAACTGATTTACTACGACGAATATCGCTGGGCGCCGAAAGTCTATCGCGGCGACATCGTCGTGTTCTGGTTTCCCGAAGACCCTTCAAAGAGCTACATCAAGCGCGTCATCGGATTGCCCGGCGATACGGTGGAAGTGCAGGAGGGTCACGTGCGCGTGAACGGCCGAGATTTGGATGAAGGTTATCTCGATCCGCAGTTCAACATGTCGCATGCCAGCCGCCCGCCGACATACGTCAAGCCGGGTTACTATTTCGTGATGGGCGACAATCGCGATAACTCGAGCGACTCGCGCATTTGGGGCCTCGTGCCGAAGAAATACGTTTACGGTAAGGCGCTGTTTCGGTACTGGCCGCTCAGCACGGCAACGGTAATTAAGCGCGACATGCGCAATGGCTCAGTGCCACCGGGAACTTATCCCGGGGAATCGGGCGACGAGAGATGAGTGGCACAGACTTCAGTCTGTGATCCGCCGTGCCAAACATATCCCAGACTAAAGTCTGGGCCACTTAAGTGACTGACTGGCTGCGATTCATTGGGATGATTTTTTACGCGCCGCTGCGCGGGATACGCGAAGTGCGCGATCGCGGCGGGCTGCTGCCGGCATTTCTCTGCGCTTACCTTTCGCAACTTCTTTATCTCTTCGCGGTGCAGTGGCTGAGCGGTGACCGGGCTTTTCTAACGCGTCCGTCAGTCATTTTTGGCAACCTGTTCCATGCGGCGACAGGGCTGTTGCCCTTCGCGATTGTTTTAGTGCCGCTGATTGCGTTGATTGCAAACCTTTTCGATCGGCGCGGCAGCTTTGGTGTGGTCCTGCAACAGGAATACGCATCACTAGCTTCGGTCATCTTCTATGTTTTGATCGCAGCGAACTTGATGACGATTCTGATTGCCACCTTTTTTCACTTCAGCGGCGTGCAGGCAGCTTACGTCGCCAGCTCGATGCAGTCGGCTGAGCAAATCAAGTCGCTCTTTAACTTGCCGGCCGAAGCGCGCGCGCAACTCGATCAGGAATTACGCAACCCGGCATTCATCGCGGGCAGCTTGTTTCGCACGGTCAAGATCGCTCTGTTCACCGTCGGCGCGTTGGAAACGGTGCGCAAAGTTTTCCGCCTGTCGTTTTTGCGTTGCCTCGCGATCCTCGGGCTAACTTACGCCGCGGCATTAGCTTTATCGCCGGTTTGGACGCTGCTGTTTACGACCGTCGTCGGTTCGCCGTTCATTCTGCTGATGCTGTTCTTTCTGCTGCGCGGATACTTGGGCAGTGTCGTCAGTACGCAGCGCGCCCGCGGGGCGTTCAAGCAAAATCTGGAAGCGGCAACGATCAATCCGCGCGATTCGTCGGCCCACTACAACCTCGGTTTAATTCAACAAAATCGTGGCGAGTTTGACGAGGCGCGTGAGCGCTTTCAGCGCGCGATAGACATCGACCCGGACGAAACAGACGCGCATTATCAGCTCGGAGGAATTGCGCGTTCACAAAATCGTTTAGCGGAAGCAATCGGGCATTTCGAGCAAGTCGTGCAGCGCGATCAATACCACGCGCAGAATGAAATCTGGCGCGAAATTGGCGCGACGTATATTGCGGCCGGCCAGTTCGCTGACGCACGCGAGGCTTTGCAGAAGTTTCTTGAGCGACGCGAGAACGACCCACAAGGGCTCTATCTGATGGGCCGCGCGTACGCGGGGCTGGGCGACCAGCAGGAGGCCGCGAGTTCAATGCAGGCTTGCATTAACGCAGTGAAAACTGCGCCGGCGTACAAATATCGCGCCGAGAAACGTTGGCTGCACGAAGCGCAGCAGTTTCTGAAGGGCAAGAAACGCGAAGCGATTAGTAGCGAGCGGTGATCGGTACGCACGCCTCCGGCGTGCATCGCGCATAAAAACAATTAGCACGCGAGGACGCGTGCGTACCTAACGGAGCCATTATGAACTGTCCTAACTGTGGTGCGCCTGCCGTGGCAGGCGGTTTTTGTGGTGGCTGCGGCAAGCGCGTCGCAGTCGGTCAGCCGGCGCAACCCGGTACGATCAATCTGGACATGGACGGCGAGGGGGCCGGCCGCGGCTACACCTATCACATCGAACATCAGCCGGCGTTTTCGCTCGCCGTGCTGACGCTCCAATCTGAACAGTCGATCATGGCCGAAGCGGGCGCGATGGTTTCGATGTCGGCGAATATCGAGTTGCAGTCGCAGATGAAAGGCGGCCTGCTCGGCGCCTTGAAACGGGCTGCGGGCGGCGAATCGGCCTTTGTCTCGACATTTACCGCGCACGGTGGACCGGGTGAAGTCACGCTCGCGCCCGGCGCACCTGGCGACATCGCCGCGATCGAGCTCAACAACCAATCGTTCTTCGTGCAGTCGAGTTCTTATCTCGCGGGCGACTCCAGTCTAAACGTCGATACGAAATGGGGCGGCGCGAATCCTTCTTCGGCGGTGAAGGTTTGTTTGTGATGTTGGTGCAGGGACAGGGGCTGCTCCTCGTCTCTTCATTCGGCGCAATTCACCGCAAGCGTCTGCAACCCGGAGAGCGTTACGTCGTTGATACCGGGCACCTGGTCGCCTGGGAAGGCACGACGCAATACACTCTGCGCAAAGCTGCCGCAGGTTTCTTTCGCAGCATGGTCAGCGGCGAAGGTATCGTTGCGGAGTTCACTGGTCCTGGAGAATTGCTGATTCAGACTCGCAATCTCGCTGCGATGGCGGGACTGCTGAAACCGTTCTTCCCCTCACAGGGCAGCGGCGGCGGCGGATTCAATCTCAATCTGGGCGGCTAGTCCGGGGCAGAACCCCGACCGTAGAGAGGATGCCGGCGTTGAACCCTGACCGTAGGGAGGGTCCACGGTCACACACTAGGAAAACCATGAAATCAATTACTAGTTTGGCAGTCATCGGTCTGCTTTTCTTTGCCTGTAAGCTGTGCAGCTTTTCCGATAACACCAATCGGTCAAATTCAAATTCGAACTCCGGTCCAAGCTCGCAAACTACGATGTACGCGCGCGAGTTCATCAAACCGGAACTCGGCCGATTTAGCCGCTCAAAGAGCTACACGAAAGAAGAACTCAGCAAGACCGCCTCAGGTTTCACCGTCAAAATGATCGCGCAGGCGGGCGATTGCGCCGGCGGTGAGTACTCGGGCGGGAGCAGTACCGCGGCGCTGATGGCTTGCTCGTATTCCGGGTCCTCAGTTCCTACTGCGCTCATCGATGAAATTGAGCAGGAGATAAAGAATGATCGAGGGATGCGGTTCGTTCGCGCGGATCCGAAAGGCTCAGGCAAGCGAGTTGAAGCCACCGACAGCCAGGGCCGCGGCGTGGTCGCCTGGAATAACGGTCACTGGTTATTCATGACAATTGGGAATAGCCTGTCAGACACCAGCGCGCTGGCGGACGGAGTGGGTTACTAGCTAATCAGATTGGGATTCTTTTGTGACCTCTGTGGTTGATTCATCACGAAAAGCCCTGCTCGCTCTCGAAGACGGCCGCGTCTTCCGCGGTCGCTCATGGGCGGCTGAAGGCGAGTCGTGCGGCGAGATGGTCTTTAACACATCCATGACTGGTTATCAGGAAGTGCTGACCGATCCGTCTTATGCAGCGCAGATTGTTTGCATGACGTACCCGCTGATCGGGAACTACGGCGTTAACAAAGAGGATTCCGAATCGTCGCGCCCCTGGGTTGAAGGATTCGTCGTGCGTGAAGCCAGCCGCATGCATTCCAACTGGCGCTCGGAAGAATCGCTTCCCGATTATTTGAAGCGTTGGAACATCGTTGCCATCGATCACATCGACACGCGCGCGCTGGTGCGGCACATTCGTGACAAAGGCGCGATGCGCGCTTGCCTCTCAACCACCGGCTCTGACGCCGAAAGCGTAATCGAAAAGGCACGCAACTCTCCGCCGATGGAGAATCGCGAACTCGCCAGCGTCGTCACTGCGACCCGGCCTTACGAGTTTCCTGCCGCGGGAGCGGAACGTTTTCATGTCGTGTGTTACGACTTTGGCGTGAAGCTGAATTCTCTGCGTGAGCTGTCGCAAGCTGGATGTCGAGTGACCGTTGTGCCCGCTTCGACACCTGCAAATGAAGTGTTTGCGATGAAGCCGGACGGCGTGTTTCTTTCAAACGGCCCGGGTGATCCGGCTTCGATGAACAAGGAAGTCGAAGAGGTGAAGCTCGTCGCGCAGTCAGGCACGCCAACCTTCGGTATCTGTTTCGGTCATCAACTGCTCGGCCGCGCGTTCGGTGGAAAAACTTTCAAGCTGACGTTCGGACATCGCGGCGGCAATCAACCGGTGAAAGATTTTCGCGACGGCCACGTCGAAATAACTTCACACAATCACGGCTTCGCAGTGCAGGCTGATTCGTTACCACCCGAAGTCGAAGTCACGCACATCAACCTCAACGACCAATGCGTCGAAGGCATGCGCCACAAGACGCTCCCCATCTTCTCAGTCCAGTACCACCCGGAGGCCGCCCCAGGCCCGCACGACGCCGAACATCATTTCGGGCGGTTCATTAATTTAATGAAAGAAAGTGATGAATAATGAGTAATGAGTGAAGTCAAAAACACTTTCTTTTACTCATTACTC
>DATEPC010000036.1:0-50691 GCA_035273405.1 Pyrinomonadaceae bacterium | reverse complement strand
ACGTAACCTTTGACATAGCCCGGATCGAGTTTGCTTTTGTCGAATGGCGGCGTGAATAAGATGATTAGACCGTCGCCGCGACGAATCAGGTATTGTTCGACCGCCGCCATCGCTCGCTGCGCGCGATACGATTCGGCAACGCCCGATATGACCGCCCAGGTTTGCGCGATCGAATCGATCCGGCATTCGTCGTTTTTCGCCGAGCCGAGTGGCGTGCCGTCATCGAAGTATGCGCGGCGATACCAGTCGCCATCCCAGGATTTCTCCAAACCCTTGCGAAGTTTTTCCAAGTGGATTGCGTAGGTTTTGCGGTGATCCGCAGGTTGTTTGCTTGACCCGGTCGCTACCGCTCCCGGTACTGACAAGGTGGCTCCGGGTTCTGACAGAAACGGTTCAATTCCCTGCAGTACCGTAGCCAGAAACCATCCGAGCCAGACACTCTCGCCTTTGCCGCCGATGCCGATGCGATTCATGCCGTCGTTCCAATCTCCTGAGCCCATTAACGGCAACCCATGTGACCCTAATCCAAGGCTGCGGTCGATCGCGCGCGTGCAATGTTCGAGGATGGTTCCGCTTTCAGAAGAAGTCTTCGGTTCGATGTACGCCTCATGCTGATCAGGCTTCAACAACTCTGCTTCCAAAAACGGCACCGACTCGCCCAGCACCGACCGATCGCCGGTGATGTTCACATAATGCGCGACGACGTAAGGCAGCCAAAGCAGATCATCTGAAAAGCGCGTGCGCACGCCGCGAGCGCTCGGTTCGTGCCACCAATGCAGCACGTCACCTTCTTTAAATTGCCGTGAAGCCGCGCGCAGGATCTGCTCGCGCGCGACTTCGGGGCGCGCGTAAACCAGCGTCATAACGTCCTGCAATTGATCGCGAAAACCGAACGCCCCGCTCGATTGATAAAACGCCGAGCGGCCACGCACGCGGCACGCCAGCACCTGACATAAGAGCCAGCGGTTGACAAGCGTATCGAGCGAAGCATCGGGAGTTTTGATCTCGACGGTGGAAAGCGTCTGGTCCCAGAAGTTCAGCACGTGTTCGAGGGCTTCATTGACCGCCTGTACGCTACGAAAACGGGTGTTGATCTCACGCGCTTGCTCGATTGATCCGGCCTGTCCAAGCAGAAACACGATCTCGCGGGCCTCGCCGGGCGCCAACTCGATCTGCGCCTGGATCGCCGCACACGGATCGAGACCAGCGCCGTCACGGCCACTCAGTCCTACGCGCCGCAAAGCTGCGGGGTGGGCGAGTGACCCATTGCGCCCGATGAACTCTTTGCGATCGCAGGTCATGGTGCAGCGGGCCTCGCTCGTGCTGACGAACACGATAGGTTCGGCAAATTCGTTGTTGAATGAGTTTCTGGCGAAAACTGCGCCCTGCTGGTCTTCGATGTCAGTGACGATGTGCGGCGCGGACGCATGACGATCAACGCCGAGGGTTAGATCGACATAATTCGTCGCCGACAGTCGCCGTTTTCGTTCGCTGCGATTGCGCAGACGCAGCAGCAAGATTTTCACCGGCGCATCCAGCGGCGCAAACATGAGCAGCTCTTGCGAGATGCCGTGACTCGCGTGCTCGAAAACGGTGTAGCCCTGTCCGTGGCGAATTGAATACGGAGCATTCTCGCGGACCGGCAAAGGCGTCGGCGTCCAGGTTGCCCCTGAATCTTCGTCGCGCAGGTAAATGACCTCGCCGGGCGAGTCGCTGACGACGTCGTTCGACCAGGGCGTCAGGCGATTCTCATGACTGTTGCTGGCCCAGGTGAATCCGCCGCCGGTTTCGGTCACCAGGAAACCAACATCGCCATTGTTCGCGACCACATTGCTCCACGGGGCCGGCGTCCATTGGCCTTCTCCGAGGATGGTTACGTATTCGCGCCCGCCGTGCGCGAAGCCGCCGACGCCGTTAAAGAAGGACAGTTTTGGAATTTCGAGTGGCGTCTCGGAATAAGTTTGCGACGGCGCCTGTGGTTGAAACTCCGCCGGCAGTGGGCCTTCGGCCGGCCGTCTTACAAGCTGATCTTCAAGCGATCCTCTTTCGCTGACGATCACCACCCGCGCCACCGCGTGCAGCAGGATGCGTTCTTCCGGCTGAATCTGATCTGAGCGACGAATGAAAACGCCGCCGGGCTTATCGAGCAACGTTTGCACCCCCGCGGTCCGCGCCGCGGTCTGCAACGCCTCGTGCAGCGACTGCGCGTAACCCGACGGATGGTCATTCAGAATTACCAGATCGAATTGCAGTCCCTTGGAACTGAGGTACTGGTGCGCGCGCAAAAGCTGCCGCGCCATCGGAACATCTTCTTCGCGCTCGAGACGCAGAATCACAATCGGCAAATCGCCACCGATGCCGTGGCCCCACAGCCGCGACTGTGTCAGACGATTCAGCGCCAGAACGTGCGGCCGCGGACGCAAAGAAGGATCGATGTAAAGAATGCGGCCACCCAGTCTCTGAAAAAGGTGGGCCTCGTCAGGATCTATATGCAGGTGAGTCATCTCGACCTGCGCCCGTGTCCAGGCCATGCGCGATTCGCGTTCAAAGATTCCGGCGTCGAAATACTTTTCGCTGAGGGCCCGCGCCTGGTCACTTGATTCCGCGACCCCGGTGGTGAAAACAACCTGGACACTTTCGTTCGGCTGCAAGCGCACTCGACAACGCAAGCTGAAGATTGGATCGAGCACGGCGCCGACAGTGTTAGACAAAGGTTGATCCGCCACTACTGAGACAGGATTGGATGTACTGTGGCCGCGGCCGAGAAAGCGCGAGCGATCGGTTTCGAATTGAATTCCTCCAATCGTTTCCGCTGTAGTCGCCAATACGTGTACGCCCCAAACGGGCTTGTCTTCCGAAGAGCGCTGGCGCCGGCGCGCGAAAAGAGTGTTGTGACGCCCCTGGAACTCAGTCTCTACGAAAAGATTGCTGAAGGCGGGATGAGCCACGTCGCTGGCCTGCGGTGCGAGCACGACTTCGCTGTAGCTGGTCAGTTCGATCTCGCGCGGGCGGTTTCCAAAGTTCGTAACGGAAACGCGTCGCATCTCAGCGTTTTCCTCAGCTGAAACTATGACTTCCATGTGCGTGACGATGCCTGAATCACGCCGCCAAAAATCGGCCTTGTCCTCAGAGAATGCGACTTCATAGTCCTGGGCTTTCGCCGGGATCGGCTGATGTCCGGTTGACCAAACGGCGCCGCTGCGAATGTCACGCACGTAAATGAAGCTGCCCCAGTGATCACGCGTTGGATCTTCTCGCCAGCGGGTCACAGCCAAAGGTCCGGCTCGCGAGTAGCCGCTGCCGGCTGTCGTGATCATCAGTGTGTAGGTCCCATTCGAGAGCAACTGCGTACGCGGAGTCGGCAAATCCGCCGAGTCGTACGCGCGCGTTACCAGGCCCGTGAGGGAGCGGACTACTCGGCCCGACAAGACTTCTTCCGCGCGCGGATGGGCCGCCGCAACATTGCGGGGCACGCGCTCCTGCAAGAGCAGTTCAGTTGACTGCACCAGCGGTTCGTTGTGAAAGCGAGTCTGCGTGACGTTCTGGTTCAGCAAGTTATCCAGTGCGACCAGGCTCATGCCCTGATGGTGCGCCATGAACGCGCGCACCGGCGTGCAGTGCTCACCTTTCTTGACGCGTTCAGGCGTGTAATCGAGCGCTTCGTAAAACCCATAGCGTGCCAGCGCGCCTTCGCGCTCAAGCGTGCGCAGATTTTCAATCGCCTCAACCGGCTTTACCTGTGACGCGAGAATCGTTGCGTAAGGCGAAACCACCAGGTCTTCAATCAAGCCGCGCTTCAAACCTAAACCGGGAACACCGAACGGGCCGTACTGATAGTTAAGTTGCAGGTCGCGGGCGGCGTATGCGGATTCTGAAATGCCCCACGGCACGCCACGTTCAGTACCATACTCAATCTGCCGCATAACGATGGCCTCATAGGTTTCGCCCAGCAGCGTCGCGCGATAATCACGCATCACGAGCAGCGGCATCAGGTATTCGAACATGGTGCCGGTCCAGGAAATCAGCGCGCGGCCGCCATTAACCGAGGTAAGTTGGCGACCCATGCGAAACCAATGTTCCTGCGGCACGTCGCCTTTAGCGATTGCGACGAAGCTGGCCAGCCGGGCCTCCGAAGCCAGCAGGTCATAGAACGAGTTATCGCGGCGACCTTCCGAGACGTTGAAGCCGACGGTGAAGACCTTTCGTTCCTGTTCGAGTAGAAACTTGAAATCCATTTCGTCGAACAGGCGCTGACATGTGGAAGCGATTTTCGCCAGGCGCGAAGAGATGTCTTTCGCAGCTTCAGTCGCCTGGTCGGAGCTTGAAGCCAGCGTCGGCGGCGTCGCTTCTGCCGTCACGCTTTCCGAAACCAATATTTGGCAATCGCGCAGCCAGTTACCGGCTTGCCTCAGCAAAGCGCCGCTCCACCAACGCAGTTCTTCGATTTCACCGCTCTGATGCACGTGCGACAGCGCTGCGACCGTGTCGTCAATGGTCGCCGCCTGTTCGTTGACGCGCTCAAGCAAATCGCGCCACTCGGCCACCCTCTGCGGCTCTGGTTGCGCCAACAGCTCAGCGCACGCGTCCAACTCTTGCATCAGCTGCTTCATGCTGATCGCGTCGGTGCGCTGGCGCGCGCCGGTGAGTTGCGACATCTCCTGGCGCAAGCCGGCCAGCGTGTCGCCTAACCCATTCAAAACCCGCGACCCAAACAACTGGTCATCCGGGATTTCCAAACACGTCTGTTTGAGCGCGAGCAGACACGCAGCAAGGTTTCCGCTGTCAACTGTTGACACGTAGTGGGGCCACATAGCCTCCAACGTTTTCGTGTCGTACCAGTTGAGCAAATGACCGCGGAACTTTTGCAGCTTTTGCTGGCTGGCGAACGTTTTCTCCAAACGCTCGACCAGTTCAATCACCCCGACGTAACCAAAGTCGTAAGCCGCGACAGTTGAGAGCCATAACAGACCGATGTTCGTCGGTGAGGTGCGATGCGCGACGACGGGTTTCGGATCTTCCTGAAAATTGTCCGGCGGTAACCAGTGATCCTCATCGCCGACGAACGTTTCGAAGAAGCGCCAGGTGCGGCGCGCGACGATGCGGATGGTGCGAAGGTCTCTCGCGTTCAGCGTGAGCGCCAGTTCAGCGCGGCGGTGGCTGATCACAAAAGCAATCGCGGGCGAAGCCGTCCACGCCGCCAAAAAGATCGCCGCGGCCGGCAAGGCCGCGACGTTCGACCACGCAATCAGCGCTACTGCGACCAACACGACAACTTCCGCCGGCCACATGAAACGAATGAAAGCGGGAAGATCATGCTTACTCGACGCTTCGGAACTCGCGGCCGTCACCCATTCGAGTAGATGACGCCGCGAAACGAGCTTTCGGTAGATCGTCCGAGCGATCGCATCCATCATCAACCCGGCCTGGTGCGCGAGAAAGACAATCTCGACGGCGATCTGTGCGGTGTTTGTGCGCGCGTCGCCCCAGACGCTCCAGAAATGACTTGTCCACGGCACGCCGCGCGGATGAATCAGCAAACCACTTGTGACGTGCGCGTAAACTGGAAAAGCGAGCGTCAACAGCACAAACAATTCCCACCACCACGCACTGACGGGAAGCACCGTCCACCCGGCGATCAACAACAACACAATCGAAGGCGCCAACAGACTTCGCCGGAAATTGTCGAGAATCTGCCAGCGTGAGATCGCCGGAATGCGATTGGGTCGTTTGCGGCCTTGCGCGTCACGCACCGTTCCGAATAACCAGTCCGCGATCTGCCAGTCACCACGCGTCCAACGATGCTGCCGGCGCGCGAATGAGTCGTAGTAGGCCGGGTAGTCATCGAGAAACTCAATGTCCGTAACCAGTGCGGTACGCGCAAAAATCGATTCGAACAGGTCGTGACTCAGCAGCGTTTGCTCGGGCACACGTTCATGCATCGCCTGCTCGAATGCTTTGACGTCGTAGAGGCCTTTGCCGGTGTAAATGCCCGCGCCGAAAAGATCCTGATAGACGTCCGAAGCTGCCGTCGTGTAGGGATCGACGCCGGTGTTGCCTGAGAAGATGCGCGCAAAGGTTGAGCGCGACGCGCTTTCAAGCGAAATACTGACGCGCGGTTGAAAGATCGAGTAACCCTCTGTCACACGATCTTCCGACGCGTCGAACCTGGGCAGATTGAGTGGATGAATCGCCGTGCCGATAAGGCGGTGCGCGGTCTCGCGCGGCAGTTGTGTGTCTGCATCGAGGGTGAGGACGTAGCGAATCTGTGACAGCAGTTCGTCGCCGGCGGTGGTGATGATAAAGCTGGTGTCAGTGGCGCGGAGCAGCAGCTGATTGAATTCGCGCAGCTTGCCCCGCTTACGTTCCCAACCAATCCACGAGTTTTCGGTCTCGCACCACTGGCGGCGACGGTGAAAATAGTGGAAGCGTCCGGGGTGAGTACCGTTGTAACGCTTGTTGAGTGCCGCGATGCGGTCCAGTGCCGCGTCAACGATTTCCTTGTCGGGGGGCATCGTTTCGCTGGTCGCATCCGCGAAGTCACCAAGAATTGCGAAGTGAATGTGCTCGTCCTGGTTCCCGAGGTACGTAATCTCCAGCTTCTCGGCTATTTCCTCGACCGAAGCCACATCGGAAAGGATCACAGGCACGACAACGATCGTGCGCGCTTCAGCAGGAACGCCTTTAGACAAATCGAGTTTCGGCAGCAGACGCGGGCGGTAGCTGTGCGTAATGCCCCAATTGAGAATGCTGAGAGCGAGATCGCTGGCCGGCAGCAGCGCCAGAAAAACCGCCAGCACAACACTTACTGGGTGCGGTTGCGCACGGAACACCGCCACGGCGATTACCGCCAGGATCAGAGTCGTCAGAAGCGTCAACGAACCGAGAAAAAACAAGGTCGCATGACGGTGCGTCCAACGCTCGAGCCTCTCGCCAACCAACGGGCGATAGCTCGTCTCGGATTCAAGCTGCCCGAGCCCTCGGCCAATCAGGAAGTAGCCGATGTGGGCATGTGAACTTTCTCGGCCCTCTGTGGACGCCGCTTCCGCCAGGCGTAACGCCGCGCGCGCCACATCCAGTTCCCTGACCTTTGCCCGTTTTCCGATCCGCTCGACGACTTTCCGGTAACGATCGCGCGTCGCGAAATCCATTCGCGAGTAGATGCGGGCCGGATCTTTCGCCAACTCACGATCGATCAAGCTGACGGTTTCAAAAAAGTCGCGCCACTCGAGTGTCGAGAGCAGCCGCATGCTCGTGATGATGTTGCCGACGGTGACCTGCGCCCCGGCCTGCCTTCGATGTTCTTCGTGAACGATGTCGTGGATCGAGAGCTTAAGCTTGTGCAGTTGCATCTCGAGCCACTCGACCGCGGGCAGAACTGCCGGGTCCTGCTCGCGCAGGCGTTGCATCAACTGCACGACAAACGCACGGCCCAGTGTTTTTCGCTTGCCGAGCCTTCCCGAAATCAGCGGCACAATCTCCTGCGGATTGAGCTGCGCGGTTTCGAGAAGCGTGTCGGCGAGCTTGTCAGCTTCTTCGCGCTCAGCGCGCGAGGAAACGATCCGCGTTGCGAGCCTGCGCAAATTTTCTACGAGTGCGAGACGAAGAGTGATCGGCACCGCCCACAATTCGCCAATCGATAGCGGCGCGACTTTTTGGTAAGCGTTGATGAAGCGGCGCAGCGTCTCGGAATCGAGATAACTGTCCGTATGCGCGACCAGCGCGACCGACAGCGCATAGATGCGTGGATAACCTTTGAACGCGCCGTCGGCAAGCTTGGGAAGTTCGTCGTAGTAGCTCTTGGGCAGATCTTCGCGAATTTCGCGAATCTGCTCTTCAACGATGTGAAAGTTATCTACCAGCCATTCGGCTGCGGGCGAGATGACGTGCTCGCTACGAATTGATTCGACAAGCGCGTTGTAAGCCTCGACGAGCTTGCGACCGTTCTCTTCCAGACGCGGTAAGAGCAAACTACCGCGTTGAGGCGTGTCGGCGATCTGATGTTGGGCGGCGAGTTCTCCGGCGTATTGCTCAAGCCGTTCGACGCTGTACAGTTCTTCACGAATCGGCGGCTCGCCGCTGTCATCTGACGCGCGACTGAACACCCGGTTCAAAACTGAGAATGGCCACGGCATCATCAGGGAAAACAGGGGGAATTCTTGGGATTTTCGTTAGGATAGCACGAGTCAGAAGCCCCTGCGGTAGCGGGCGGTTGATCTTCGACTCAGTGGCGGTTGGTGGGCAGAGTTCAACCGCCCATTACGGCGGGTGGTTCTGACTTGACCGCCGTTGCACGTTCACGCTCAACTCAATCAATCCCGGCACTACATAAAGCGCCGCGACTGCGCCAAACAACGCGCCCGTCGTCACGCGCGTGAAGTGATTGTTCTGCCAAACACCGAAATACGTCAGCCCGAAATCGATGGCGAGCGGGACGCCTGACAATAAAAGCCAGATGACGTGCGGCGTGTCGGTTCGCTTCAGCGAACGTGCGAGCGGCAGAGCGAGCGTCGCAAACGCGAACCCGGCATACAACCCCGTGCAGCGCGAACAGACGGCAAATGGATGGCCGGCGAGATGAAAGGAACGCTCGGGAATCTGATGACAGAGATAACTGAAGGCCTGGTAGATCGCGCCCGCGAAACGGGAATGTCCTTGAGCTTGAACGATCGGCGCGACGATGACAGCGATGAGAATTGCGGTCCCGGTGATGGCAATGAAAAGCCAAACCACGAAGGCCGCTGAAGTAATCCGTGAATGATCTGTGCTTTGGAATTGGCCGGCGGCGATCACAATGCGCGCAGACTAGCACGGCCTATTGGCGCACGAGAAACACGTCCCACGCCCAACGGCCTACTTTCGAGTGTCTGGCGTCGTCCACCTTCGCGCGATAACGAAACTGGTTGCCGTGTTCGTCGGTACGTTTCGATTCTCTGTACTTCAGCGAAACCGAATCTACAGCGAGCGATGGAAGGGTGTGAAGTTCGTTCGGTTCGCTGATGCCGTTGTGATTCATGTCTTGCCACAGCTTAAGGCTGGCAAAGATCGAATCCCGCGCGTCAATCTGCCCGTCACCGTTGCCGCCAATCCCGGGCTCGTCGTATACGGCCAACGCCAGAAAACCATTGCGAAAAGTTCCCGGCGGCGGCGCGGGTTGCGGCGTGTAGTTCCCGAATAGTTCAACGCCGCTGTCAATCGATCCGTTTCCATTTCGATCCAGCGCTAACCAAGCGTCTTCAGAATTACTAGCGGTCCACGAGAGATGTTCCGCAGTGCCATCCCCGTTCATGTCGAAACTTACTCCGTTCGCAGCATCAGTCAAACTGAATCCGTTGCCGGAAACGTCAACCAGGATTGGTGTGTACGGCGTACAGCAGCATCTGCCTTGAATTTGCTGATCCTCTGCGCACCCCGAAGGACCCCAAACGCAGTAGTTTACATTGCCGTAGCAGTACATGGGCGGCGCGGGATAAGTATTTGGACAATTGGCGGGCCCGCACGGAGTAGGTGTTGGGGTCGGTGTCGGCGTCGGCGTGGGATAATTTGTTTGTACTGCCGTCTTATCACATTGAGCCACATCGGTGGGCATATTGTTAGCACTGTCATTCGTGTTGCATGTGTAATTCATCACAGAAGCGCCATCAGGTTGGTCGCATCCATTTCCAGTGGGGTTGGGAGGGTGATCCAGTCCCATAGTGTGACCGATCTCGTGCAAACTCTGCTTTAGGAACATCGTGTCATAGCCTTGAGAATTTGGATTGTAAACGTTAGTTTGGGACGTATCGAATGTGATTGTGGCCGACGACATATTTGTACAATTCGTGCAGCTATAACTTGCGTTCGCAATACCGTTAGATACTGGGCCAGTTTGGAAAGTCAGGGTCGCGCAATTCGTGCAGCCTTGAGGCGGTGAACCTTGGACAAAAGTGACTCCAGAACCATTGGTGTTGTTTGCTGTAGTCCACTTTTCAGCGGCAGAGTCAATTTGTTGTTTAATGTCCTGGCCGGTGATGTTTCCGTAGTCGTAATAGACCGTGGTGCCCTGCGCCCATCGCGGCGTCTTAGTTGGGGGGCATGAAGAGGTTTGCGACCACGAACCGTGCCGCGCGGTTAGGAGGAGCAATATCAACACCAGCGTTACGCCGCATGCGACGCATATCAAGCGGACTGTGAAAGTGGGGAGCATACAATCACCTAAACGACACGATCTTTTTAACGTAGTGCCGCTTGAACCAAAGCGAGCATCACCGACAGGTCAGCACCATGTTCAAGTTCGACCGGAAGTTGATCTTTGGTGAGCTTTGCAGTTCTTGCTCCGTTGATGCGAAATGCGCCGCGACTATCGAACGCCTTGTAAGCCCCCGTTGTCGGAATGGAGTTAAGGAAGAGCAAATAACGTCGGCCCTTCTCAAGTGGAGCTAGCGACTCGTCAGATGCTTTGATGTTCCGACCATTCAACTGAACAGTTCCACCCGGCCGCGTTACGACGATGCTGCTCGAAGGTTCAAGTGGAGCCTTACTATCATTTTTGATTATCTGTTCTACGGACAGGGTGTAATCCGTGAAAACAAACGTACTTTCTTCAGTGAGAAAAGAGTCGAAAGCATCCACCTTACCAATAATAATCAAATCGGCGCGCTGGGTAATATCTGACACGAATGCTGAAAACTGAACTGGTGTGGCGTTGGGGAAAAATATCTTTTGACCCGTGCCGTTAAGGACCTCGACGTCATCCTTCGAGGTAGCAGCAATCGACCGAAGATCACCGATGCCGGTATACTTCTTGTAAAGCTTGCTGTGCTCGATTCGTTTCTGTTCAGCTTCGGCTTGTTGAGGTGAGGGCGTCTGCTTACCTAGCTGTTGGGCATAGAACACAGCCCCCCCCAGAAGCAATGAGAGTATGATTGCAAAGAGAGGCTTGTAACTCTTCACGTGGAAGTCTCCAGTACTTGTGCCGCTTATACGCCCGCGAGGTTCGGTTGTCAATCATCAATGGTGGGGTCTGCCCTAGAATCTAATCACCGTGTCCGGGCCGCCCTCGATGTGAATGCTGTCAACGAAACGTATGTGTTTTGATTCGCTGGTCATCACAAGCGAGTGCGTGCGTTTGCCGGAACCAAAGAAACGCACCCCGCGCATCAACGCGCCATCGGTCACGCCGGTCGCGGCGAAAATGATTTTCTTGCCGGGCGCTAGATCCTCCGTGTCGTAAACCTTGTTCGGGTCGTTGATTCCCATCGACTTCAAGCGCTCGATGACTTCCTTCTCAGGTGGGACCTTATCTTTGTCCACGCCCAGGCGTTCCGGATCCCAAACCAGCCGCGTCTGAATCTCTCCGTTCAAGCATTTGATTGCGGCGGCGGTGAGCACGCCTTCGGGCGCGCCGCCGATGCCGATGCAGGCATGAATGTTTGTGCCGGCCACCGCGGCGGAAATGCCGGCCGATAAGTCGCCGTCAGAGATTAAGCGGATCCTGGCGCCCGCTTCGCGCACGTCGTCGATAATCTTTTTGTGGCGCTTCCGATCGAGAACGATGATCGTCAAGTCTTCGATGTCGCGACCCAGGCGCCGCGCTATGTTTTTCAGGTTTTCTTTGATGGGCGCGTCGATGTCGATGACTCCGCGTGACGACGGGCCCACGACAATCTTGTCCATGTAAATATCGGGTGCGTGCAGCAACCCGCCGCGCTCTGCGGCGGCCAACACAGCGATCGCGTTGTTCGCACCGAGGGCGCACAGATTGGTTCCTTCCAGCGGATCGACGGCGATGTCCACTTCGGGACACGACGCGGCCATCTCTGCGCCGACGCCAAAACCGCCGCCAACTTCCTCGCCGATGAAAAGCATGGGCGCCTCATCGCGTTCGCCTTCCCCAATCACGACACGCCCGCGCATCGGCACCGTGTCCATGACTTCGCGCATGGCCTCAACCGCGACCTGATCGGAATACTTGCGATCCCCCTGGCCCATCGTGCGGGCCGCGGCAATTGCCGCCGCCTCGGTCACGCGCAGGAAATCCAAAGATAGCTCGCGCTCGGTTCTCAGTTCTGGCGCCATTCTAGTCGCTCCTGTGGCAGACGAATTGAAATGCTGAAACGAAAGGCGGTACGCACGCTTCTGGCGTGCTTGCATGCCGGAGGCATGCGTACCAAAGAGTTAAGAAAGCGCGGACATAGTACCAGAGTAGCTGAATACTTTTCCAAGCAGATGTTGAGGCTCTTGTCATTCACACCTCGCTTCAGCGAGGTGAATACAAGCCCCTGTGAGAACGTCGAACCGTTTCAACGGTTTACTACAAGCCGTTAAAACGGCCAGGTGAACGTGGTGCGCCCCAACTCACCTCGCTAAAGCGAAGTGTGAATAAGAGATTGCTCAAACCGCTCCGGCGCCGCGCGTCTCGTGTGCTTTCCACGGCGGCAGACTCTTCCGGGCAGGCTTTTCTTTCTTCAAACCCAGCGCCCAGTCCGCCTGCATCAGCGTGTGAATGTCACGCGTGCCCTCGTAGATGACGGCGGCTTTGCAATTTCGCAGGTAACGCTCGACGGGATAATCGTTCGAGTAGCCGTTCGCGCCGTGAACTTCGATGGCCATCGATGCGGCTTTTTCGCTGCGTACAGTTGCCTGCCACTTTGCAAGCGAAGTCGCGCGGCCACTCGGCACGCCTTCATTTTTCTGCCAACCCGCACGTAACCAAAGCAGCCGCGACATCTGGTAGTCAGCCTCCATGTCGGCAATCTTCTGTTTGACGAGTTGATGGTTAGCGATCTTCGTTCCGAAGGTCTCGCGCTCGTTCGCATACGCCGCCGACGCATCACGCGATGCCCGAATCACCCCCGTCGCTCCAGCCGCGACTGTATATCGTCCCTGCTCGAGCGCGAACATGGCGATCTTGAAACCTTCGCCTTCTTCACCGAGGCGATTTTCTTTCGGCACGCGTACGTCCTGCAAAGAAAAGTAACCCGTGTTGCCGGCGCGAATGCCGAGCTTCCCGTGAATCGTTCCCGAGGTAAATCCCTTCATGCCACGTTCGATGATGAAGCAGGACATGCCTGAGTGATCGCGCTTGCGCCGCTTCTCTTCATCTGTCCAGCAGAAGAAAAGAAAGTTGTCGGCGAAACCAGCGAGGCTGATCCACATCTTCTCGCCGTTCAAAACGTATTCGTCGCCTTCGCGCCGGGCGGTGGAACGCGCGCCCACCACGTCAGAACCTGCGCCGGGCTCAGTCAGTCCGTAGGTCGCAATTTTTTCGCCCTTCGCCTGCGGCACGAGATATTTCTGCTTCTGCTCTTCAGTGCCCCACGCGTAAAGCGTCAGGCAATTCAGGCCCGTGTGCACCGACATCGCGACGCGCAGGAACGTGTCAACGGCTTCCAGTTCTTCACAAACCAGGCCGAGCGAAATGTAGTCGAATCCCGCGCCGCCATACTGTTCCGGAATACAAACGCCGAGCAGATTCAGCTCGGCCATCTTCTTGAAAATTTCGGGGTGCGCTTCCTGCTTCTCGTCCCACTCTTTGATGTAGGGCGCGACTTCTTTCTGCGCAAACTCGCGCACAGTTTGCACCAGCGCGTCGTGATCGTCGGTAAGTTGAAAGTCAATCATGGCGCGATACTTTAGCATTAATCCGCGTATTCCGCGGAAGGCAGAAACCCGACCGTGAGGGAGGGTGTTGAGATCTAAGATCTGAAATTTGAGATCTCAAATTACCCTCCCTACGGTCGGGTTTCCGCTTCTTCTGTGTAATCTGTGGACATCATCTCTTTCGCTGCTTCCTCCGCATCGGCCAGATCCTGCACACGCCCATCCATCTGCATCTCGTAAACCGCTCTCGTGATCTCGCCGACGCGCGGCCCTGGTTGCATTCCCATCTCCAGCAGATGGCGGCCAAGCAGAATCGGCGCGGGCGCGCCAGCTTGCAACTCAAGTTCGCGCACTCGTTCGATGAACCATTCCTGAGCTTCCGCGTCAAACCATTTTTCTTTTGGCACCCATTCCGCGTTGCGTCCGAGCGAATCTGCCTTTGCCACTCGATAAAGCAAATCGAGATCGCACTTGCGCGCCAGCCGGCGAAAGGCGCCGACGCTTACTTCCTGACGTTTCTTGAAGAACTCTCCCGGCTTCAAATGATCGCGGACAAGCGCAACAACTTGTCCGCGAACATCGTAACCTTCGAGCGTGTGGATATTGAGTCGATCAAGAAAACTGCTTGTCGGCTCGACCCCGGCTTCATCATGTTCGCGTGAACGAATGCGGCCTTCGACGAACGCAGTTGTGGCCGGTTTGCCAAAATCATGCGCGAGCGCGGCGAGCATCACCGTGATCTGCTTCGCATAAGGCAAATCGTCGATTAGCTCGCGCGCTCGATCCGCCACCAAACGCGTGTGAATCCAAACGTCACCTTCGGGATGCCACTCGGGTTCCTGCGGCACGCCGATCAGCGCCTTTAACTCGTGAAACAGTTGGTCGAGTGCGCCCAACGCGTGCAGCCACCCTAAGCCAATCGATGGATGGCGAGCCCGTAAGAGCAGCTTTTCCATCTCTCCCCAGATTCGCTCGGCCGGCAAATCCGTTAGGTCGATGCTGCGGCACAACTCGGCGGTTTGCGGTTCAATCCTGAATTCAAACCGGGCAGCGAATTGCGCGGCACGCAGTACCCGCAGGCTGTCCTCTGAGAATGTATCCAGGGAAACAGCCCGCAGCACGCCGCGACTGATATCAGTACGGCCGTCGAAAGGATCGATAATCTCGCCGGTAAGAGGATCGTTTAGGATCGCGTTGATGGTGAAGTCACGACGACGCGCTGCTTCTTCGATAGACAGCGAAGGATCTCCTTCCACGAAGAAGCCGCGGTGACCTCGGCCGGTCTTTCGTTCACGCCGCGGCACTGAAACATCCAGGTGCGCGCCGAGCTTGTAAACGGTGAAGGCTTCCCCGACAACATTCACACTGCCAAACTGCTCGAGCAGTTCACGCAGTCGCGCCGCTGGAATGCCATAGACTTCGAGATCCCAATCTTTCGGCTGTTGGCCCATCACCTCATCGCGCACACATCCGCCGACGAGCAGTGCACGGCCGCCCTCATCACGCACAGCGCGGGCGATTCCCAGGACCTGAGGCGGACTCTCCATTCGTTGGGACAGTATAAAGGCGGGCAACGCCCGCCTCTAAACGATCCGATCTGTGACTGGAGCGCAAGCGTCTCGCTTGTCAGTTAGTTTAGAAGTATGCAAGCGGGGACGCTTGCGCTCCAGTCAGGTAGAATTATTCGTCGCCGATCATGACATTCAGGCCGCGCGTCGAAGGTATGCAACTGATAACCTGTACGCGTTCAATCTTTCCTAAGTCAGAACCCGCTGCATGCCAAAGCTTGACCCAGAATGTGCGGGTGTCGCCGTGAATAGCGAAGGTCGCGCCATCGTTCATTACCGCAACTGGTTCGGCAGTGGTTCCATCGCGGAGCTCTTCCAGCAACTCAGGAATGAAAGGCTTGAGTTTATCGAACTGAAGTATTACAGCGCTGTCGATAATTTCGGCCGGCGGCAACTCGACGGGGTCGCCGGATTCAAGCAGCAACCGCGACTCAGTTTGTTGGTTTCGTTTCTTGACGACGGGCATATGAATGGATCAAAGCACATCGTCATCGGATACTCAACGTGTTCATGAGGTCAGTACCAGGAGCGGTAGCGACTGGGTTGCTTTCGAGGACGTACCCGGTCGCTACCGCTCGCGGTACTGACTCTGTCACGCAGGTAGCGCAAATCGGTCGGCATTGCGCCGAATGGCAACGAAGAATAAAGTTTCTGCCACTTTGATGCCCGCCGCGAACATCTTCGCAGAAATCTTCAAGCCTGAACGCAACGGGCGCGTCGCCGTCATGTTTGAGCAGCGCGATATCACGTACGGCGAACTTCGCACTCTGACGCTCGAGACGGCCGAAAAACTGAATGCGCTTGATGTGCGCCCCGGCGATCGCGTGGCCATCCTGCTGAATGACTCTCCGGAATTCATAGCTTCTTTCGTTGCCGTCGTTTCGCTCGGGGCTATCGCGGTCCCTATCAACATGGCGCTGCGAAAGAGCGAGCAGATGGTAATTCTGAAGGATTGCAACGCTCGCGTGGTGGTGGTCGAAAATCAAGCGGCACCGTCACTGTTCGGTGAGGAGAAGGTAGCAGCCGATCTGAAGCTGCTTGTTGTGACACGCGATGGCGACACAGATCTCTCCTTTTCAAACATTTACGTTACTCGATTCAAGCACGCCGGCCAGCAGCCGCTTGCCAGTGACTTTCCCTGGGGTACGACTCCCGGTGGGGACGCCTTCATCCTTTACACCTCCGGCAGCACCGGCGAACCGAAAGGCGCCGTACACAGTCAGTCCGACATCTTCTACACGAACGAGACGTTCTGCCGTGAGGTTTTGCAACTCCGCGAAGGTGACAGGCTGTTTTCATCGTCGCGTCTGCCTTTCGCTTACGGGCTGGGCAACGCGTTCACGTTTCCGCTGCTAAACGGCTTCACCACGATCTTGTGTCGCGAGAAGCCGACGCCGGAAGTCGTGTCGCGTATCTTCCGCGAGCATCGGCCGACAATCTTCTTTGGTGTGCCGGTCGTGTATCGCATGTTGCTCGAACATCACCAGAATGTTGCGCCGCTCGACCCTTCAAGCCTCCGTTTGTGCGTCTCGGCCGGCGAAGCGCTGCCCGCGCAACTGGGCGAAGATTGGCAGAGAACGCTCGGCGTGGAAGTGCTTGACGGAATCGGCTCGACCGAAATGCTGCACATGTTCATATCGAATCACCCCAGCGAGGCGCGCTACGGCAGCAGCGGCCGGCTACTGAATGGCTACGACGCAAAGCTGATCGATCATGAAGGGGCGCCGGCGCCACCAAACACGGAAGGAAATCTTTGGATTCGTGGCCGAAGTGCGGCGAGCCGATACTGGCAGCGGCCCGAAACCTCGGCGCATACGTTCGTCGAAGGCTGGGCGCGAACGGGAGATTTGTATCGCCAGGATGCGGATGGATTCTGGTGGCACATGGGCCGCAGCGATGATTGCTTCAAACCCACCGGGCAATGGGTTTCACCCGTCGAAGTGGAAGGCGTGCTATTGAAGAATGACAGAATTCGCGCTGCCGCCGTCGTCGAAGGGTTGGACAAAGACAAGTTGTCATGCGTGTGCGCGTTCGTCGTCCGAGCCCACCAAAACGATGGTGAAGAAGTAGTCGAGAAAGCCTTGCGCGGATTGTGCGAATCCGAACTGCCAAGATTCAAACAGCCGCGGCGCTACATCTTTGTTTCAGAACTGCCTTACACTGCGACCGGAAAGGTGCAGCGGTTCAAACTGCGGGAACAGCTTAGAGCAGAAACCCGACCTTAAGGGAGGGTGCAGGCGACTGTCGTGAGAAACTAATAGCGGTACCCGACCGTGAGAGTGGGTAATTTGAGATCTTAAATTCGAGATTTGACATCTCAAGCACCCTCCCTGACGGTCGGGTTTCTGCCAGGATCATTATGGAAAAAAGTATCCAGGAAACTTACGCGCCCAACATGGCGTGTTTTGGTTGTGGGCCTGCTAACGAGAAGGGTCTGCACATTCGCAGCTTTCCCGAAGGTGAGGAAGTGATCGCCACCTTCAGCCCCGCCACTTATCAGGAGGCTTTCCCCGGAATGTTGAGTGGCGGCATCATCGGCACGTTGCTGGATTGTCACTGCAATTGGACGGCGGCTTATCACCTGATGAAGCAAGCCGGAGTCGATCGTCCGCCGTGTACGGTCACTGCCGACTATACAATCACTTTGCTGCGACCGACGCCGACTGACCAACCCGTTGAACTGCGGGCGCGGGTTGTCGAATTAAAAGAAGATCGCGCGACCGTCGAAGGGGAGTTAACCGCGCAGGGCAAAGTAACTGCCACTTGTCGCGGAACTTTCGTGGCGGTGAAGCCGGGGCATCCCGCATATCATCGCTGGTGAGACGGGGCAGTAGCCCGACTGCCCTCTCGCTATTTCGCCGCGATCTTTCGCTTCTTCCCTTCCCGATCAACCGCGACGTAAATAACTTCTGCTTCCGTTACCCGAGCCTTCACTCCCGGCGATCCGTACCGTTCGGCTTCCACGACAACCCGGGTCGTAATTGAAGTAGTGCCTACTTTGACGGTTTCGGAATAAAAACTCACAAGATCGCCAACGAAAACCGGCTGATGAAAGATGACTTCGCGCATGGCCACGGTGACAAAGCGCTCCATCCCCGTGCGGCGATGCGCTTCGATCGCGCCGGCCATGTCTATGTAACTGAGAATGACGCCGCCGAAGATCGTGCCCTGCGAGTTCGTGTCGCGCGGCAGCATCGTGATGCGAATTGCGGGATCAGCGTTCATCGCATGATAGTAAAGCGTGAAGGGTCAATCGTAAATGGATGATGGGGACGCTTGCGAGTTTAGTTTGAGCCTTCTCATTCACACCGCGGCTTTAGCCCGGTGGCAACTTGCAGCGATGATGGAAACCGTTTTAACGGTTTCTCTACACATGCGCCAACCGATCGCCGCGCTAAAGCGACGGCAAGAATGAGATGACTCATCTCAAACTAACCAGGACATTCAGGAATCTTCGACGGGTGGCAGATCTTTGTTTGCGGGTCCGCAGAAAACGCTGCCGAATCGGTCGTAACGCGAGCCGTGACATGGGCAATCCCAGGTCTTCTCGCATCGATTCCACGCCACCACGCAACCGAGATGCACGCAGATGGCCGACATGCGATGGGCCGTGCCGTCATCGTCGCGATAGACGGCCACTTTACTTAGGCCGCTGCGCAGGATAGCGCCTTCGCCTTTGGCAATCTCATCCTCTGAATCGACTTCGCCGGGAGTGACGAGATCCGCGTACTGGGCCATCACGTTCGCGTTTTCCGCCGCGAAATCTTTCGCCGCGCTCAGAGTCTTGCGTGAAGGATCATAAAGTTCCGCCCAGGGATTCTCGCGCTCCATGATCAAATCGGTGATGAGCATTCCCGCGATGGTGCCGTGCGTCATGCCCATGCCCGAGTCGCCGGTGGCGATAAACACGTTGTCAGAATCGAGCGGATTGCGGCCGATGTACGCGAGACAATCAAACGGCTCCATCACCTGGCCCGACCAGCGGAATTCAATTTCTTCAGCCATCGGAAAACGGTTGCGCATCCACTGCTCGAGCTTGCCCCAGCGCTGCGCGCAGTCGGACTGCTGGCCTGTTTTGTGATCCTCGCCGCCCACAACCAGCACGTCGTGACCGTCAGCCTGTGTGACGCGAATATAGTGATACGCATCCCAAAGATCGGGTGGCGCGTCCCAAAGCAGGATCGACGGCACTGATCCTTTCGGAATGCGCGCGCCGATCACGTACGTGGTATACGGGGCTTGCTTCGTGTGAATCGCAAAGAGATCGTTCACCGGCGTGTTGGTGGCAACGACTATGCTACGGCACTTGATTTCGTGACCGCTACCGGTGGTGACGTGCGCGTCGTCACCGCCCTCGATTTCCTCCGCGTGCGTGCCCGTGTAAACCTTGCCCCCGTCACGTTCAATCGCGCCCACCAATCCGTTCAAGTAAAGTAACGGATGGAATTCGCCCTGCCGCGGAAAGTGCAAACACGGCCCCGTGTCCCAAAACTCCAGCGGCGCTCGTTCCAGGCGCCGAACTTCAGTCAGTCCGGCTCGATGCGTTGCGGGCAGTTCGTCTTCCAGAACTTTTGTGCGACCATTCGTCGGCAGAAATAAATAGCCGTCCGTCCGCTGGAACTCACATTCGATCTTCTCATTGTTGACGATTGCCTCGACCTGATCGATGGCCGCGGTATGACTTTGCGCAGCCAGCCGCGCTCCTTCTTCACCGAACAGTCGCTCCAATTCAAAGTAGCGATCGTCGAGCGCGTTCGAGAGGTGCGCGGTTGTGCGCGAAGTCATTCCTCCGCCGATCGGCCCGTCGTCCAATACGACGACCGACTTGCCTTCCTGCGCCAGCAGGTACGCGGTGGTTAATCCCGCGATCCCGGCGCCGATGACTACGACGTCAGCGCTCGTGTCTTTCGTTAGAGGTTTTTGCGCCTGCGTGTCGGCAGTTGCAACCCAAACTGAGGTGGTGATTCCGTCAGCGAGATGCTCTTTATCTTCCATAGTTTTGGCCATTGTGCGATGAACAGAGGCGAAGGACATGCCAAGGGACTATCGCTGATTGCTGGCTTGTTTGCACCCGTCTCATAATTGGAGCCTTAGCTAAGTGTCTTGAATCGCAACGAATGTCAAAACGAAAAGCGTTGGAATCGGGCGGGAAGAAGCGAGAATGAGTAGTGTCCTATTGAGAATCTCTGTTGAACCCTGTGAAAGCCTCGGTGTCTCTGTGGTGAATGTTTTCGCTAGCCCACTATCACCACAGAGAGAAGCAAATAGGACACTAAAGAGAGCGCGACTTAAATCAATGAAGGACATCACCCGCCCTTAGAAGCACGTCGCGCGGTGCGAGCCCGCAGGTCAAACGAATCTCCTGGCGAGAGCCAGTAATACCAGTTGCCGCCATATTTCTTGTTGTCGTAGATTGCTGCGCGCCCTTTACCGAAAACTTCAAAGCGGTCTCCCTTAACAATGATCCCGGCCTTCTCGTCGAGCCCAATCCCCAGAAGTTTCGGATGACTGTCCAGGATTGTTACTAGCTCATTGTGCCGATTAGCTTCGGACAGGTGAGGGTTAACAGCGACATTCTTCAAGAATGCGAATCCACGCTCGCGCCCTTTGACCATCATTACCGGCTTGTCTGGATTACCCCTGATCGTATAAGAGCCTTGAATAATCGCCCCCGCTGAATTGCCACCGACAACACCACCGCGTTCAAGTAGCGCCTCGATCTCTCGCTGTGTCCGCGTGCCGAGAAAAGCTTGGGACAGGCGACCGGCATTGCCGCCGCTTAACCAAACGCCGTGCGCTTTACGCAGAGGCTCGACGAATTCTTTTGAGTCAGCAGTCTTCCGATTCCTGGTGTGCAGAATCGTGATCTTCTTAACGCCAAACATCCTGGCGAGTTCCTGCTTAAACTCCGGCGTGTTTGCGGGTAACGTGTCGGTATACAGCCATTCCCAAATTAAGCCCGAAGGCAGTCTAAGGCTCGAAGCTGCCGTGGGAATGTAAACGATATTCGCGTCGGGTCCGCCGGCTAAGGCGACGAATTCTTTAACGCCTGTCTCCTGGTCTCCACCTGTAAGGATCAGAGTCCCTTTGGAAGGGCCGCTGGATGTCTGGCCTGTTGTCGTAGCAACGCCCAACGTCGCGAGCAGTACCAAAAACAATAGCTTCCGCGTCATGGTTAGCTAATTCTCCTGTCTACTAAAAACAAAGGCGGCCCGGATTCCTTCATCCTGCCGCCTTCATCCTGCTGTTTACGGTGCTGCTTCCTAAAGTCCGCGATACAGCAACGACAGCGCTTCCATTCTCGCTGACTGCCCGCCTGTAAACTGATACATGCAGGAATCTTCCGAGTAATCCATAAAGTTCTCGATCGGATCGACACCGGGTTTCGGACAGGTATCGCGCCCAAACGGACATCCGAATGCCGGTGAACGCTCGGACGGAGTGTCAGCGACAAAGTCGTTATAGTTTGCCGCGCAGCCACCCTGGAAAGTGTGAAACAATCCGAGCCAGTGACCCACTTCGTGCGTACCCGTGTCACCCTGGTTGTAAGCGCGCGGCGCGCAGCAGTCGCCGCCGGGCAGACTGTCATACAACACGACGACGCCGTCCTGAGTCGGATCGCCTGCGTACCAGAACGGGAACGTGGCCCAGCCCAGATACACGCCGCCGGCGTTGTTCACGTAAAAGTTCAACACGTTAGCGCCCGGCACGTGCAAAGCAGTTTTCATCTCGCGTTCTTCTTCCGAACCAATCGCTGAATTGAACCACGCTTCGTTTGTTACACGATCGACTCCTGCCATCGCGAAGCGAAAAGGAGTGTTCGCCGATGACGCCACCGCAGCCCGATCGGCCCCTGCATAAGCCGCGTTTAGCACGCTGACTTGATCGCGCAACCATTTATCAGGCACATCGCCATTTTCGATTCCGCTGCCTTTATTGACGACGTGAAAGTACACGGGAATGGTGACTGCACCGGATTTGCGAATCTGACCCGGCGAGCGTTTCGAATTAAACTTGTTCATCGCCTGTTCGTATTGCGTGGCCGTCGTTTCATCAATGTGTCGCGTGGCGCAGCGGTCGCGCGGACTTTTTCCTAAGGCCGCCGTAGCTATGGTCGCAGTCGCGTTGTTGCGCGTTAGCGCGGTCGAGCCGCACACCGCTGCCAACACGAAGCCGGCCAACACAATCGAGAGGATGCTTCTTTTCATATTTAAGCCCTCCTGGGTCTAAAGCCTGACGTTAAAGCCGAGCCGGTTGATCGGGGCGGCACGGCGAGTGTCAAGAGAGGAGGAAACTTTATGGCAGGCATCTGATGCTGTCAACGGCTTGCGGCCAGAAAGCAGTTTCCTACTTTGCGTATCTTTGCGCCTTAGCGCTTTGGCGGGAACCCACCCGTTTTAAAGGGACAAATCTCCTGGAGCGCCAAGGGCGCGATATGTAAGAGCCTGGGCCAACGGCCCAGGGAACGGGTGGTATTTTAGCGATAAGCGCTGAAGGCGCGCGATTGATCGAGTTCCGTTGAAGCTTGTGACCAAACGAATATTTCGCTCCTTTAGAGCTCAACGGGTGGGTCGCACTACCTGGGGCGTTGCTCCAGGCTCTTACATATCGCGCCCTTGGCGCTGCCGTCTCGTGCGGAGGCGCGCGATGATTCCTTGAATTAGCCGCGCAACGCCGACACAATGGTCGCATGTCTGCCAAACCCAAGATCATATTAATCGCTATTCTGTTTTTCGCTTTTGGCTTTATTGCCGTTGCCGAATCATCCGCGCAAGTTGCGCCTCAAACGGTGGTGAGAAACCTCTACGCCGCGCAAAAGCGCCCTGCGACCGATCCGTTTTTTCAAGCGAAGAGCCGCGCGCGAGTCGACAAGTACTTCGCGAAAGAACTGGGCGATTTGATTTGGAATGACGTCGTTTCGTCAGCGCGCACAAATGAAGTAGGTAAGCTCGGCGGCGATCCGCTTTACAACGCGCAGGACATGAAAATCACCGCCTTCAGAATCAAGCGGCCCATGTACGGTGAAGGCAATCTAGATCTTGCCGACGTGCCGGTGACGTTCAAGAACTTCGGAAAGGATCAGACGATCCTGTTTCGCCTGGAACGTGACAAGCGCCGCGTGTGGAAGATTACAGACATCTTCTACCCAGGCAATGAAGATTACGCGTCATCGCTGAAGAAGATTCTGTCAGCGCCTTAAGTGGCGGGCTCGTGTCTTCCTCAGTGTCTCTGTGGAACTCGGTGTCTCTGTGGTGAATTATCGCTGAAAACATTCACCACAGGGGCACTGAGGATCCACAAAGACACAAAGGGTAACGCATGACCCTGGTCAATGATTTGGCTGGCGGTCAAACTACTTCGCCGGAATATTCAATTGCTGACCTATCTGAATCTTGTCCGGATCGCGCAGTTGGTCGCGATTCGCGTAATAGATCCGCATGTACTCGTTCGCGTCGCCGTAAAACTCTTTGCTTATCTTCGAAAGAGTATCACCCGATTTGACCGTGTAACTCTGCCCGCCGCTGCCTAACCCGCCGCCGGCCGCCGCGCCCATCGCTTTTGCGTCTACCGAAATGTCCGCCGTGATGTCGTCCATACTCGGATTGGCGAGCTTGATCTGGTCCCAGATCTTGTTCTTGGCGTCCTCAGACGGCGCCGTGGCGCGAATGTACAGTTTGTCATCCTGCACATGCAGATTTTGAAACTGTATCTGCTGCTGATCCGCAGCATTGAGCACTGACTGATATTTCTGTTTCAGCGTATTAAAGCGTTGCTCACTGTTCGGTTGTTGTTGCGCCTGTCCTGCCCCACTTCCGAACATCTTGTCAAAAATCCCCATGATTAAGTCCTCCCCAAAAGTTTCCTTAGATTTCCTGTAAAGAGGAGCAATGCTCATGCCGCGGGAGTCCGTTCAATTTCAAGCACGTTGCGGAAAGTGATCGAGTAGCGCAATTCGTCGACGCGCAGGATGCTGTGCTCCCACTCTGACCGCGCCGGTCCACTCAGGAAATAAGCTGAACGGGGTTCGGCGTGGACGTTCACGCGCTGCCACATGCCACGCGATCCGCGCTGCGCACCCTGACCCCTAACCCGTCTCCCAGAGGTAGAGAGGAACACCTTCCTACGAAATCGCAGCACGCATGGTGCGACCAGCGACACGCCAATGACGTTGCCGAATACCGGGCGATCGCGATGCCATCCAATGCCCGCGCCGGGGCCATACTCGATGACCAGTACATGCTGAAACGCTTCAGGTGCAATTCCGGCGAACGCTGCGGCGCGTGCTCGCAGTGGCAAAAGGAACTCGGGAATATCATCGGCTTTGCGCAAAGCCCCGCGGCCCGAGAACTCGTACTGCCATCCGAACGAGACTGTGCGCCGCTTTCCTTTAAAACCGTGGAACTCAAAGTTCTTAAACGGCAGCACACGCACGCGCGTTAGTAGCGCGGCCTCTTCCGCCACACTGATTAGCTCCGGCTGATAACGAAATCCTTCGAGACTCTGCCGGGCCTCTTCGTTGGCGCTGTTCGCGCTGGTGAGGAAATTTAATTGCCGCGTCATCCTTACTAAAGCATAGAGGACGAACAAAGCTCCACGAAACGCACATTGCGCGTTCTTCTGCAACTCTGCTGCTCATCAGCGCCGCGGCTTTCGCCCCTCCCCGCAAGCGGGGAGGGGTTGGGGGTGGGGTTGCCGTGCTCGCCACCTCGCCCCCTAACCCCCCCTCTCCGCTTGCGGAAGAGGGGGGACGAGAAAGAGGGCCTGTTGTATAACGTTGAACTCTGCTGCTTAGTCTGCCGTACAGCAGAGTGATTCAGCCGACCCTGACAGTTTTCCCCGGCTATTCATTCACACGGAGGTTAGAGTGAAATCTGCTAAGACTACCGGCCGCACGGTCAGCCTTCTGTTACTACTTCATTTAATAACCGGCCTGATGGTGCCTTACATGCTGCTGCAGCAACTGACAAGACCGCTGACCCTTGCGTCAATTGATTCAGTAAACGGTTTTCAAATCAGGCTTGCGATCATCATGTTGTTTGTCGGTGGCGCGATACCAATAGTTATCGCGATCACCGGGATGCCCGTGTTTCGAAAATCCAGCTATGCGCTGGCGCTTTGGCTATTCGGTTTGGCAATCGTTAATTTCGCGCTGCAGGGCGGAGAGATCGCCGGGTACATGTCCCTGTTCACTTTCAGTCAAAATCACGTCAGCGCCAACGTTGCGGATCTCGGTGTGTACGAGCTGGTAGGCGCGACGGTGCGATCGGGGTGGAAGTGGATTCACTACACGCACCTGCTGATCATGGTTAGTTGGATCTTTTCCCTGGGCCTAATGCTCTGGAAGTCCGCGCTCGTTCCGCGAATATTCGCCATCCTGTTACTGATCACAACGGTGCTTCAGATTACCGGCATCACCTTGCCGCAGTTTCTCGCTTATCGCAGTCCTAACTTGATGCTGATGGGAATGCCGCTGGGGTTCGTTTATCTCGCGTTATCCGTTTGGTTGATGATCAAGGGATTCAGATCCACAGAGAAGGAAGGGACGGCATGAACCAGGCAAATAGGGAAACTCAGCAACAGTCCGGCGCCGGAATACTCAGCCGCCTATTCCCTGCACGCATCGATAATACGTATCAGGGAAGCAGAATCGCGCTTGTGATTCTCGGGCTCCTGGTAGCGGTGCGGACAATGCAAAGCGTGATGATTCTCGTCAACGGGTACTCCATCGCTCAGTCCGCCGACGGGATTCCGCTCGAGACCTACCCGGCGGCAGCCGCGCAAACGATTGTGGCGCTCTTCACGTTGTCGGCGGTTAATCGAGTAGTAATCTCTCTGATATGTATTGTGGTGTTGGTACGCTATCGGCGCGCCGTGCCGTTGATGTTTCTCCTGCTTTTGGTGACCTACGCCGCCGGTCAACTGGTTGGCCGCGTAGTCCCAATTGTCAGAGTCGGCCAGCCTCCAGCCGGAATAATAAACCTTACTCTGCTCGGGCTAACGATCATTGGTTTGGTTTTGTCGCTCCGGAAACAGCGCGCTGCGACGGCTTCCTGAGCGGTTCTTTGATCCGGTCGCCCAAAAATGCGCGCGCCGAAGCGCGCATGTCATAATCCAAAGCCGTGACCCACACGACCGAGATTCTATTCGGCCTGTTCATAGTCTTCCTGGCCGCCCAGGTTGGCGCCGAGGTTGCACAACGCCTAAAGATGCCGAGCGTCGTCGGTCAAATCGTCGCCGGCGCGATCATTGGGCCATCGGTGCTGGGATGGATCCAAATCAACGAGCCGCTGGAAGTACTGGCTGAGATTGGCGCCGTCCTGCTGCTCTTTTCCATTGGTCTGGAAACACGAGTCGATGACCTGAAACGAGTTGGGCGTTTGGCAATGCTGGTCGGGGTCTTTGGCGTGATTGTTCCATTCGTCATGGGGGCCGCGTGGGCGCGCAGCAGCGGCTTTCCGACTTCGAAAGCTGTTTTCATCGCCGCCGCATTCGTCGCGACATCCGTGGGGATTACTGCACGCGTCCTTCAGGAACTGAATGTGCTCAGTCGCCTGGAGAGCAGAATCATTCTCGGTGCGGCCGTTATTGACGACATTCTGGCGATGCTACTGCTGGGCTTTGTGAGCGCGTTGCAAGCCGGCAACGGAGTTAACGTGCTGGGGCTGATACTCGTGGCCGCGCAAGCGATCGGCTTCGTCGTCCTCATCGCAGTCTTCGGGACGCGCCTCATGCGGCGCGCCTCAAATGTTGTAGAGAAGCCAGTAGATCCGCTGTCGCCGCTGACCATCAGCCTCATATTGTGTTTAGGTCTGGCAGTCGCGGCTTCGCACATCGGTTTGGCCGCCATTATCGGCGCATTTCTCGCCGGCATGATCGCCGGTGAAATTAGGCAGCGCAAAACGCTCGAACACCAACTTCAACCTATCGCGGCGTTTCTCGTCCCCTTCTTTTTTGTAGTGACCGGAGCAAACGTTCAGGTGGGCCAGTTTGGCAACGTAGCGACGTTGTTAACGTTGTTGCTGATCGTGGCGCTCGCCGTTGTCTCAAAGTTGATTGGCTGCGGACTGGGCGCGTGGTCACTTGGCCGCCGTAAGGCTCTTATCGTCGGCGTAGGCATGGTGCCGCGCGGTGAAGTTGGAATTATCGTTGCCAGTCTTGGCAAACAGGCAGGCGTGTTCAACGACACGATCTATGCTCTGCTCATCGCGATGTCTCTGATCACTTCGATCATCGCGCCACCGATTTTGAAGATTTTGTTTAAGCCTGAGAAGACTGAACAGCTATCTGCCGCTGCTTGAGCTAACTCACCTGAAAGCCCGCGCCGAACTGATGTGCGCCCACCCGAATGATCGCACCAGCGCAAGTAGAGCAAAGAACGCGAGTCCGTGGATCGGTTGCGGATCAGCCGTAGGCGGATGCTGATACCGTTCCAGGATTTCGCTGTCGTACCTGCCCGTGTACTCGCACTTCACGCATTGGACCTTGTAAGTGGCACGCAGATGGGCGCGGCCTTCAGATAGATCCGGAAAAAGGATCTGACGCGTCTGGCAATCAGAGCACTTGAACAGGATGTACCATTCACCGGGAACAAGTGTGCGCATTTAAGTTCACCTCGAGGATGTGGGCTGAAACATTCTATACGCCACGTCAAGACCTCAGCAATACTTTTTCACCGTGGGTAATGTCCTATTTTGAAGCTCTCTGCGCCCCCCGCGTTCTCTGCGTCTCAGCGGTGATTGAATTCTCAAGCTTTCCACCACAAAAGAAGCGACGTCACAGAGCTCACGCAGAGTGGAGCTAAAATTTCGGCGCCACTCTTCCTGCGCCCGCCTCGTCAAATTAGTACAACTGGCTAGTCTGCGTATTTCACGATCGGCAGCGGAAGGGCTACTGACAGGCGTTAAATGTGGCAAGCCACATTGGCGCAATCACGTCGGCATTCGAGAATTGCGACAACCAGTGTTTACTCAACCCTATCCCGCAAAGGAACGGCCGATGATCAAACGTATCGCTGCTATCACTTTCATTTTCTTATGCACTACATTCGCCTGGGCAATTCTTGGCGCAACCATTTTCCAGCGCACTTACGATTCCGACAGCCTGTCAGGCACTCGCGTTGAATCGACGTGGGGCGCACCACAAAACCAAACCCCGCCAATCGCCACTTTTGAAGAGGTCGTGCCGAAAAAAACCGTCAAGACTGAGAACGGCAAGACCGTCGAGACCGTCATTCAGGAAAAGTTCACTAGAGAGCTGCCGCTCGAAAACAGCCGCTTGAACGTAGACCTAAACCTCGAGCATCGGCAGAAGGGGCTGCTTTGGTATAGCACTTACAAAGTTGGTTTTGCCGGCACGTACCTGTTCCGCAATCCGCACGACAAAGAACAGGACGTAACGTTCGCACTTTATTTTCCGACGGCCCAGGCGATCTATGACGATTTGGTTTTCACGGTTGACGGTGCGCCGCTGACTCTGAAGAACGAAAAGAACAGCGCCAGCGGCACGCTGAAGATCGCCCCCGGGAAAGTTGCGACGCTGAAGGTCGGGTATAAGTCACAAGGCCTGAACCAATGGTCTTACAGCCTGGCGCATGGAGGACAATCGTCTGACGATGTCGCGCGCGTACGCGATTTCTCGTTGAAGATGACGACAAACTTCAAGGACATCGATTTCCCGAACAACACTTTGTCGCCTTCGATTAAACGCGAGCACGGGAGTGGCTGGGAACTGGATTGGAACTACACGAACCTGGTTTCGGGTTACCAGATCGCGATGACGATGCCTGAGAAGCTTCAACCCGGCCCGCTGGCTGGTCGCATCAGTTTCTTCGCGCCGGTGTCGCTTTTCTTCTTTTTCTTCCTGATGCTAATCATCACCACGCTGCGCGGTATTGAGCTGCATCCGATGAACTACTTTTTCCTGGCGGCGGCGTTCTTCTCGTTTCACTTGTTACTGGCGTACCTGGTCGATCACATTTCGATTCATCTCGCGTTTGCGATCAGCTCAGGCGTGTCAATCTTTCTTGTCATCTCGTATCTGCGGCTGGTTGTCGGCCTTCGCTTCGCGATGCGCGAAGCCGCGCTGGCACAATTCATCTATCTGGTCGCGTTCTCGTACGCTTTCTTCCTCAAAGGCTTCACCGGACTCGCCATTACAATCGGATCCATCCTGACGCTGTTCGTCGTGATGCAGGCTACCGGAAGGATTCGCTGGAAAGATCGGTTCGCGCCGCAGCCGCCGCCGGAATCGTTTGCGCCACCGACACCGGTCTCATCAGTGCAAGCGATCTAATTGGGAGGAGCGTGACGATGCGAATTTATCCCGAACTCGCAGCTTCGGCAGATGTTGGTCCGGTAAAGAACGGATTTTGGAAACGGCAGTTTCTTCAGAAGACTACCAGGCCTCAGCTCGTCTTTGACCTGATATTCGGCGTCGTCGGGCCCATCCTTTGCTTCGTTTTCGATCCGATTGTTTTTCAAGGGGGTTTTGCAGGACCGCCGTTTCTTCCCGATTACCAGGGCGTCGTTTACTTGTTCAGCGGTGTCGAGATAATTCTCCTTTGCCTTTGGCTGGCAGCGGGAAAAGGCAACGAGGTCTCAAATGCGTTGATAGGCGGCGCCTTACTTAACGGCGGATTGTTCTGCCTGACTATAGCGATTTTGCTTTTTCCCTTAAGCCTCATTGGCCTGGCTTTTGGAATCGGCCTTTTCGGTTTCACTCCTTTCTTTACGGGAATCGTGTATTTACGAAACGGATGGCGCGCGCTGTACAGCGATGCCGAGAAATCTTCAGGACTCATGTGGGCGACGGGCGCCGTTTGCGGCTTCCTCCTCGTGGCCGCAATTCCGATTGTTCTTTCTGTACAAATCCGATCGATGGCCTCCAAATCGGTCGATGAGATAATTCGAGCAGACCCTGTCCGCGCACAGTATGCGGCTCAGCAACTCGCTGTTCTTAGATTCTTTGCGAGCGCCAATTTGGACCGAATCGTGTGGGCATATGCTTCAGAAACTGACGAGAACCGTAAACAATCCCTGAAATCCTGTTATCGCGAGATCACTGGTAAAGATATTGACCAACGCCTTTTAATTCTTAACGACTAATTACTCGTCACTCGCTTAACCCTCGCAAATTGCCCGAAAACTCCGTCAAGACACCGCCTGACACATTTCGCCTTGATCTGTCGCTTTCTGGAGTAAGAGGTGAACAGATCATGGAACGCAGGAAACAATTCATCCAAAAGGCACTTGTCGTTTTGGCTGTGGCAGGTGCGATTCTTTCGGTCGGCTACACCGTGCGCAAAGATCGCGCAAAGGCCCCCGCGACTGGGGTGAAGTTTGCCCGGACGCCGGAGCGACTGGAGCGCGGACGCTACATCGTCGAATCCACCGCGCATTGTTTTCAATGCCATTCGGATGTTGATTACTCGAAGCCGGGCGCGCAACCGAAACCCGGCCAGAAAGGCGCCGGCGCCGTGTTCGCTGAAGACGGCATGGAGTGGCTTATCGCGCCGAACATCACGCCTGATGTCGAGACGGGCGCGGGCTCATGGACTGATGAACAGTTGGCGCGTGCGATTCGCGAAGGCATCGGCCACGACGGCCGGCGTTTGTTCCCGGTAATGCCTTACATGAATTTCCGAAATATGTCGGATGAAGATTTGGCTTCGGTAATAACGTACATTCGCTCGATCGAACCAGTGCGCAACGAGCTGCCAAAGACGCAAATTCCTGAACCTTTGAAAGCCGCGCTGCCGCCGCATGAATCAATCACTTCACAGGTGGCGGCGCATCATGCATACAACCAAGTGGCGCGCGGACGTTACATGGCAACGTTAGGCAACTGTGTTACATGTCACACACCGATGAACGAAAAGGGTCAGCCGATGATGGAGATGGCCTTTGCCGGCGGCTTCAAATTGAAAGGAACGTGGGGGGAAGTTTACAGCGCCAACATTACGCCGGACCCGTCGGGCATTTCGTACTACGACGAAGCGCTGTTCATCCGCACAATGCGCACGGGCCACGTCGGCGCCCGCAAACTGAATTACGTGATGCCGACCGGCTACTTCAAGAACATGACCGACGACGATCTGAAAGCGATCTTCGCCTACCTGCGCACGCTGCGTCCGGTGAAGCATCGCCTGGACAATACCGAGGAAGCGACGTTATGTCCGTTGGATGGTCAAAAGCATGGATTCGGAAACAGGAATCACAAACTAAACAGTGAAGAGTGACAAGTGAAGAGTGAAAAGCGGCAGTTAGCAGCGGCCGCGAATCATGCGGAGGTCAATCTTAAACGCAGCGCGCTAAGCATTCTTCGCAGCTCAAGGATGAGCGTGAAAGCATTCCGGACAATGCTCGCTCTTGCAATACCCCAGCTCGATCGCGATTAGCAGTTGCGTATCAAGTTCGGCGACAGAACCTTCGTCAATCGCGATGAACTGTATAAAACTACCTGTCGTGTGGCGCGCCTGACCTTCAGCAATATTTGAAGGAATCGAGACAGCCGCGCGCCGCATCTGTGAAACCAACCCAAACTTTTCGCTATCAGGAAACGTCCTCGTGATTTCATAAATTCGCTTGACGAGTGCGATTCCTTTCTGCCAAACCAGCAAATCGTGATAGCTCTTTATCTCACTCACTTTTCACTCTTCACCCTTCACTGTTCACTGTTTTTAAGTTCATGATTCAGCCACGCCTTGGCCATCCGCAATTCCCTCTGCACCGTAGCGCGTGAAATGCCCAACGCTTCAGCCACTTCTTCATTGCCCAACCCGCCAAAGAAATGTAGTTCGACGATTTCGCTTTTTCTTTGATCAAACGTCGCGAGTTTCTCCAAAGCTTCATCGAGCACCAGAAGGTCGGACGCGGGCTTGCAGGAAACCTCGAGCGCGTCATCCAGCGAAACTTTAGGACCGCCCTCGCGCTTGGCGCGATGCTGCGCGCGCGCGTGATCAACCAGCATTCGCCGCATCAGCCGCGCCGCCACCGCAAAGAAATGCGCCCGGTCCTGCCACGAAACCTTCATGTCAACGAGCCGCAGGTAGGCTTCGTTCACCAGCGCCGTCGCCTGTAGCGTGTGCTCGGGCCGTTCGCCTCGCATATAGTGCTGCGCCAACCGCCGCAGTTCGTCGTACACCACGGGCATCAGCGCATCCAGCGCTGGTTGACTGCCGCCGCGCCACTCGAGCAGCAGTTGCGTGACGTTCGTGACTGGCCCGGAAGACATATGAGCTGGGAAAATGCGGATGTGGTCGGCTAAGGCTGCTTGTAAACTTCACCGTTCTTCATGACGAACCGCACGCGACGGAGGGTTGAAATGTCGCGGGTTGGATCGCCTTCCACCGCTATTAGATCGGCAAGCAGTCCGCTCTTCACTAAACCGATCTTCTCTTCCATGTGCAGCACGCGCGCACCGATCGAGGTTGCCGAACGCAGGGCGTCAATTAGCGGCATTCCCCACGCAACCATTGTTTCAATCTCTTTTGCGTTGTCGCCGTGCGCGAAGACGCCAACGTCGCTGCCATTCGCAATCGCCACTCCTGACTCGATCGCCTGTTTGAAGACTCGCTTCTTGTTTTCCATGTTCGCAGCGCTGGCAACTGAAAGCGTCGGGCAGAAAGCGATGCCACGTTCCTTCATCATGCGAAAAAGTTCCGGCGTCAAGCCGTCACCGTGTTCGATCGTTTCGACGCCGGCGAGAATCGCTCGGCGCGCGCCTTCAGTTGAACTCGCGTGCGCGGCGACGGGAATGCCGGCGCTCTTAGCGACCTCGACGATCAGCTTCAATTCGTCGAGCGTGAAAGTCGCGTGCGCTGTGCCACCCGCGCCCCAGCGATAGTCGGCGTACACCTTGATCCAATCCGCGCCCTTGCCAATCTGATCGCGCACCACCCGCGTTAGGTTATCGACGCCGTCGGCTTCTTCCGCGCCCTGCGGCACGCTCCATTCAGAAGCGTAACCCTTTGGTCCGTAAGTGTTGGTCGCGACAATCGCACGCGTCGTCACGATTAAGCGCGGGCCGGGAATAATTCCCTGCTGCACCGCCTGCTTCAGACCAACATCCGCATAGCCCGCGCCTTCAGTTCCGAGATCGCGCAAGGTCGTAAAGCCTCCCATCAAACTGCTGCGCAGATGATTCGTCGCGCGCGCCACGCGCAGGCTCAGACTCTCGCGCGCTACCTGATCGTTCCAGGAAGTCTCGCTGTACGGATGAAGCAGCACGTGCGAATGGGCGTCGATCAGCCCCGGCATCAAGGCCATCCCGCGCAGCTCGATCACTTTTGCTCCGGAGGGCGCTTTGATTTCACTCGCCGGACCAAGGGCTTCGATCTTTTCGCCGCGTACGAGCACCACCCAATCGGTATGAAGCTGCGCGGACTCACCGTCGAAGACTCGCGCCGGCTTTAGCAGATAGATTGTTGGGGTTGGTTTTGATGTGGAGGGTTGTGCGCCCGCCGGAACGGCAGTCAGAAAGACGAGCAGTAGCAACGCCCACATCCCGAGTAGAGATTGTCGCGTTGGGTTCATGCGCGAGTAGACGAGTTCCTTTGCGTTTAGTGACTAGGTCTGTTTGACGTCAACGATCTCTGCGCCAAACGTGCGTTGCACCTGCTGGACCGTTGGATCTGAGGCTGCGGCGCGGCGAGCTTTCTGTTTGGCCTCGCGAGCGTCCGGAGTGACGTTGGTTGGAGTGGCAGCGTCGTCGTCAGACTTGATGACGTAACGAATCACCACCTCCCTTCCATGAACCTCAGCACAAGTTTCGCGGAAGGTCTTTGCGTTTTCGGGCTTCATCAGGGTGTCGCGATAGTGCTTCGCCTCTGCCGTGAACTCAATGACAAGTTCGTCACCCTCGAGGTCGGCGCGCAGCGAGGCGTTAAGTGCTGCCACAAGCAAGCGACGACGCTTGTGCTCAAGCTTCGCTTTGACGCTTCCGCAGAACGAGTCGTCGCTGCCAGCGTTCACGGTCGGCAGCTGAGTCGACGTGGTCTCTGCCGTCACTTGCGCAGTTTCTATGGCCACACTGTCGGCCGATGTTTCCGGTCGTGATAGCGGCGCCGACACTGCGGTCACGGTTCGCAAACCCGCTTTTTCGCCCGGCGCCTGGCCCGTTCGCAATGCCGATTCGAGCGCTGCGAGGCGGTCTACGAGATCACCAAGCGGCGCGAGCCGCCGCATCTCCATCAGTTTCACCAAGCCGACTTCGACCTGATAACGCGGGTTCGCTGCGTCTTTCAAAGTGCTTTCCGTTTCCGCGAGCGAATGGAAAAACCGGACGAGATCTGATTCGGAAAACTGTTCCGCTTGCTGTTTCAGCGCGGCCGCGTGCGTCGAAGCTGAATCGAGAATCCTCGGATCGGCTGAGACTTTCACCACCAGCAGATCGCGCAGGTGGGCCAGCACCTCGCGGCAGAAATTGCGCAGGTTGTGCCCGCGCATCACAATGTCGTCCACAATCGCCAAAGCTTCGGCCGGATGGTTTTCAGCGATGCCTTTCATCACCCGGGCGAGCACGTCAGCGCCGGCGAGTCCTAAAGCTTTCTCGACATCTTCAGTGGCGATTTTTTTGCCGGCGAAACTGATCACCTGATCGAAAGCCGACTGCGCGTCACGCATTGAGCCGTCACCGGCGCGGGCGATTTCGCGAAGCGCTTCATCCGAAATCGAAACCCCTTCCGCGTTGGCGATCAATTTCAGCCGTTCGGCAATCTTCGCCGTGGCGATGGTGCGGAATTCGAAAATCTGGCAGCGCGACGAAATTGTCTCGGGCACCTTGTGCGCGTCGGTCGTCGCCATGATGAAGACAACGCGCGGCGGGGGCTCTTCAACCGTTTTCAGCAGCGCATTGAACGCAGGCCCGGAGAGCATGTGCACTTCGTCGATGATGAAGACTTTGTAGCGGTCACGCGCGGGAGCTATTGCGACGCTGCCGATGATTACGTCGCGAACGTTGTCCACCCCCGTGTTCGACGCAGCATCGATCTCCAGCACGTCCATCGAACGGCCCTCAGAGATCTCGCGACACGAAGAACAAGCCTGGTCGTCAATCGTCGCGCACGGCTTTGCGGTCGGCCCTTTTGCTTTGTGACAGTTGAGACCTTTGGCGACCAGTCGCGCGGTGGTCGTCTTTCCCACACCGCGGGCGCCGGAAAAAAGATAGGCGTGATGCAGACGGTCGTGCTCCAGGGCGTTCTGAAGCGTGCGTGTCAGAACTTCCTGACCCGTTACATCTTCAAATGTTTGCGGACGCCACTTGCGGGCGATTACTTGATAGGACATGAAAGCCGTAAATTGTGAATCGTAAATCGTAATGGCGACGACGTGCTAATCAGCCTCCATTCACGATTTACTATTTACGATTTACGAGAAAGTCAGACTCCGGACTTACCCGCAACACACGCTGTCGTTGCTACCGTTGCTCCGTTCCCGGCCTGGCGGGGTTCACAAGACGAGCGTTGTGCGGAGCCCGAAGTCTGATGAGTGCATTCTAGATTGCCGAATGCCGATTGTCGATTTGGCCGACCAGTTGAAAAAGTGGCACGGGCGTCCCGCCCGTGAAACCACACGCAAGTGCGCGTGCCACTAGATGGCGGTCTTGCGATGCGCAATCAGTCGCAGCAGACCATTGATGCCGAGGTGCAATAACACATACACGATGATCGCTACCACTAAAGGCATCATCACCGTGTGCCCGCCATCTGTGCGCGGACTGGCGACGATTCCGCGAAATGGCTCGTACAGCGGATCCGTCACCGCGACGATAAACCGCACGAAACCTGCTCCGCTCCTGGCCGCCAACAAAGCAAGCAGGAACCGCAAGCCCAACAGTGCGTAAACTAAGTAAAAGATGTAATCAACAATCTGTGAGACTCGGGCCAGCCCGCGGGCGCGCTCAACCTCATGCTCATGATCGACAACTTCATCAACGGCTTTGGCCTTGAAGCTCTGAGCCACCTGTTCGACCCTCGCTTCGTCCGGTGGAGCAGTGCGCGCCGCTTGCTCAGCGATCTCAGCTTCCACCTCTCCTTCGACCTGCGCTTTTACCGAGCCGTGTTGTCCCGCGCGGCGAGCCTCTTCAACTGCCAGTTTGTCGTCGTTCATAAATGTCCTCCGGGTAAATCAAGAAATACAACAAGAGGGTTATTGGTCTCTGAAGGGGCGTCGCTGTTGGTAGAGTTTCAGTCGCAGGTGCGCTGGCTCATCACCTTTGGCCTCAGGGAATGATAGAGCCCGGGTCTGCCATTTGATCGCCAGCCTGAAGTTGCGAACTTCGGCATAAGCTGCGGCCAGCGTTTCCAGGAAAGCAGGATTTTTCCAGGCGGTGAGCTCTGAACCTTTCAGGGCGTACGCAACCGCCTGTTTCCCATTTCTCAGATCGGTTCGTGGGGAAGTCGCTAATAGCCAGGCTAAAGAGTTATAGGCTTCGGCGTGTTTCGGATCAATCACGATGGCCTTGCGGTAGTCTCCTATCGCTCCGGCCGGGTCGCCTTTCAACTGTTTGGCGAAGGCGCGGTTGAAAAAGCCCGAGACATTTCGCGGTTCGAGTTCTAAGCCTTTGCTAAAGTCCTCGATTGCGCGACTGAGATCGCCGCTGTGTCCCCGGGCGAATCCACGGTTGAAGTAAGCCATCGCGAAACGCGGATCGATTTCAATGGCTTTGTCGAAATCGGCGATGGCCCCTGTGAAGTCTCGTTTATCGAGCCAGATGTGCCCGCGGTTGTTGTAAGCCGACGCATATTCCGGGGCGATCTCGATCGCTTTGGTGTAATCGGCAATCGATCCGTCGAGATCGCCTTTCGCCTTTTTCGCGATGGCGCGATTGTAAAAAGCCTTCGCCAGTCGCGGATCGATCTCAATGGCACGTGTAAGGTCGGCGAGTGCGCCATCGAAATCGCTGATGTCGTTACGAGCTGCGCCGCGATTGTTGTACGCCATCGCGTACTGCGGATCGATTTCAATCGCTTTGGTAAAGTCCGCGATCGCTGCTGCGCGATCGCCTTTGGCGTAACGCGACTTGCCGCTTTCGTTAAAGTTGACGGCCGCCGGCGACTGCGCCTGCACGACACTCGCAAAGATGAACAGAAGCGACAGAAGTCTTATCGATCCCATGGTGTGTGTTGCGACAGCGGGTCGCGGGGCAGTTGATCAACTAGGTGCCGTTGAATCCGGCGCGCATGCGGCGAATGTAAGCGCCAGGAAACTTACCGGTGGCTTTCACAGCCATCAGCGTGCGGTTGGCTTCTGTCAAAGTCTTGCCACCATAAACTGCCATGATTCGAGTATTGGGTTTTATGTTTGTGTAATACAACTCGCCGGGTTCGACACAACGCGAAGAAAATACCTTGCGGTCAGTAAATAATGTCTGGGCCCACAGGCGATCGCTCTCCGCAAGATGCAGGTCGCAGTTGTCATCGGGGGCGCGCATGCTCTTGAGAATCACAGCATAGAAAAGTTCTGTTTCCCAAATGACGGCGTTCCCTCTTGTCACTCGAAACGGCAGATCATGCGGTTGAAAGGTCGCCTGACCACTGCATGAAACCTGCGGGTTTCCGCAGATCGTTCCGTGCGTACGGCCCCGCCGTTGCGCGGAGACTTCGACGGCGACGGCGCCGCAGCCGAGAACCGCAATAATTAACAGTCGGAACAAGTTTGCTGCCATGGTGTCACTCTCCGTTTGGGCTCCGGTGTTTATTAGAATCGAGATTGTTTAGCTAAGGCCCGCAACACTGGCCTCTAGTGACTTGTTTTAATGGCGGAAAGGGTGGGATTCGAACCCACGGTGCGTTGCCGCACACAGCATTTCCAGTGCTGCCAGTTAAGCCACTCCTGCACCTTTCCGAAAATTGCCGATTGCCAATTGCCGACTGCCAATTAATTCGAAAGATCCGAAGGCGTATCAATCGGAAATTGACAATCGAAAATCGGCAATGTGATGGCGGAGAGGGTGGGATTCGAACCCACGGTGGGCGTTAACCCACTCCGGTTTTCGAGACCGGTGCACTAATCCACTATGCGACCTCTCCGCAGTCAAGGCAAAAGGAGAAAGTAAAAAGGCAAAACAAACCTGTGACGGCTTCTCTTTCCTCTTTCCTTTTGCCTTTTACTTTTGCCTTCTTCCTTTAAAGAACCCTTGCATCAGCGCGCGGCATTCTGCTTCCAAAACCCCACGGACTACTTCCACCCGATGATTCAAATGATCGGAGTCGCAGATATGAAAGTGAGAATCGACTGCGCCCGCTCTTTCGTCCGGCGCGCCGTAAACCAGCAGCGGTACGCGCGCCTGAATCAAAGCGCCGGCGCACATCGCGCACGGTTCGATCGTCGAGTAGACCACCGCATTCGCCAGCCGGTAATTGCCGAATTTCCGCGCGGCTTCTCGTAACGCGATAACCTCAGCATGGGCCGTCGGATCGCAATCCGTGCGTGTGCGGTTCCCGGCAATGGCGTGGAGTTCTCCATCGATGACGATGCAGGTTCCAATCGGCACCTCACCCGCGGCTTCGGCTTCGCGCGCCGCGTGAATCGCTTCGCTCATCCAACGCTCGTGCGCGGCCCGTGCTTCGACACTCACTTCACCTGCTACGGCTGAAAACATCGCTTCAAACAGCAAGGCTCAACTATACTCATTTCATGTTATTATCACCAAGGCTTCGGCGGACGCTCCCAAACCGCAAGTTCTCAGCCTAAGATGCCGACGACTACTGAGCCAACCCAACGAACTACCGGCGCGCGCACAGACAGCATTCACGAATCGCAGATCACTTCGCGAATCCCGTCACGACCGTCGGGCGTTCCCCGTGATCCGTCGCTGGCCGTGCCGGGCGAACGGCCCGCGGCCCGCCTGCGACCGGTGTCGGTCGATTCATCGCACGAAACTGTGACGCCGGATCGGCAGAAAGTAAATCCGGTAGATCCAGCCAAGCGAATGTCGTCGGTGGAAATTACCACCGCGATGGTCCACTTCTATCGGGGGGAGGTCCAGCGGTCGAACACCTGGCGCAACCGGCTGGATACCACAACGAATTGGGCAGTGTTGACGGCTGGCGGCGCACTCTCATTCGCGTTCAGCTCGCCGAACAATCCGCATTTCATCATTCCGATCATTTCGATCCTGGTGGCCATCTTTCTTTTGATGGAAGCGCGTCGCTATCGTTATTACGAAATTTGGGCCAGCCGCGTCCGCGTCCTGGAAACCGGATACTACGCGCCGATGCTCGCGCCCGACAACGTGCCCCGCGATCAGGAATGGGCTTCGCACCTGGCGAACGATTTATTGACCCCGCATTTCACCATCAGCGTGTGGGAAGCGATTGGCCGCCGGTTGCGCCGAAACTATATCTGGCTGTTCGCGTTGCTGGCGCTGAGTTGGAATTTGAAGGTGTACCTGCATCCTTTGCCGGCGCATAATTTCGACGAGTTCCTGTTCCGCGCGCAAGTGGGTTTGATTCCCGGCTGGTTCGTTTTCCTCATCGGGTTCCTTTTCAACGCAGCGTTGTTTATTGGCGCCGTCGGGACCGTGAAACTCCGTGAAGCGACCGGCGAAGTTTTGCCGCGTCACGAGTTTTCGCTGCATCCACTGCAGCGCATGAGCAGTTGGACGCGCGCGGCTACGTCAGTCCCAAAAGCCACGGTGCGTCGGGCGAAGCGCGCGCGCCAGCGAATGCGCGGCACTACAGGCGAGCACAAGAAGATCGACATAACGCGTACGCCCGATCGTCGTATTCACAACACAGATACTCCTGACCGGGTAAAATCCGAGTAGTCAACCGTGAGCCGTCAGCAGTCGCGAAGAACTGCTTATCGCTCACTGCTTACTGCTCACCAATATGATCGAACTTGACGGCCAGAAACTGTCGCTCGCTGAAGTGTCGGCGGTTGCGCGAGCTGAAGAAACGATTGCGCTCGCCTCAAAAGCACGCCAGCGAATCGAACAGTCCCGCCTCGTGGTCGAAAGAATCATCGCCGAAAACCGTACGGTCTACGGCATCAACACCGGCTTTGGAAAGTTGTCCGACATTCGCATCGACCCGTCGCAGATTCGCGAGCTGCAACTGAATCTTGTGCGCAGCCATTCGTGCGGTCTCGGGAATCCCCTGTCGATTGAAGAAGCGCGCGCAATGTTGCTGCTGCGCGCGAATGTCCTGGCGCTCGGGTACAGCGGCTGTCGCGCGATCGTGGTAGAGACGCTCGTCGAGATGTTGAATCGCGGCGTCACGCCGCTAATTCCCGAAAAAGGATCAGTCGGTGCTAGTGGCGATCTAGCGCCGCTGGCTCATCTCGCATTGACCACCATCGGCGAAGGCGAAGCGTTCTACGAAGGTGAGCGCATGGAAAGCTCCGATGCTTTGAAACGCGCTGGAATCGAGCCGCTGCAACTCGAGGCAAAGGAAGGACTCGCTTTACTGAATGGAACGCAAGCGATGGCGGCGGTGGGTGGACTCGCTCTACATCATGCAACTCGGTTGACGCGCCTTGCCGATGTCGCCGGCGCGATGTCTTTGGAGGCTTTGAAAGGAACGCCGGTCGCATTCGATGAACGAATCCATGCGGCGCGTCCCCACCGCGGACAAACCGAAGTTGCGGCACATCTGCGCGAACTGATGCACGATAGCGAAATTCGCGAGTCGCATGTGGAAAACGATCCGCGCGTGCAGGATGCGTACTCGTTACGTTGCATGCCCCAGGTCCACGGCGCGGTTCGCGACGCGCTCGCGCACGTGCGCGACATTATCGAAACGGAAACCGGCAGCGCCACGGACAACCCGCTGGTGTTCACTGATACGGGCGAAGTTCTCTCTGGCGGAAATTTCCACGGCGCGCCCGTCGCGCTGGCGCTTGATTACGCGGCCATAGCGCTGACGGATTTGATGAGCATCATCGAACGGCGCCTGGATCACCTGGTGAACCCTTTGACGAACGAGGACCTGCCGCCATTTCTCTCGAGGCAACCGGGCGTCGGTTCAGGCTTCATGATGCTGCAGATTGTCGCCGCTTCGCTTTTGAGTGAAGCAAGAGTACTCGCTCATCCAGCCAGCATCGACAACGTCCCGACTGACGGTGGGAAAGAAGATCACGTTTCGATGGGCATGACCGGTGCGACCAAGCTGCGTTCGATCGTTGAACTGGCAGAGAAAATGTTGGCGCTCGAACTAATCACTGCGGCTGAAGGCCTGGAACATCGCAAGCCTTTGAAGCCTGGCCGAGGCGCTCACCAGGCATACGAAATTGTTCGCAAACATGTGACGCGGCTCACCGCCGACCGATCTATGTCCGCTGACATTCAAGCGATCGCCGACGCGACGCGAACTGCTGAATTCGACACCCTCCTCTGACATGACGACAAGAAACATTCGCGCGCCGCGGGGCGCTCAACTCAATTGCAAAGGCTGGCATCAGGAAGCCGCGCTCCGCTGCCTGATGAACAACCTGGACCGCGAAGTCGCCGAGAAGCCCGACGAGTTGATCGTTTACGGCGGCACCGGCAAGGCCGCGCGCAACTGGGAATCCTTCGACGCAATTGTGCGGTCGCTTCATGAGTTGGAGAACGACGAGACACTGCTCGTGCAATCAGGCAAACCGGTGGGCATCTTTCGCACGCACGAATATGCACCGCGAGTTTTGATTGCCAATTCAAATCTCGTCGGCGCGTGGGCGAACTGGGATTACTTTCACGAACTCGAACGCAAGGGTCTGATGATGTACGGCCAGATGACCGCGGGCAGTTGGATCTACATCGGCACGCAGGGCATCGTGCAGGGCACCTTCGAGACGTTCGCGTCCATGGCTGACAAAAATTTCGGCGGCGACCTGCGCGGCAGGCTTCTGTTGTCAGGTGGATTAGGCGGCATGGGTGGCGCGCAGCCACTCGCTGCGACTCTGAATGGCGCGGTTTTTCTCGGCATCGAGGTCGATCCGGCTCGCATCGAGCGTCGCGTGCGCAACGGCTATTGCGACCGGATGGCGGTGGATTTGGAAGAGGCACTCGACATCTGCGAAGACGCGCGCGAACAGAAACGCGCTGCGTCAGTTGGCCTTGTTGGCAATTGCGCAGAACTCTTACCTGAGATTGTTCGTCGTGGCGTGAAGATCGACGCCGTGACAGATCAGACCAGCGCGCACGATCCTTTGAACGGTTACGTTCCGGCGGGTTTGTCGATGGAAGACGCCAGCGAACTTCGACGCACGAATCCTAAATCTTACGTTCAGCGCTCGATGGAATCGATGGCGCAACACGTTGAAGCGATGCTGGCTTTGAAACGCGCGGGCGCGGTGGCTTTCGATTACGGCAACAACATTCGCAAAATGGCGTTCGAAGCCGGCGCGCAAGACGCATTCGAGATTCCCGGTTTCGTGCCCGAATACATTCGCCCGCTGTTCTGTGAAGGAAAAGGGCCTTTCCGCTGGGTCGCTCTGTCGGGTGAAGCTGAAGACATTCGCAAGACGGACGATCTTGCGCTCGAACTCTTCCCAAATGATCAGACCCTGAATCGCTGGCTGCGGCTGTCGCGCGATCGAGTTAAGTTTCAAGGCTTACCGTCGCGCATCTGTTGGCTCGGTTACGGCGAGCGCGCTGAGATGGGCGAAGCGATTAACGAACTGGTGAAGCTTGGTGATTTGAAAGCCCCGATTGCGATCGGCCGCGATCATCTCGACACCGGTTCGGTCGCATCTCCATTTCGCGAAACGGAAGGAATGAAAGACGGCTCAGATGCGGTCGCTGATTGGCCCATTCTGAACGCGCTGCTGAACACGGCGAGCGGCGCAAGCTGGGTTTCATTTCATCACGGCGGAGGCGTCGGCATAGGCTATTCCCTTCACGCCGGCCAGGTTTCGGTCGCCGACGGAACCGACGACGCCGCGAAACGTTTGAACCGCGTGCTCACCAACGACCCCGGCCTTGGCGTCGCCCGTCACGTCGATGCGGGATATGAAGAAGCGGGAGAGACCGCGCGGAAAAAAGGCGTGAAGATTCCGATGATTGCTGACTGAAAGAGTAAATGTCAGAACCACCTGCGGTAGCGGGTGGTTGAATATGGGATCGATTTGAGGATCAACCGCCCGCTACCGCAGGCGGTTCTGACTTCAGGTAAATGGAGAATCACATGAACCCCAAACGCTTATTCGCACTTCTATTCGCGGTGGCCATCGCAGTCGGTGCGGTGACGGCTCAGGAAAGCGCAAAACCAAAAGCCGATCCCGAACCGCGCGCCAAAGACGGGAAGAAACTTTTGACGGCGGTTGACTTGCTGAAAGTCCACGGCGTCAGCGCGCCTCGAATTTCGCCCGACGGCTCGCGCATCGCTTACACCGTCAGCGAGATCAAGATGGAGAAGGACAAAGAGTGGAAAAGCGTAACGCAGATTTGGGTCGTTGCGATCAATGATCAAAAACCTAGGCAATATACCCGCGGTGAAAAGAACGCGACGGCGCCGGAGTGGTCGCCCGACGGAACGATGATCGCTTTTCTTACGGATCGGGAGAAAGACGGCGAACGCCAGGTTTGGATGATGTTGGCTGACGGCGGCGAGGCTTGGGCCGTGACTTCGCACAAAGGCGGCGTCAGTGGTTTTCGTTTCTCGCCGGATGGCAAGCGCCTGGTTCTCACGGCCGTCGATCAGCCGAGTAAAGAAGAAGAGGATCGTAAGAAGGTTAAGGACGACACGATCGTCATGGATCGCGACATCAAAATGTCGCACCTTTGGCTGTTTGATGTCGAAAAGAAAGACGAGAAGCGTCTGACGGAAGGCGCTTTCACCGTCGGCGATCCCCAATGGTCGCCGGATGGGACTCGGATAACCTATGTGACCCGGCCAACACCGAAAGCAGACGACGGCGGTCTCAGCGACATTTGGATGGTGACTGTCTCCAGTGGAGAAAAGAAAAAGATCATTGGTGATGAGGGTTCGAGCGACTCTGCCCGCTGGTCACCCAATGGTGACTGGATCGCGTATGCGGGCAATCCGGATGGTGGTGATGGAGTTGCCACGACTTTCCTTTATTTAGTCGCCGCTGCCGGCGGCGCGCCGAAACAACTGACCGCAAAGTTCGATCTGGATGCGGGTACGCCAATTTGGTCGCGCGATGGCAAGACGATCTACTTCAGCACAAACGTGCTCGAAGCGAACGAAGTCTTCGCAGTGGATGCCGGCACGGGCGCCGTCAAACAATTGACCAGGCGCGGTGGATCGACAGGTCTTACGGAAATCAGCCGCGACGGGAAGACTATTGTGGGCACGGCAGCCTCGTCGCAACAACCGGCCGAGATCTACACATCGAACGTCGCCTTCAGCACGGTCAAACCTCTCACCGATCATAATTCATGGCTTAAGAACTATTCGCTCGCGCCATCCGAAATCGTTAAGTGGAAGAGCAAAGACGGGACCGAAATTGAAGGGGTACTCACCAAGCCCGTGGGTTACACGTCGGGCAAAGTGCCGTTCCTGCTGAACCCGCATGGCGGTCCGACCGGAGCTTCACTGAACAGTTGGAGCGGAACGGTCCAGGTGCTGGCGGCGAATGGCTTCGCGGTGCTGCAACCAAACTTTCGCGGCTCGACAGGCCGTGGCCTGGCGTTCGCTCAGGCGAACAAGAACACCTGGGGCAAAGGCGACTTTGAAGATTGCATGACGGGTGTCGATGCGATGATCGCGGCAGGTATCGCCGACCCCGACCGGCTAGGCGCGTTTGGTTGGTCGTACGGCGGTTACATGACCTTCTGGATTCTGACGCAGACCGATCGCTTCAAAGCTGTTTCGCCAGGCGCCGGCCTGACAAACATCTACTCGATGTATTCGCAGAACGACATTCAGCGTTACCTGCGCTGGTTCTATTCGGACAAGGCGCCCTGGGACGCGACCGATCTTTACTGGGACCGTTCGCCCATGAAGTACGTCAACAAAGTGAAGACACCCACGATGATCATGCATGGACAAGCGGACACGCGGGTGCCGCTCGCGCAGGCGCAGGAGTTTTACATGGCGCTGAAGGAGAAGAACGTGCCGGTGGAGTTTGTCGTCTATCCGCGCGAGGGGCATGGGTTCAATGAGCCGCGTCACAACCTGGATCGCGTGCGCCGTTACGTGCGATTCTTTGCCAGGTATCTAAAGGCTCCAGTCGTAACAGAGCCGGCTGGCCAATAGCAGCGTTCGAAACTGAGGCGAGATTCAACTCACTTTTCTTAAATTCAGATCACAGGAGTTCTTTAATGCCGACAATCAACGCAGAAACCGCTCAGGGTAGTAAGACAATCGAAGGGGCGACCGGGCGCCGTCTGGTGCTGGTCCTGGAAGACGGCGGGGTGGATATCCTTCACCGCTGTGGCGGAAACGCACGCTGCACCACCTGCCGCGTGGAGGTGCTGGACGGTAGCGCACCACCGATGGGTGAAACCGAACTCGAATGCCTGACCCAGCGCGGGGCGCTCGAAGAAGGCTTTCGTCTCTCGTGCCAAATAGTGGTTGCGGGCGACATGCATGTAAAAATTTTGAAACAGGTGAGCACCGAAGGCATGGACGCGGGACCGCGGCCGGAAGAATGGGATTAATCGCCATGCCGGATTTCGCAAACATCAAATTAGCAGTTCACGATCGCGTTGCGCGCATCACGTTCAATCGTCCGCCGCTCAACGTGCTGAACATTGCGATGATGCGCGAGATCAACGCGGCATTGAATGAGTGCATGCAGCAGAGAGGCTTGGCGGCGATCGTCTTCGATGCCGCCGAAGGAACACGCGCTTTTAGCGCCGGTGTCGCCGTTGAAGAGCACGTGCCGGCGACCGTGTTCCAGATGTTGGATAGCTTTCATGGGATCTTTCGCACGCTTCTGCAAATTGCGAAACCAACGATTGCCGTCGTCGACGGGCCGGCACTCGGCGGTGGATGTGAACTCGTCGCGGCCTGCGACATTGTCCTTGCCAGCAATCGGGCGAGGTTTGGACAGCCTGAAATCAAGCTCGGGGTCTTTCCGCCGGTCGCCGCGATTCTCTTGCCTGCCATCATTGGCGAGCGACGCGCGCGCGAGTTAATTCTGACGGGCGAATTGATTGACGCTGAAGAAGCTTTACGACTGGGACTGGTAAATTACGTTGTCCCGTCTAACGAAATTGCATCAAAGACCCAGGAAGTGCTCGGAAAACTGCACGAGCTTTCCGCCACGACGCTCTCAATGACGCGCATGGCTCTTGATCTTGGAACGCGCCAAAGCTTTGAATCCGCGCTCATAAACGTGGAGAATCTGTACCTGCACGAGCTGCTGAAGACCGAAGACGCTGAGGAAGGCGTGCGGGCATTCATGGAGAAGCGAAAAGCAGAGTGGAAGAACAAGTGAACGACCGGACACCGAGATGGGGAGACGCGGAGACGCGGAGAAATTCTCTCCGAGTCTCTTCCTCTCCCTATCCCCCAATCAGCGCCGGCGGCAGAACCGCGCGGACGTCTGTGCTGACGCTGGTGTTGACGTTAATCGCCGCGCAGGTTTCGCTACTAGCGCTACCAGCTAATGCACAACGGCGTGGCCCGCGCAGCGGTGCGCACGCAACTGCGCCTGAAACTTTTACGACAGCCGATCGCACCACTGTCGAGCGTGCGATCGGTAGCGCCTGTGCTGAACGGATTCGCGATCCTTTGGGCAGCACGCCGATTGACGTGATGCAGTCGCGACCTTCAATGTCGGTAAACCATCCCGAGGCCGTCGCGGGAGCGAAACGCGCGAACCGTTTGTTGCCCATAACAAAGAAGCTGGTCGCGAACGAGATTGTGCAACTCGCGAAAGAGTACGGCATGTACAGTGGCCTCTCCCGGGCGCGGGTGAATGCGGCCGCCGCGCGCGTGCAGGCCGTAAAGCAAGTCCGGCCCAACGTCGATGCGCGCGATAACGCGTCGGTGTTGTTGCGCGACCCGCGCGCGATCGAGTTCGGCACAATCTTTCTTGCCGGGCTGCGTTCCGACGAAGCCATGATTAGCGTGCTCGCTCACGAACTGACACACGTTGCCAGCGGACAAACCGATTCGCTGCGGCCATTGTTTCGGGCTATTGGCCGACGCGCCGCCGCGCGCACCGGGTTGCGAATTCAGGGTCAGCGCGCGGAAGAGCTGGCGTGCGATTTAGTGGGCGTGGACGCCGCCCGCGCCTTTATTCGCCAGACGGCGAGTTGGGAGCCGCTGCCGCGACGCCTCGCGCGCGCTATCGAACACAACTGCGTCGATGATGACAGCTCAGATGAGGACCATCTTTCTCCGCGCAACACAATTCGCGGACTGTTCAGTCTGGATATCGATCTCGCCCGGGAACTTCTGGGCAACGGCAATTCCCAGGCATTATGGAAAAAGCCCGCGCCGTTGACAGTTCGCGCGCGCGCTTTCTAAGATCGGCGGCAGATGAGTCAGTTTCGTTACCCACTCCCCCTCTCCGCTAGCGAAGAGGGGGCTGGGGGGAGAGGTCGCCGACACGCCCAACCCCTCCCCCAACCCCTCCCCGCGTACGGGGAGGGGCGAAGACACCCATTCAATTCATTGCGATTCACACTCTTAACCGCTCTCTGTCTGATGGCGCTGGCCCTGCTGTCCGGATGTCGCAGTGAAAGCGAAACGCAACGCGTGCGGCCGAGACAATTGCGTGATGTGCCCGCGCAGAAACTGGCGTTCACGTTCGCCGCGGACGTTGACTTGCCTCAGAACTTCACCGCGGACGAGCCAAAGCAAGTTCAGGCAATCCAGCAGGACTTTGATGAACGGCGCAAGGACGAAGCACTCGTGCTGTTGCGGACGATACTTTCGCCGGATGGCCAGCGGGCGCTGGCGCTCTACAGCAAGCAGGACGAACCTTCGACAACTTTTCACATCGACTTGTACGCGGCCAGCGGCTCGTTTATTCGCAACGTCACGCCGCCCGAATTAGCTGTTGTCTTTCAGGACTCTGTCGTTTGGTCTGCCGACAGCCGCCAGATTGCGTTCGTCGCGCGCAAAGCCGCGCAGCCAACACCAAGCCCAACACCTGCGGAACCGGACGGGCCGTTGCCACTCGATACGCCTGTCCCCTCGCCTACAACGGTGATGCCGACGTTTGCACCGCTTGCGACTTTCTCGACGGAGCAGGTTTATGTTGCGGACAGTGACGGCTACAACCTCAGACCGCTGACGACGCGCGACGGGCTGATTTATTTCGCGCTGTCGTGGGCGCCGGACGGGCATGCGTTGGCGGCGTTGGCTTGCAAAGAAGCCGAGTGGGCAGAGCGCGAACGGGCATTTAAAACTCCGGCAGGACGTCCGCGCACGATCAGCACTGAGGGAACAGAGCGGCTGTTGGATGATGAATTGGCGCAGGCGCCCCCCGCCTGGTCACCCGATTCTTCGAAGGTCGCAACCGCTTACGGCGTGGACGTAGGCATTTACGACGACGCCGGTAAAGCGCCGAGCCAGGCGCGCATCGTTCTACGCGATAGTCTATTGAGCTCGTCGGTAGCTTTCGATGCGAGCAAGAGTTCCGCCCAGTCGAAGCCGAACGCCGGCAGCTCGCCTGCAGAGACCGTGGGAGATCCGGTTTCGTTCAATCCGATCGTTCGAATTGAATGGCCAATTCCTGAGAAGATGTTTGTTGAAACTGCCTACATAAGTATTCGCAGCGATTTGATCAAGACGTTTTCGCGCTGGCACGCCTTGACGTTAAGTCCGCAGTCCGCAGTGCTGGCAAGATGACGTTACAGAACCGCGAGCGGGCCGGGGTCCCCGCGCGGGCAGACCGCGTGGGGTGGTGGTAGCGAGCGGGTTAAAAACTCAACGTTGCTTCAGGTCACAATCAAGCTTGAATCCCTGACGCGCTTACTACGGTTCGCGGTTCTGTAACTGGCGCCGGCCAAATAAACGACAAGGCTTTCGCAATCACCCATAACACCACGCCTGTGAAAACCGTCGCCACCAGCCAAAACTTCCAGTAGCTGGTGAACGCGTGGCCCCATCCGTCCTGAACGCGATGCGACGCATTCACATTTAACTCCGCCGGTGTTAGCAGGCGCGCAGCAACCTGAGTGAGCAGATACCATGCGAACGCGTAAATCCAGGCCGTGCGGTCCATGCCAACGCGACGCAACGCAATCAAGCCAACCGTCACCCCGCCCACGTGCGCCAACGTGGTTGAGAAATAGAAGCCGCTGGGGAGCAACACGTAGATGACCCAGACAACCAGTCCGGGTATCGTCCAGATCGCCGCCGCGCGAATCAGTTCGCGATGACTCAGCAGTAAACCAATGCCGAGGAGAACATTTCCCGCGTTGCACATCCACAGCAGATGGCCCATGCCGCCAAAGCGCCAATAGTGAATCGCCTGCACGGCGAAGAACGCGAGCGGCAACAGACCCATCAGCCGGTAACGTGTCTCGAGTGGCTCACTCATGCGGCGCAAGAATATCACGCAGAAGTGTGAACGAAACTACTTCAACAAGCGTGCTGGTTAATTTGAGAGCGTCTCTCATTCTCGCCGTCGCTTAGCGCGGCGATCAGGTCGGCGACCACGCAGGGAGACCGTTTAAACGGTTTCCATTGCAGGGCCGCAGGTTGCCACCGGGCTAAAGCCGCGGTGTGAATGAGAAGGCTTAATTGAACTAGTACTCCAATCAAACCTCTCTGGACAGAGGTAGATATTTTGAGCTAGATTAGCACTCCCCCAACAATCGATGTGAGCGCGTTTCAGAGCGCGCTCGAAAGTAACCCGACTATGAACGCCCTCTGTGTTGACGCCGTTTTTCGGCTGCCGCCCCCGTTTCTATTTGCGGAAGCATCTGAACCGTTCGCTATGGATATCGCAGACCCACGGCTCGTTGGTGAACCACCGCGCACACCTGAACGCCAGTTAATTTCAGTCGATCTTTCTTACGAGCTGGCCTCGAAAAACCCGCCAGCCAAATCCAGGACGTCGCGAAAAGGCAAAGGTAAAGAGACCGACCACAAGCCACGCGGCACTGTGCTCGTCGTTGACGATGTGCCCGACGTCACCGAGATGATCGAGCTGCTGCTAAAGCATGCTGGATACGATGTCTCGACGGCTGAATCGGCACAGGATGCTTTAAATCTCGCCCGCCTGAATCACTATGACCTTGTGATCTCAGACATCGGCATGCCTGAGATGAATGGGTACGAATTGGCGGCGGCGCTGCGCGAACTCGCGGCTTACAACAGGACTCCACTGATTGCCGTCACTGGCTACTCTGAGTACGACGATCGCGGCCGCGCCGTGCGCGCCGGCTTTAATGTTCACCTCACCAAACCAATTGAACCGACACAGTTGCTCACATTGATGCGGGAACTCCTGTCTCAATCCGAACCGGGCACGACTCACTGATTAGAGGCTAGAGACTAGAGGCTGAAGACTAGACGTATAGCGGCTGGAAGGCGCTCTCATTCTCGCCGTCGCTTGGGGCTGGAGACTAGACGTATAGCGGCTGGAAGGCGCTCTCATTCTCGCCGTCGCTTTAGCGGGCGATTCGGTTGCCAGCTTGCGGAACGAAACCGTTTTAAACGGTTTCAAGTGTAAAGTCGCAGCCTGACAAC
>DATEPC010000035.1:0-53373 GCA_035273405.1 Pyrinomonadaceae bacterium | reverse complement strand
CTACTGGAAAATGCGCGACATCATCGCGCCCGAGCTGACGCATTCCCAACATTTGTACGAAGACGTGCTCAAGCAGCATGTTAGTCGCGACACTACGTGGCTGGATCTTGGTTGCGGCCATCAGGTGCTGCCGTTCTGGCGTGAAGAGCAAGAAAGAAATCTAGTCGGCAACTGCGGCACGATTGTGGGCATGGACTATGACCTGCCGTCCTTGCAGAAGCACCGCAGTATTTCGTTGCGAGTGCGGGGTGACGTCAACACCCTGCCTTTCGAGAGCAGTTCATTTGATCTGGTAACCGCTAACATGGTGGTCGAGCATCTGGCGAATCCGGTAACTCAATTCCGCGAGATCAGCCGCATTCTGAAACCTGGCGGCGTATTTCTTTTCCACACCCCCAACGCAATCGGCTACCCGACTTTGCTGAATAAACTCGCGCCGGAAATTTTAAAGCACCGCCTGATCTATCTGCTTGATGGCCGAGAAGAGAATGATGTGTTTGAAACGCATTACAGCGCGAACACCGAAAATCAGATTGCCGGCCTCGCCGAGGCAAGTGGCTTTAAAGTCGAACGGATTCGCATGACTGTCTCCGACGCGATCTTTGCGCTCGTTCTCCCGCTGGCGGTGGCAGAGCTGGCGTGGATCAGGCTGCTAATGACCGATCGTTTGAAGAGCTGGCGCACAGATATCATCTCGGTTTTGCGAAAGAATGCTGACGACGAAGCTGTCGCGGAGAAACTCATTGGCTATCAAGCAAGTCACAGCCCCGGCATACATCCCGCCGCCCGAGGCTGAGATCGCCACAACCACAAAGACAAGAGCGAGACGCTTACTGTCGATTGCCGTCGTCTGCCTGGTTGGCTTGTTCGTGCTGGCATGGCTGGGGGCGAAACTTCTAATAGTTAAATTAGAAATGCCGTCGGCTGACGCGATCGTGGTGCTCAGCGGATCGTCGACGTACCTGGAACGGACTGCACATGCCGCCAAACTTTATCGCGAGGGACGCGCTCCGCTTGTAGTCCTGACCAACGACGGCTTGCTAAGCGGCTGGAACGAAAAAGAGCAACGCAATCCTTATTTTGTAGACCTGGCGGCGAAGGAATTGCGAGAACACGGTGTGCCTGCGGATCGAATTCGGATTATTTCAGGCCAGGCATCCGGAACTTTTGAGGAAGCCAGACTGGTCAGAGAGTTTGCCGAGAGTCACACTTTGAAGCGTTTGCAGGTTGTCACCTCCGCGTATCATTCCCGGCGCGCGCTGTGGTCCCTGCGCCGGAACGCAGCTGGCTCAGGCGTCGAAGTGGGCGTCGCCAGTCCGCCACCGGGATGGCAGACGCCTTCACCATCTAGTTGGTGGCTGCACCGTTGGGGATGGACTGTGGTCGCCGGGGAGTATGTGAAGCTGGCCTACTATTGGCTGAACTATTGAGAATTAAGCCGGAATTCCACTGGTATTCAATCTGTTTTCAAGCTGACGGTGGGTTGCACAATGATCGACGCCGAATCACTGAAAGTAGAAAATCTCCTGGCGCGGCCTGAGAAGCATCTGGCTTGGGCGCATGACTACCGGACCGTCGATAACGACAATTTTTACGAGCAGGCCTTCGATTCGATTATAAGTTTGCTTGGCCCTCCGGCCGGCGCCACTTTCCTCGATGCCGGTTGTGGTAGCTGTGCCCATTCGGTCCGCCTGGCGCAACGCGGCTTCAAAGTTCACGGCGTGGATTTTTCCGAACCAGCCCTCGAGATGGCGCGGGAAAAGATCAGGGTCCGTGGCCTCGAAGACAGAATCACCTTACAACGCGACAGCCTACTGGGGCTTTCATTCCCGGACGCGAGTTTCGATTACGCGCTTTGTTGGGGAGTCCTGATGCACGTTCCTCAGGTCGAACTGGCCGTCGCGGAACTAGCGCGAGTAGTCAGGCCGGGCGGCTCACTTATCATCAGCGAGGCCAACCAGTCTTCGTTCGAAGCTTTTGCTTTTCGCAATCTGAAGCGGCTCGTGCGCAACCGGAAAGCGGAAATGAGGTCTACTCCCGCAGGTTTGGAGTATTGGGTGGACGGCGGCAGCGGCGCCCTTGTGACGCGCGAAGCCAATATTTCCTGGCTCATAAACAAATTCGATGAACATGGTCTGACTGTTCGCAAGCGTTTCGCCGGTCAGTTTTCAGAAGGTTACACAAGAGTGTCGGACGCGCGACTTAAGCGTCTGGTACACGGCTTCAACGACTTCTGGTTCCGCCAGGTAAGCTGGCCCACACCAGCCTTTGGCAACATCCTCATCCTGCAAAAACGAAAATAATTTTTGGGTCAGGACTTCCGGCTCTTTGCCACTGAACTGAACAGTTCCACCATCGAGCGGGCATAGTTCTCAGGCGAGTAGCGATCAGCTGCCAGTTGTGAGGCATTGGTTGCGAGCCGTTGGGCGAGCTGCTTATCGTCGAGCAGGCGAATGATAGCCGAGGCCATTGCCTGCGGATCGCGCGGTGGAATCAGCAGCGCGCTTTCGTTGTCTTCTACCATTTCGGGCACGCCGCCCACCGACGTTGATACAACCGGCACGTTGGCCGCCATCGCTTCCAGCAGGACATTCGATGAGCCTTCGCTATGCGAAGAAATCACAAAGACCTCAGCCAGGTCGTAGAAGGGCTGTATGTGGCCCGTTTGACCGGCAAAGATCACGCTGTCTGTAATACCAAGTGATTCAGCGGCCGCCTGTAAATTCCCACGCTCGGGCCCCTCCCCCACAATTATTAGCTTGAGATTCTCCTGCTTAACCCGGGGGAACGCCGCGAGTAAATCGCTTTGTGCTTTTTCCCGCGACAGTCTGCCGATCGAAAGCAGTACGCGATCATCCTTAGAAAGTCCTAACCGCGCTCTCAAAGTCTTCGCTTCGTCCGCGCTCGCCGGCGGTCGAGGCCGAATTGAATTGTGCTGCACGGCAATTTCCTCAACCGGCACATTGATAGTACCGGCGAGCTCCCGAGCGAAAGCCTTACAAACAGTTAGCACGCGATCGGCGGCCGGCAGCGACAATCGATCCAGCCGATTCATCAACCGCATTTTGCGATCTGTAGTGGTATAGCCGTGATGGAAGGCGATCCAGGGAACCTGTTTCCAGACGCGCGAGCGCCGCAGCAGGAAATGCGATTTCACGGCGTGAGTCACGACGAGGTCAGGGGCGCGGCTTGCGATCACTTCGCGCAACGCCGGAATAACTTTGAGGTCGAAACGGCGGCGCTCCTGAATCACGTCAACAGACAGGCCCAGATTCCGGGCCGCAGTTACGAAGTCAGTGGCCGTTTCTTCAGTGCCACTCCTTCGATCAAAAGTGACAATACAACCCTCGACATGGGGAAAATCGGCCGACGTTTGCTCGATTTCGCTGGCCGTCCGATGAAACTCGAGCACGTTTTTGGCGACGGCATTGATGCTCGTTGCCTCGACCATTGAAAGAACACGAAGTCTCTTTTTCCCAATGTCCCCAATCATTTCTTCGACTCGTTTTTCATTTCGTGGTACATCGACGCCAGCTCGCCACCTACCTTTGCCCAATCATAGCGAAGCGCGACCAATTCGCGTCCGGCTTTGCCAAGCTGCTCTCGCTGCTCGTCATTGCTGACCAACCCGACAACGGCCGCTGAAAAATCCTGGTTCGAATCCGCGATGAGAATGTTCTCGCCGTTTTGCACGTTCAGACCTTCTGCCCCTAAAGTCGTGGAAACAACCGGAACGCCCGCGGCCATCGCTTCGAGAATCTTCAAGCGACTTCCGCCCCCCACTCTGAGTGGAACGATCGCGGCGGCCGCCTCGCGATAAAACGGACGCACATCGTCAACCGTGCCGGTAATCTCAACGCCGGGGAGTGACGCAAGCTCGCGAACTTCGTTGGCGGGATCGCGCCCGACAACTGTAAAGATCAATTCGGGCCGCTCCAGATGAAGTACCGGCCAGACTTCTCGGGCGAAACTAATAACTGCGTCGATGTTTGCGTGATAATCCATCGAGCCAACGAAAATAATCCGGTTCCGTTTGGGCGAGCGGGTTCCCGAGGCCGCATGCGCGCGCTCGATCTCTTTGTCTGAGTAACGGGTGGTGTCCACGCCATTTTCAATCACACGTATTTCAGCATCGGGTTTGAGTTCGCGCAGGCGTTCAGCATCGTCAGGACTTACCGTAAGGTGCGCATCAAAGTCGCGCAGGGCGCAATTTTCGAACTGGCTCATCAAACGCGCGGTCCTGCGCGCGTAAACACGGCGAAATAAACTCGCTTCACGGTCCGCGTAACGACTCATCAATTCGGATTCGATGTTATGCCAATCACAAATCACGGCCGGCCGATTGCGCGCTGCGCGAATGATCGGCAGGCACGCACCCATGTGGATGCTTTCAAGTTGCACGAAATCAAAATCACTTTTTTCGAACAGCCATTTTAGGGCTTGCTTCATGGCCTCGGTCGTGTAGTTCAGCACCGGCAAAGGTGTCGGGCCGAGCGCACCCTTAAGTAGTTTTGCGGGCGTGTATCCGGTCGCCCGCTTGACCGTAATCACCTGCTGATAAAAGTTCAGAACGTCAGACGAGGATTCCTGGGTGTCAGTGAAGGCGAGCAGCGTGACCTCGGCGTGTTCCGAGAGCACGCGGGCCAGGTGAAAGTTGCGCAGCTTGGCGCCTGTATCCAGGGGCCAGCAAACTCGCGGCGCGATCTGCAGCACGCGCATAGTCGAATCAGTCGGGTTCAGAAAATCTCCAATGGTGCTCGGCGGTCAGAGTCAAAATGCCTTGTGACGGCCCGGAAAAGGAAAGCCCGGACTCCGAAATTCCGATTCTAAAGGGAAACACCGGTATTCCGAAGAAAATTCCCTGGCGGCGGCGAAAATCGTGGATTCCAGGCGTTGTTGCTAATGTATAATCCTGGTGGCAGTTTTACCGCCCTCCTGACGCGCGGCCCACCAAGTTTCCTCGCTCCTGAAATATTCCTCGAAGATGCCTTCCGAAAATTCATCACCGCAGATCACTGAGGACGCGGACCGACACTTTCGCACGGATCATTTGAAAGATGATCTGGGCAGTCGTTCGGCTCGCGGCGGAATGGTGACCCTGGGTGCGCAGGTTTTCAAGCTCGTCTTCAGCACCGCGGCGGCAATTGTAATGGCCCGGCTGCTCACGCCGGAAGATTACGGCTTGATCGGGATGGTCGCGATCCTCGTGAACTTCGTGGGAATGTTTCAATACCTCGGTCTCTCAACCGCAACAGTGAAATGGTCGCAGCTCGAACATCGTCAGGTGAGCACACTCTTTTGGGTGAACATGGCACTGAGCGCCGCGATTATGCTCGCGACTTTCGCCAGTGGACCGCTGCTTGCGCGCTTTTACAAGGAACCGCGTCTCAACGGAATCGCTCTGGGATACGGGATTGTGCTTCTGCTGACCGGCCTCACGATTCAGCATCAGGCAATTTTGATGAGGCAGATGCGCTTTGCGGTCATCGCGGTTATCGAAGTCTCGGCAATGGTGATCGGCCTGTCTGCCGCGATTGCCGCGGCGCTGGCCGGAGCCCGTTACTGGGCGCTGGTTGTCAATCAAATCGCCTTGTGGGCTGTCGTCGTCGTTGGTAGTTGGACTGCTTGTACGTGGCGTCCGGGTTGGCCAAGTCGAGGTGTTGGTTTGCGTTCGATGCTCACGTACGGTGGAAATCTCACTGGTTACAACTTCCTGCATTTCTTCGCCCGCAATCTGGACAACGCGCTCATCGGAAAGTTCTGGGGAGCTTATCAACTAGGAGTGTATTCACGGGCTTATCAACTGTTGATGATGCCAATCGGGCAGATCATCACTCCGCTATGGTCGGTCGCCGTGCCGGCGTTGAGCCGGCTGTCCGATGCTCCCGAGCGCTATCGCTCCGCTTACCTCAAGATGCTGGAAAAGATCGCCATGCTCACCATGCCGGGGGTGGTGTTTATGTGCGCCACTTCGGATTGGCTGATCCGGGTGTTGCTTGGTCCACAGTGGGCCGACACTGGACGTATCTTCATGTTGTTGGGGATCGCGGCAGTGACTCAACCAGCGACATCTTCGGCGCTCTGGCTGTTTCAAACCCAGGGCAGAGCAAAAGAAATGCTGAGATGGGGATTCATAGGCAGCAGCATCGCGGTGTGCTCAATTCTGGCAGGACTGCCGTGGGGTGCCGGCGGCGTTGCGCTTGCTTACGCCCTTTCCGATTTGTTAGTCGCAACGCCCCTGTTGTTCTGGTACGTAGGTCGTCGCGGGCCTGTCCGCACGATGGATTTCTATCGAACGATTGCGCCGGCAGTGGTGGCATCGCTGGGCGTGCTGGCCGTTTTGCTCATCTCACGTCAGTGGCTGGAATCAATTCCCAATTTAATCTTGAGATTAGCAGTTGCCTTTGCTGTGTCAGTTGCCATTGCTATCTCGATTTTTTCCGCGCTCCCTGCCGGCAGACAAGCGATGCGTAGCCTAAAGGCCATGCTGGTCATGGTCATTAAGCGACAGCGGGAGTCCGTTGCGTAATAAGACCACGAAGATTATTCACATGTTATCGGCGGAATTAGCTCAGCGACTAAGAAACGGCTTCTATGCGTGGCCGGCGCTGCAATATCCGTATCGCTCGTGGATGGACTTTCAATCGCGCTTCGCTTTGTTGCGCGGACAGCCTTACGACGCCTCACGTTTCATGTTGCACATGTGGCGTCACTTGGGAGGCGAGCGGCTCGGCGCCAGGCGCATCGCGCGACTCAATGAAATTATTCGGGAGAGTTGCTTTCGCGATGACCGGCTGTTGCCCGCATCGGAAAACCGACTGCGCCAGGAATTCACCAGGTCACCCACGGCCCAGGAGCTGAGAAAGCTATACGCGTCCTTTCCGCCAGAGCATCAGGTTCGTTTGCGCTTTCCCAACGACGAGGATCCGGAACGCCAGGGAAATTTGATCGTCCTCAAACCGCACGACGCAAACACCGGCGAGCGCGGCGTGTTGATGTTGATGTACAGCGAGGCCGTCCTGGCCATGGCCGCGATTTATGATCTAGGGGCGTTGGCCTCGCGCTACATGTTTGTGCTTGAGCCGAGCAGTTGGGGCTATCAGGACGTGAGGTTTCTTTTTTACCTCGGGTCCGATCTTGATGTGCTGATTCAATCGCCACGGGAAGCTGATTTCGAGTTCATTGAAAGTTTGCAGACGAACCTGATACCGACTCGTGTGGGTGCGGGTGAGTGGGTCGACCCGGCGACGTTTCGTCCGCGCGATCCCGGAACGCCGGCGAAATACGACGTGGTAATGGTCGCGGCGTGGGATCCACTCAAGCGGCACGAATTGTTTTTCCGTGCGGCGGCAGATTACAAGCAGAAGCACGAAAAAGATCTCAAATTTGCGTTAATCGGTTATCCGATGGGCTGGAGACGTGCAACGATCGAAAAGTTGTTACGCGAATACGAACTCGAATCAAACTGTGATGTCTTTGAAAAGATTCCGCACGCCGAGGTGGCGCGGATTGTTGCTGACTCGCAGGTTTCGCTTTTACTGTCGCGCCGCGAAGGAGCCAATCGCGCGATTTACGAAAGTATGTTCTGCGGCACGCCGATCATTGTCTATCGCCATCAGTGCGGCGTTAACCTCGATCATGTCAACGCGCGCACTGGTCTACTAGCCGGCGAATTAGAACTGGCGGACGCCATTAATCACATGCTGACTCACCACGACGACTTCGATCCGCGCGGATGGGCAATCGAAAACGCGGGCTACGCCAAGGCCACGGGAAAAATAAATACGGCATTACGCGAGATGGCGGAGGGCCGCGGGCTTCCGTGGACACAAGACATCGCGGCGAAGAAGAGCGCGCCGGAACTGCGTTACGCCGAGCCGGGAAAGTACAAAGAATTCACGGCTGAATACGAATCGCTCAGTCAATTCCTCCTGCCTCTCAACTAGCATCGCCCATGGCTTCAAACTTGAAATTAAAACCGGGAAGTTTTCGTCGCGCTGTTTTGCTCGCGCTTCTGGTCACAGCCTGTTTTGGCACTACGACTTCCCAGGAACGCTCCGCTTCGCGGCCCAGAACTGTCGCGAACATTACCGCCAATGCTGAATCAAATCTGAAGAACACCTGGCGACTGCCACCGAACGCAGTTGATCAACTGGTTAGTTATCCCAGTGCGGAAGTAGCTTTCATCTGTGGACCTCAGTTGAAATCAAACAGCCCGCTCAATCCGTTTTCGTGGTTCGACAAAACTGCGAATGAGATGGGCCGGCGTCACGGCGAGGCCGCGCCGCGCGTCGCGCCGTACGGACCGATGACACTTGATAAGCCGGACAACGTGTGGAGAAATGTCATCGCCGGCCGCGTTTCGGTCGTGCAGGGCCGCGCGATTGTCACGGGACAGGGCACGCGCTTCACGCTTGATTTTGACCAGTCAGGACCGGCGCCAGGTTTTAACGGGCACTTTAGAATTCGTGACGCTGCGGGTACGGAACGCATTGTGAAAGTAAGGTCGGTTGAGTCTGACACCAGTCTCACGCTCGCCGCGCCCTGGTCCTACGCTTCCATTAACGACACAGTCGCCGACACTTTCTATCACGAGCGTGATTTTGGTACGAACGTCGACCACTACTACTCTGCCAATTACTACGACACGGCCCTGGTTGAATACATAAACTATTACCGCACCGGTGATAAGCGTTTTCTGGATTATGCACGCAGACTGGCTGACGCCTTGTGGCACTCGCAATACATGGGCGACGGTACGGTCAAGTTCGGCCACAACAATCATCTGCCGCCGCGGTCCATGGCCCTGGCTGGCCTGATGCTGCGCGCGCTGGATGGCCGGCCCGAAATGTGGGACTACCTCGAGCGCGAAACGCGCAGTACTTTCGATCTTTGGGTCTACAACCACAGGAACGATAACAAGCTCTTCTCGGATCTCCGCGAGAGTGGTTACGCACAACTCTACGCAGTGATGATGGCGCGCGTGTTGCCCGACACTTACACGCTTTACGGCAACGGCACGCTCAAGCCGCGAAGCGGCGCGGCCACGGACGGCGCCGCGAAGCGGGCGGCCTACCTTACGCACACTGAAGACACAGCGATTAATTATTTTGGCCGGCTGCAACGGCCCGACGGATCGTGGCGGTGGAACGTGGACGTGGCTTCAAACATCGAACAGCCTTTCATGGTCGGCCTTTATCTCGAGAGCACCATCCTCCTGCACCAATTGACTCCAAAACCGGCAGTGAAAGCGAAACTACGCGATCAAATTGTGAACTCAGTCCGTCATCTATACCGCGACGCTTTCCGCGGCTCAGAGATTGTTTCGGATTTGCCGCAGTACCGTTGGCGGGCCTTTTGGTATTTTTGGGGCGATCGCAGAGTCTCTGATCCGGATTACAAGCTGGTCGAGATAGACCGTCGCACAAATGGTGATGCGGGAAATATCCGTTACATCAGGCACCTCAACTCGACGGTTCATCATGCGTTCGGATACGCCTTTCTGATTACCGGAGACCGAGAGTTTTTACATATGGGTGACGATGTCTTCGACGCTTCGTACGGTGATCGCGTGGACGGCATCCACAGTCTGGCCGACTCATGGAAGGCCAAAGACTATGACATGAATTTTCGCGCGTCGGGCAGATATCTCGTCTGGCGTCTCGCACAACCCGCAGCCACCAGGTAGCGGCCCGCAGATGGAACCCTTCATCGATTGACCCTTTCAAAACATCGCAAGTTCGCAGTTTTTACGGCGCTGCGGCCAGGAGAACACGGGAAAAAAAAAGCAGTGAAAACCTCGATAGCAGACATCGGTAAGAAAATCTACGAGCTGGAGGACGCACGCAGCTCGCAGCGAATACTGCCCATGGAGGGACTGCGAGGACTGGCCGTAATTCTCGTCTTTTTCGTTCACTATCACGCTCTATTCGGCAGTCAGCTACCGTCAGATTCAGTCACCTTCGCGTTGTCGGCATTGCTCGAGTGCATCGGCCATTCCGGCGTAGATCTTTTCTTTGTCCTGAGCGGCTATCTGATTTACTCGATTTTGATGAAAGGCCCCCTCGACCACCTGAAGTTCGTTAGGAGAAGAGTGAACCGGATTTATCCCACGTTTTTGTTCGTGCTGGGGATTTACCTGGCCCTCTCGATGATCTTTCTCAGTGAGAATAAGATCCCGGCTGATCGAACCGCCGCCGCCCTTTACATACTTCAGAACATTTTGTTACTCCCGGGCATGTTCAACATTCAGCCGATCATCGCAGTTGCCTGGTCGTTGAGTTACGAATTTTTCTTTTACTTTCTCATGCCGGTTTTGATGTCCGTGCTCGGAATTCGATTGTGGGCCAAATCTCGCCGAGTCATCTTCTTCGTGGCCGTATCCGCAATCGCAATCGCAGTCAGTCTCGCCGGCTTTCAGTTTCGCATTCAGCTAACCCTGTTCGTCTCCGGCATTCTGGTTTACGAGGCGCTCAAACATGTACAGGACCGTGAAGTGCGGGGTGCTGACTGGTACGGGACGATTGCGCTGGCGGGCACGCTGGCGCTCATTTATCTGATCTCGCCGCAGCAGGGGCATCTGCGTTTTCTGCCCGGCATGGAACGGAATTGGTGGAATTATCGCGAGAGCTTTTTAATGCCCGGTTTCTTTGCCTTTGTATTTTTCTCCCTGGTCGCAAAATCTTTCCTGAAGAGTGCATTGTCGTGGCTGCCGCTGAGGTGGCTCGGAAATATGAGCTACTCGTACTATTTGATTCACGGGCTGACACTAAAAGGGATTGGCTTGGCCCTCAGCCTCGTTCTGGTTAAGTCCAGCAATCCATTAGTTCTGTTCTGGGTGGCGTTGCCCATCTCGTTCCTCCTGACTTTGGTGAGTTCAACCGTACTATTCGTGTTTATCGAAAAACGCTTCTCACTTGTGAACGCTAAACCGCAACCCAGGGGCAGAGCGACCGTGGCCGTCCCGGAGCTAACCTCGTGAGGTTACTTCAGCAAAGTGCCAATTTCTGTCGCTTCGACGAGCGAGGTTTTTGAGCTTTCCGGAGTAGGTTTCTCCGGAACCACGCTTTGATTGATCCTTTCTTTTCTCTGGCGGGCCCGGACATGGCCGCAAGGAACTTGGGTTTCCTTTCAAACTTTCGGCCCTTATTTCCCGGCCCGCACCACAAAAAGCTTCGCTGATTGGGATTGCCCCTCGAGCAGCAAAAGCACCAACGAACCGCATGAGTGTCGCCATTCAAGAAAAATTCTACAAACCTGTCGCAATCGCAGCCGCGCTGGCGTTTGTCTACTTCGCGGTGTTGATGAAGTTAAGCCGCGACTGGTGGACGGACGAGAACTATTCGCACGGCCTTCTCGTTCCCTTCATCATCGGCTTCATCGTCTGGCAAGAGCGAAAGCGGTTCACCGAACAGCAACGCAAAAGCGCGCTTTGGGCCGGCATTGTTTGTGTCAGCTTTGCTTTGCTCGCCCTTTGGGCCGGAACCGCCGGCGCTGAGTTGTTTGTGCAGCGCGCGTCGCTGTTGCTGATGCTTGCCGGAATCGTGATCTACTTCTTCGGCTTTCGCATCATCCAGGTGGTCGCCGTGCCGCTGTTGCTTTTGGCGCTCGCGATTCCAATCCCGCAGATCATCTTCAACAAGATCGCTTTTCCGCTTCAGCTCTTCGCATCGAAGTGTGCGGTAGCGGCCATGTCGTTCTTTGAGATTCCCGTGCTGCGTCACGGCAACGTGATCGAGTTGATGCCACTCGGCGCCACAGAGCCGAAGCGACTCGCAGTTGTGGAAGCGTGCAGCGGCATCCGTTCTCTGATGACGCTCGTCACTCTGGCAGTCGTGTACGCGTATTTCACGCGGCCGAAGGGGTACGCAGGCGGCCCGCCTGCTGCAGGCCAGCGGCCTGCGTACCGAACGTTCGGGTTCTGGCGCTCAGTGATTCTCATTGTTTCGGCCGTTCCGATCGCCATCCTGACAAACGCCGCGCGCGTCAGTGGCACCGGTGTTTTGGCGCATTATTACGGCACAAAAGTGGCCGATGGCTTCTTTCATTCGTTCTCAGGCTGGGTGATTTACCTGGTTGCGGCGGCGTTGCTGTTCGCGACGGGATGGGCGCTGGATCGGATTGGGCGAATGTGGACTAACAAGACAATGCCCCGTTTAGAGGCGGCACTTGTGCCGCCGGCGTCGGGACAAGTCCCGACTCTAAACTAGGGAGGGGTTGGTTTCATGTCGAAATCGAATTCAAAGAGGTTCTGGATTTTGCTCGTCGTGCTGCTGATTGGTGGCGGAATCATCAATGTGTGGGAGCGCGCCGGCGAAGCGAAAATTTCACGGAAGTCGCTGAAAGAATTTCCGTCCCAATTCGGATCGTGGCGACAAAGCGGCGCCGATACCCGGTTCGATGCCGAGACGGAAAAGGTTCTCCGCGCGGACGAATATCTTTCGCGCAACTATGAATCCGGTAATCGCGTCGCGTCCTTGTATGCCGGTTACTACGCTTCGCAACGAACCGGCGCGACGTATCACAGCCCGCTCAATTGTCTGCCCGGGTCGGGCTGGGTGATGAGCGATGGCGGCCGAATCATGATTGCTGCGTCGGGTGGCCGTCCGTCCTTCGAAGCCAATCGTTACGTGATTCAGAACGGCAACAATCGAGCGTTGATGTTGTATTGGTACGAAGGGCGAGGCCGGCCGCTCGCCAGCGAGTACTGGGGCAAGATCTACACCGTGATCGACAGCGTTCGCCGGCGTCGTTCGGACGGCGCAATGGTGCGCATCATGGTGCCGATCGGCAACTCGAAAGAAGAGGCCGAGCAGACCGCCGTTGAACTTGCTTCGCATGCTGCTCCTGAACTGCCGGCATTTATACCTGACTAGCCGACTCTGCCGTCGCGGCTCTAAGCGACGTATGGGTCTGATGGGGTCGTATGCGACCTATAAGTCCCAATCCGGTCGAAAGGCGATCCGTTCTCTTTTTCCTGAAATTCACCTCCGATTATCTCTTTCTTACCTGTGACTCCGCCGCTCTGGCGTGAGTGACGTTTTTTGACACCCTTTAATCAGTAACTCAAACGGCCTTCGCGCGACATTGCCCGTTGCCGCAAAGACAACCGTTGAGTGAATTACCCGAGTCCCGACCTGTCGGGATTCACGGAGACCGCAATGAAAAATCGAGAGTGCCGCAAGTTCTACGTCCTTCCTCTGTTTCTTTCCCTGCTCGCCGCCGTCTTTGTTCTCGGCGCGTGCACTACGCCGGAAAAAGCCAAAGCCAACCACGTCGCCCGTGGCCAGGCGCTCCTGAAAGATAAAAAGTTTCAGGAAGCCGTGCTGGAGTTCCGCAGTGCCCTGCAAATCGACGACAAGCTCGCCGAAGCGCATTGGGGACTGGCGAACGCGTACGAAGGTTTGCAGCGTTATCAGGAAGCCTTCGAAGAGATGCGCCTGACGGCGTCACTCGATCCGAACCACCTCGATGTTCGGGTGAAGCTCGGTAACTACTACCTGGTTGGCGCAAAGCACTCATCCGCGGCGCTTGGCGAAGCAGAACGGCTCGCGAAAGAAGTTCTCGACAAAGATCCCAATCACATCGAAGGCCACATCCTGATGGGTGGCGTCCTGTTCGCGCAGGACAAGAAGCAGGAAGCATTCGCGGAGCTGAATCGCGCGATTGAGTTGAATCCGCAGCGGGTCGAATCGTACCTGAGCCTGGCTCGCTTTCACGTTTTGACGAACGACATCGCGACCGCCGAAACGATTTATCAGCGGGCGATTTCTGTCAGTGGCGGATCGGCGATGGCGCATTACGAATACGGAAAGTTCCTGGTCGGCGCGCAGCGTATCGATGAAGCCGAAGCCGCCTTTCAAAAGGCGATTCAGGTCGAACCGAGCAATCGCGACGCGCGCTTCATCATTGCCAGCTTCTACCTGGTGAACAAGCGGCTCGACAAAGCTGAAGAGGCCTACAAAGCACTGGCCGAAATTGATAAAGACAAACCTGAGGGCCGTTCGGTGCTCGGAGACTTCTACTCATCAGTCGGTCGCCTGGACGAAGCGATTGCGATTTATAAAGAAGTGCTGACGAAATCGCCTGACTACACGCAGGCGCACTACCGTTTGGCCGAGATCATGTTGAGCCGCCGCGATATCGCCGGCGCCAAGAACGAAGTCGAAGCGGTGCTAAAGAATGACGCGACGGATCGCCAGGCGTTGATTCTTCGCGCCCGCATCCAGATGCAAGCGGGCCAGCCGAACGATCTGAAAGTAGCGGTCGAAGACCTGCGCGAAGTGCTGAGGCAGGAGCCGAACTCGCGTGCCGGACTGTACTTCATGGCGGAAGCCAACTACCGTTTGGGCCAGATGGATCAGGCGCGCGTGTTCGCCGGCGACCTCGAACGAAACTATCCCGAATACCTGCCGGCCAAACTGATGCAGGTGCAAATCAATCTCGCGAGCGGCGATGCCAAGTCAGCGCTGAAACTCGCGGCGCAATTGCAGGAGCGTCTGGCGAAAGCCGCGCCCGATCGCGATACATCGCCGCAGATGCTGGCCGAGTTAAGAGTCAAAGCGCTGATCGCGCATGGCTCGGCCGCGTTACAGCTGCGAGACATTAAAACCGCTCGTCTGGATTTCACCGCCGCACGCGATGCCGCGCCGCACAACCCTGACAGTCATGTGAACCTCGCGGCCGTTGCCCTTGCCGAGGGCAAGGTTGATGAAGCCATCGGTTTCTACAACAGTGCGCTGTCGCTGGATAGCGCGCACTTCAACTCGCTGCGTGGGCTGATGAACATCTACACGGCGCAAAGGAAGCCCGACCAGGCACACGCGCGGATCGATCAAGCCATCGCGTCGCAACCCAACAACGCTTCGCTTCACTTCCTGAAGGGTCGCGTCTACGGCTACGAAATGAACGCGCAGGGCGCAGAGGCCTCGTTCCGCCGCGCCCTGGAGATTGACGGCAACTATCTCGCTGCCTACTCGGCTCTCGGCGCACTGTTCGTGAATACGAACCAGCAGCAACGCGCTATCGAAGAGTATCGAAAGATTGTCGAGCGGCGTCCTGACAGTGCGGCGATTTACACGCTCATCGGCATGCTCGAAATGAACCTGCAGAACATCGACGCCGCGATCGACAATTACCGCAAGGCCCTGGCGATCGATCAGAACGCGGTCTTCGCCGCGAATAATTTGGCGTGGCTGTACGCGCAGCACGGCAAAGGCAATCTGGATGAAGCGGTGCGGCTGGCGCAAACAGCTGTGCAGGCGAATCCGGAAGTGCCGAGCTTCGTCGATACGCTGGGCTGGGTTTACTACAAGAAAGGCCTGTACGCCGCCGCCGCCGAGCAACTGAAGAAGGCCGCGACCGTCGATGAAAACGCCTCGCGTCGCAACAACGTCTCGCCTTCGCCAACTTATCGCTATCACCTCGGCGTCGCGCTGGCGGCCAAAGGTGACAAAGCCGGTGCCCGTCGCGAAATCGAAAGCGCGATCCGCCTGGCTGAAAAGTCGCCTTTCCCCGAGGCTGACGAAGCGAAGAAGGCTTTGGCAACTCTGTAATCGCACGTGTCCTATTCGTCCCATCTCCCCTGTGTCCGATGGGACTTAGGGGTTGATGGGACAAATGGGAGCTATCAGGAGATCCAAATGAGCACTGAATTTCGACCGCGCAAACTAGGCGAGTACGGCCGCATCGCGCTGAAGCGCAAGTGGATGATCATCCTGCCGACGCTCGCGATTGGCCTGGCCATCGGCTTCGTTGTGGTTCGTCTGCCGGACATCTACGAATCGACCACGTTGATCGTGGTGAAGTCTTCGACGCTGCCGAATTCGGTCGTGCCGATGATTACGGAAGAGACGCTGACGCGCGAGCTCGCCAGCATTTCTCAAGTCGTCACCAGCCGCAGCTCGCTGGAACCGCTGGTGGAAAAGTACGACCTGTACAAAGAAGAGCGGCAGCGTGGCGAAGCGATGGAAGTGATCATCGACGATATGCTCAAAGCGATTAACGTCAAGGTCAACACCAGCCGCAACGACATCACGAACGCGTTCAACATCACCTACCGCGGCCGGGATCCGAAAACGACCCAGGCCGTCGCCCGCGAACTCGCGAGCAGGTATATCGACGAGCAAACGAAAGGCACGGTCAATGCGGGCGCCTCGGCCAAGCAGTTCATCGAAGAACAGGTACGCGCGGCGAAAGAAGAGGTCGACGCGATCGACACGCAGCGGCTCGCTTACCTGCAACAGAACATAAACAACCTGCCCTCGCAGTCGCAGGCGCTGGTTGGCCGGCTCACGGGTCTGCATGAAGAGCAGAAGGCGCTGATTGCGGAACAGGGCCGCCTGCGCGATTTAGCGGCCGCGTATCGCAGCCAGCTCGGCGACATCGCCAAAAGTCACGAACAGGAAATCGTCCTGGCCTCAGAGGGTGCGACCGATCCGAAGACAACCGCCGCTTGGGCCCAACTGGTCAGCCGGCGTTCGGATTATGAAGGCGAACTGCAAGTTCTGATGTTGCAATACAAAGAAAAGCATCCCGACGTCATCTCCAAGAAGAAGCAGATCGAAGACATCAAGTCGCAGCAGGATCAGATGATGAACGAGTGGAAGGAGCGTACCGAAGAGCGCAGACAAAAACTGACGAAGCTCATCGATCCGCGCCTGCTGACTTTGCGCACGAACATTTCAATGGTCGAGGGCGACATGGATCGGCAGAACCGTCTGCTGGCTGAAACTAACCGGCAAATCGGCGAACTCAACGCGCGCATCAACGCCATCCCGGAAGCAGAAGTTGCTTTGCAGACCATCGACCGTGAATACCAAACCAAAAAGACGAACTACGACAACCTGCTACTGCAACAGTCGAAGATCGTTGTCGGAGCGGACGCGGCGAAGGAACAGCAAGGCGGCGGCATTCAGGTGGTTGACCCGGCAAACCTACCCGAAAAACCCGTCGCACCGAAGCGACTCATGCTGACGGCGGGCGGTTTCGGAATTGGCCTGGCGCTGGGGATCCTGCTGGTCTTGATTTTCGAAGTGCGCCGCTTGTTCACGATTCAAACTATTGAAGACGCGAAGCATTACACCAGTCTGCCGGTGCTCGCTTCGATTCCTGAGCTGCTGACGCCGGCCGAAGCGGTCGCCATTCCGCGCCGCAGAAGTCTCGCCCTGGCCGCCGGCATCGCCGCGGCAGTCGTCGCAGTACCGATGCTCGCTTTTGTTCTAACTATGACGCACGTATTCGAAAAGATTACCCAGTAGGTACGCACGCCTCCGGCGTGCAAAGGCAGTCCCGACACATCGGGACTGCGTACCGACTCACGGAGAAAGCCATGTACCTAGAATTTTACGGACTGAAAGAGTTGCCCTTCGCGCTGACCCCCGATCCGCGCTACCTGTACTTCACGCCTTCGCACACGGAGGTGATGGCGAACCTGCACTATGGCATCGAGAGCGGCCGCGGCCTTATCGTCGTGACCGGCGAAGTCGGCACCGGCAAAACCACGCTGCTGCGCTGGATGATGCAGCGGCTGGATCGCACGGTGATGGTGGCCTACATCTTCAACCCACGTCTGTCGGTCGCAGAGTTCTATCAATATCTCGCGACGCTCTTCAACATCGGCGACTGGGAAAACAAATCGGACCTGCTGATTGAACTCGGCAAAGTTCTCGAGTCGCGTCACAACCGCGGCCTGCGCACGGTGCTGGTTGTTGATGAAGGACACGGCTTGTCTACAGAAGTCCTGGAAGAGATTCGCCTGCTGTGCAATTTCGAGTCAGACACCGCTAAGCACCTGCAAATCGTCCTGACCGGACAGCCCGAGCTGCGCGAGGTTTTAAATCAACCGAACCTGCGCCAACTGAAACAACGTGTCGCGCTGCGTTGTGAAATTGCTGCGCTGCCGAACGTTGAAGAGACTGCACAGTACATCGCGTCTCGTTTGAAAGTTGCCGGCGCGGTGAAGACCGACCTCTTCTCGCCGGGCGCCGTTGACTACATCTTTCGCTGTGCCGCGGGCATCCCGCGCAACATCAACAATCTTTGCGACAACGCGATGCTCAACGGCTTCGCGTCCAGCGCCACAGTCATCAGCCGCGTGATGATTGAAGAAGTCGCGGCGACGTTCGACATGTTGCCGCGCCGAACCAGTGAGACCCCGCAGGTCCAAAACGATCCCAGCCGCATCTTCAATTCCGCCGCCCGGGCGGAACTGTGGTCGGCCGGTAACGGCGAAAGTGATCTCAAATCTCAGGTCTCAGATCCCAGATCGGGCAATGGAAACGGGCTCGCACACGATGCGCGCGCCACGAATGGAAATGGAAACGGGCACGCACACGATGCGCATGCCACTCAAGACAGCTTCTCGCTGGTTTCGCCGGCGCCTGAACCTGAAATCAAATACTCACGGCGTACCGACCCAATCACGTCAGAACCGCCTGCGTCAGCGGGCGGGTTAACAAGCTTCGACAGACTCCGTTCGGACCCACCCGCTTACGCCAGTGGTTCTGACCGCAACGGGAGAAGAAACAATGGGCAGAGTCTATGACGCGCTGAAGCGGGCTGAATCCGCTCCGCGCACTTCAACTTCTTCAGTCAGCCAAGCTGGCAACGCAGATAACGTCTCGTATTTCGTTCCGAGACAGGCAGAGCATCCGTGGGATGTCTCGCCGTTCACTGCCGTGCCGATCGGCTTCAATTCAGCGTCCACTGCGCACACGGACGAGGCGACCGGCGGGCCGGCACTCCCCGGCGGACCAGCTTACCGTGATGCTGGGGCAACCTTGGGCGCTGTCGGATCGGCGCGCGCCGTCGAGTTCTCTTCGCGAGTAATCTCGACCGCGCGCGTCGAACCACATCTTTTCGCCGTAACTTCTCCGCGCTCGCCTGAGTGTGAGCACTTTCGTGCGCTGCGCACGAAACTCCTGGAAGCCGGCGAACGGCAGAACATGCGCGCGTTCGTCATCACGAGCGCCGGCGTTGGCGAAGGCAAAACCCTGACGAGTTTGAACCTGGCGTGGCTGTTGGCGCAGACAGACGGTGTGAGGGCCCTGCTGATCGACGCGGACTTGCGCCGGCCTTCAACTGCGCACTACCTGGGAATTGAAAATGAAGTTGGCTTGTCGGAAGTACTGACCGGCGAAACGAAACTGTCCCAGGCAATCGTGAAGCTTCAGCCGGCGGGCCTGCATCTGCTGCCCGGCGGCGCAGCCCGTGAAGACGTGGCTGAGCTGTTGTCGGGACCGCGCTTTGGCCATCTGCTTAATGAAGCGCGCAAGCACTTCGACTACATCATCATCGACGCACCGCCGCTCGGGGTGTTCACCGACGCGAATCTCTTAATCAATCGTGCCGACGCCGCGTTGTTGGTCGTGCGCTCTGGCAAGACACGTTATGCGGCGGTCGAGCGGCTCCTGGAGCAACTGCCGCGCGAACGAATGCTGGGCGTCGTGTTGAATCGCGCCGAAGGGACAAGCGATGAAGCTGCCTACTACTATCAGCAGCAACGCTATGCCGCGCGTCCAGAAGCTGTTGAAGAAGTCGAATCGACGGACGACGATCGCGAACTCGAAATGATTTACATCGAGGATGATGTGGTGGCGTCGTAGAACAAAGATGAACTCATCGCGCCTTAAAGCCCGTACGATACTCCTGCTGCTCGTCGAAGCAATGTTGCTCTTCGGCGGCCTGGTAATCGCTGTCTACGTGCGGCTGGGTGCGGTGAATGCTGAATACGCGCTGATTAGTCGCAACGGATTCTATAAAGCCGCCCTGGCGACGCTCTTCTGTCTCGCATCTTTTTATCTCTTTGATCTCTACGATTTCGTGGTGATGCGCGACCGTCGCGAGTTGGTATTGCGCATGCTGCAGGCGCTGGGCCTCGCGTGGGTGGCGCTGGCGCTCATGTTTTATGTGCTGCCGCAGGTGATGATTGGCCGCGGCGTGACGCTGATTTCCCTGCCGCTGGCGTTGCTATTGATGGTCGGTTGGCGGCTCTCGATCCATTGGTTTCTCGGTCATCCCGAATTGGGCGAGCGCATTCTGATCGTTGGTTCCGGTGAATTTGCCGTCGAGATCGCCAGGGAAACGTTGCAACGAAAAGACGCCGGCTACCGCGTAGTCGGTTTTGTTGACAACGATCCGGCCCTGGTGGGAAAGAGCTTGATCAATCCGAAAGTGATCGGCCTTACTTCGGAATTAGCTTCGCTGGTTCGACGCGAGAACATCGATCGACTGGTGGTCGCCATCAACGATCGACGCGGACAATTTCCGACGCAGGAGCTTTTGAAGTTGAGTTTGTCCGGCGATGTGACCATTGAAGAGAGCGCGTCGTTCTACGAACGGCTGACTGGCCGCGTGCTCCTCGACATGATTCGGCCGTCATGGCTGATTTTCTCAAGCCGGGGTCGTCGCGCGCGCATCAACGAAATCGCGCGTAGCGCAATGCATCGCATCATCGCTCTGGTTGGCGCAATCCTTTCGCTGCCCATCGCAATCTTTACCGCCATCGTAATCAAGCTCGAGTCGCGCGGTCCGGTCCTTTACAAGCAGGAACGCGTCGGCAAAAACGGCCGGCCGTTTAGTTTGATGAAGTTTCGCTCGATGCGTACGGATGCCGAGAAAGACGGTCCCGTCTGGGCTAAGACCGATGACGAACGCATGACCCGTGTCGGCCGAATCATTCGCAAGATTCGCGTCGACGAAATCCCGCAGTTCTGGAACATTCTGCGCGGCGATATGAACTTTGTCGGCCCGCGCCCGGAGCGACCGCACTTTGTCGCGCAACTCGCGCAGGAGATTCCGTACTACGAACAGCGCCATTTGATCGCGCCGGGCCTGACTGGCTGGGCGCAAATCAACTATCCGTATGGCGCGTCGATCGAGGACGCCAAACAGAAGCTGCAATACGATTTGTATTACATGAAGAACCAGAACGTGGCGCTCGACGCGACCATCTTGTTCGAAACGATCAAGACGATCTTGTTTGGAAAAGGAACGTAGGTTCGTTTAGACGGCGGACTTGTCCGCCGACGAGCCGCGGGAGTCCCGCGTCTAAACGACAAAGAGAGTTGGAGGTCGAAACCATGAAGAAGCTGTTAACCCAAACCTCAGTATTGGCGATCGCGCTGACGATTACAGCAAGCGCCCTGGCCCAATCACCAACCGCTAGCCGGCAACGCCGCACGTCGTCGGAAGCCGTTCAGCCGGCTGCGACTGCGCAACCTTCGCCGATGCCTGAAGTCATCGCGGACGCGCAAACGAACCGCATGGATGCGAGTTCCGACGAAGAGGCGATCGTGCAGCAGTACAACAACTTCTTCACGACGTATCGGCTCGGTCCCGAGGATGTGATCTCGGTTAACGTGTTCGCGCAAGAGCGTTACTCAAAGCAGGGCATCGTCATTCCGCCCAGCGGCCGAATCTATCTCGCGCTGATCCCGGAAGGCATTTTCGTCAACGGCAAGACCGTCGATCAGGTCTCGGAACTGGTCAAGAAGCGTTACGACGAATACATCCTTAACCCGCAGGTCTCGGTGGCGCTCGATCGTGCCGGTTCGTATCGTTACAGTGTAGTTGGCGACGTCGCACAACCCGGTATTCGCCTGATGACGCGACGATTGTCTGTGACTGAAGCGATTGCCGAATCTGGCGGCGTTCTGCAAACCGGTAACAAGAGCAAAGTTTATGTGCTGCGCAAGCAGGCAAATGGGAACTTGCAGCCGATTCCTGTGAACGTTAGTGCCATCTACAAAGGCCAGGCCCCTGATTCCGTCTATCTCCAGCCCGGCGATCAAGTCATCGTGCCCGGCAACAAGTGGAAGACGTTCGACAAGATCACGAGCTTTCTGCCGATCCTGAGTTTCGCGCGGATATTCACCGGAGGATTCTAAGCACAAAAGGCAGAAGGCAGTAAGCAGAAGGCAGACGGCAGGAAGCAGGAAGACGGCGGGAAGACGGCGGTAGGCACACGGCAGGAAAAACGGTTTGATAGGTTACGCGAGACCAATGGATTCAACTTTACGCACGGTCGTGAGATCCTGCCGCCTGCTGCCTGGCGCCTGCCTCCCCTTCTTGTGCCTTCTGCTTTTTGCTTTCTGCCTTCCGCCTTCTGGCGCGGCCGCGACATGGAGTCGCCAACGCTCAGGCACGATGGCGTGGCTGCACGCCGTTCAATTTCTCGATCAAAATCACGGCTGGGTCGCCGGTAGTGGAGGCACGCTGCTGGAAACAAACGACGGCGGCACAACCTGGAAGAGAGTTTCGGCGCTCACCAAAGACACTTTCCGCGATGTTTGCTTCATTGACGATCATTCGGGCTGGCTCATCGCTGAACGCGATGTTTACAAGCTGAAGACGAATGACGAAGCGCGTTCGTATCTGCTGCGCACGGACGACGGCGGATTGACTTGGCGACCAATTTACCTTGATGGAGTCGATGCCAACGCGCGGCTGGTGCGCGTGATATTTGCGAACCGCGTGAACGGATGGGTGTTTGGCGAAACCGGCGTGGTGCTTGCGACCAGCGATGGCGGCGCGCATTGGACGCGTCAATCTCCTCCGACTAAGCATCTGCTTTTGGGCGGGGCGTTCTTCGACAGTTCACGCCTTTGGTTGGTGGGCGCGGGCGCAACGATTATTCACACGAACAACAGCGGCGTGACCTGGCAGACAGCAAGTGTGCGAGACCCCCTCAAGTTTCGATTCTACTCAACCAGCTTTGTCAGCGATCGTCTTGGATGGGCAGTCGGCTCATCGGGCCGAATCTTCGCGACAATCGACGCCGGTCGCACGTGGTTGCCACAGCGATCAAACGTCACAGTCGACCTGCTCGATGTTAAGTTCATCAATCCGTCTGAAGGCTGGGCCGCCGGCGCCGATGGAACTCTTCTGCGTACCGTCAACGGTGGCCGTCACTGGTTCGCTGAGACGTCAGGGATTTCACACGCGCTGACCCGTATCCACTTCGTCGATCGGAATCACGGCTGGGCCGTTGGCTTCGGCGGGACGATCCTTACGATTGGCAGCCAGTCAAATGCACCCGCCTTACAGAACCGCGAGCGGTAGCGAGCGGGATAAGAACTCAACCAGGATTACTTTGGCATTGGTTTGCGATCTTTTAGAACGCAGGTTTGTGCCCTTGTCCCGCTCGCTACCGCTCGCGGTTCTGTAACAACTTCCATTGACAGAACTAAGGAGTCAGTAGTAGAAACTCCGCGCATTCAAACCCAACCATCAAAGGAGATTCACCGGATGAAGAGACATCTACCTCTGGCCGCCATTATTGTTCTGGCATTGGCCAGCTTAACGATCGCACAGGAGGCGACGCCCTCGCCGACGCCGAAACCGAAAGCACCCACCGTCACCAAGGCCCAATTGATGAAAGAGCTTGCAGACAAGGAAACCGCGCTCTGGGACGCGTGGAAGGCCAAGGATCCGAAACCATTCGAAACGCACCTATCCGCCGATAGCGTCCTGGTGGGCGAGGGTGGCGTATCGGCAAAGAAGAATATACCCGCCGAAATCACCAGTGCGCCGTGCGATGTGAAGTCGTTTACGTTGTCGGATTGGAAACTGACAAAGTATGGCGCGAGTTACGCATTGCTAACTTACAAAGGAGTTGCGGTGGGGACTTGCGGAGGCCAGCCGATTCCCACCACATGGGCCAGCAGTCTTTGGGTTAAGCGGAAGGGGACCTGGCAGGCAGCCTTTCATCAGGAAACGCCAGCGCGGTAACCGCATCCGTCGGGGCGGTAGCCCGACCGTAAGGGAGGGCGTGAATGCGACGCCCTTGCTTACGCGCGGGCTACTGCCCCGATTCGTCTGCCTCCTGCCTACTGCCTCCTGCTCTTTCCGGTCGCATGTGGGGAAACAGGATCACGTCGCGGATTGAGTGTTTGTTAGCCAGCAGCATCACCAGGCGATCAATTCCGACGCCAATCCCTGCTGCCGGCGGCATGCCGTAAGCCAGCGCGCGGATGTAGTCTTCGTCCATCACCATCGCTTCTTCATCGCCCCGCTCTCTAGCTCCGGCCTGCTCTTTGAAGCGCTGATATTGCTCCTCCGGATCGTTCAATTCAGAAAAGCCATTCGCCGTTTCAAGCGCGCCGACAAAGAATTCAAAGCGCTCAGCAACCGAAGGATCAGCGGGTGATGCTTTTGAGAGAGGTGAGATCGGCTTCGGAAAGTCAGTGATGAACGTTGGTTGAATTAAGTGGGGTTCCGCGAGTTCCTCAAACAGCTCTACTATTCGTTCTGCGCCTTCATCCCGGCTGACTTCCTGTTTGCCAATCTCTGAAATTGCATTGCGCATTGAGATGCGCCGAAAAGGCTGCGAAAAATCAATCTCGTGCTCACCGTAACGAACGTGCGTGTGACCGAGAGCTATGTAGACAACCGATCGCATCAGTTCCTCGCAGAAATCCATCATCTGATTTACGTCCGCGTACGCCCAGTAGAACTCGAGCATTGTGAACTCAGGATTGTGGACGCGATCGATTCCCTCGTTACGAAAGTTGCGATTGATTTCGTAAACCTTTTCAAAGCCACCGACCACCAGCCGCTTCAGATAAAGTTCCGGAGCGATGCGCGCATACAGATCGATGTCGAGCGCGTTGTGATGTGTCTTGAACGGCCTGGCGAGCGCACCGGTCGCTTTCGGTGTCAGCATCGGCGTCTCGACTTCGACGTACCCGTGGTCGTCGAGGAAACGTCGGATCTCGCGGATAGTCTTGTAGCGCAGTTCGAAAACTTCGCGTGGCGTCAGGTCGTGTTCGTCTTGTTCAAGTTTAAGACTGCCGGCAATCAGATCCACGTAACGCTGGCGCTGACGAATTTCCGGATCGTGTATGCCGTGCATCTTGTCCGGCATCGGCAGCATGGCCTTTGCGAGAAACTGCAGCCTCTCGACGTGGATCGACAGCTCGCCCGTCTTCGTGATGAACAGAAACCCCGCGACGCCGATGAAGTCGCCGTGATCGAGCAGTCCGAACAACTCCCAACCATCGACCTCGCCCCCCTCCGAGTCGTTGCGCAGGCCGGCGACATCCTGCCGGCGAATGTACATCTGTAAACGCGAGACGCCGTCGGACAGATGAAGGAAGGCGGCCTTGCCCATCACGCGAGGTGGCGCTGCAATGCGACCGGCGATGCGAACACGCGTCTTGTTCAGCTCGTTGTTTGCGGATTCAAGAACCTCCGCCGCAGGCTTTTCACCTTCGCGTGTCTCGGGCTCATACTGTCGAAACGCTTCGACAATTGAGGTAATCGTATCTTCATGCGAAGCAGTTTCCGTGACATCGCTTCTTTCGAACTTATTTGGATAGACGTTGCCCACAAGCGCGCGCAGCGACTCAAGATGCGCGCGGCGCGCGACTGTCTGATCGTTTTCTTCGAGAAAAGGCACCATCATGGCAATCTGTGAATAGTAAATGGTAAAGCGTTGAGAGACCAAGCACTCTCTGTGCGTCTCTCTGAGGTCTCTGTGCCGCTGTGGTGATTATGCGGCGCAAAGTTTCACCACGGAGGCACAAAGAACCACAGAGCGACACAAAGCACGCCCTAACTTTTGCCGTTTAGGATTCGCGCCCGTACAATTCACGTTTGACCCCAACGCGGAAAAAGATTTTGACGCGCGATGAACTGCTCATCGAGCGCGAACACCTGCGCAATGCGGGCAAGAAACTCGTGTTTACGAACGGCGTGTTCGACATTCTTCACGTCGGCCACGCGCGTTACTTGCGCCTGGCGCGCACGCTTGGTCAGGCGCTCGTGGTTGCGGTCAACAGCGATGCTTCAGTGCGGGAATTGAAGGGCGCAGGTCGTCCGTTGATGAACCAGAATGATCGCGCAGAGCTTCTCGCCGCGTTGGAACCCGTCGATTACGTCACTATTTTTGATGACTTGTCACCGCGCTCTCTGATTGCTGAGTTGTTGCCGGACGTTTTGGTGAAAGGCGGCGATTACGCTCTGGATCAGATTCATGGACGTGAAGAAGTTGAAGCGGCGGGCGGCAGCGTTGTGTCTCTGCCGTTTGTGGAAGGTGCTTCGACCAGCAAACTTATTGAGCTAATGAAGAAGACGGGGCAGTAGGCTGACCGTGAGGGAGGACTTCGTCTGAGGTCCGCGCAGTGGACGATCGGTAGTAACCCAGCGATTCATCGCTGGGATCACAATCGCCCCTAAAAAAGAGCCCCAGTCCGCGGAGCGGACGGCAGAGCGCGTTCAGTACGTCACGCGAACGTTTATCTGTCGCCCGCTTCGCGGCTGAAATTTGTTTTTGGTACGCAAACCCTGCACTGAAGTGCCGGGCTATTTTCACTCGTCCGCTTCGCGGACGGTACAAGATGTCAACCACCACCACTGAAACAACTCCAATCCTCCAGTCCACGCTGCACACTGTCACTGACAGCGCGGAATTCCGAAGTGTGCTCCATCAAATCCGCCGGGGCGCGCGCGTCATTTCGATTAGTGGTTTGGTGGCGGGTCCCGCCCGCGCGCTCGCACTGGCCGCGCTGCAACGCGAAACGGGAAAACAGTTCGCCCTCGTAGTTCCAGCACAACGCGACCTCGAACATTGGGAGCGCGACATCAGTTTCTGGTATTGCGCTTTGCGGGGCGCTTCTGAATGCAAGGACACCGTGGCCGTCCTGCCATCGTCCGAGAGCGATCCGTATGCCGGAGGATCGCCGCACGCAGAGACGCTTGAACAACGCGCGTTGGCGCTGTGGCGTCTGGCGCGGACTCACCCTGATTTCGTTCTGCTGACCTCGCGCGCGATGGCGCGGCGCACAATTCCGCCGGCCGGGATGCTGAAGGCCGGAGCGGTTCTGCGTCGTGATGAAGACACCGCGCCGGAAGAACTCGTCGATAAATTCATCGCCGGCGGTTACGTACGAGAAGATCCAATCGCCGCGGTGGGCGAGTTCTCAATGCGCGGCGGCATTCTCGACGTTTGGCCGCCGGGACGCGATGCGCCTGCCCGCATTGAATTCTTTGGCGACACGGTCGATTCAATTCGCGAGTTCGATCCGGAAACGCAACTCTCGACAGCTCAGTTAACGCAAATCGAAATTCCGCCGATGCGCGAATTGGTGGTGCACGCGTCAGACTTCCGCGAATGGGCGTCGCAGGCGCGCCTGCGCTGGCGTGAAGAGCGATTCGCGCGCTCGCTTCGGGATCGAACCGTTTACGCCGACGAAGGCGAAAGCTTCCCCGGCTGGGAGTGGCTGATTTCGCTCGGCCGCGAGAACCATGCAACCACGTTTGATTATCTGAAAGAGGCGGTGCTCGTCATCGATGAACCCGTCGCGGTCGAGAACTTTCTGTCGAGCGCGTTTCAAACTCTCGAGCAGCGCCAAGCGGAAACTGACGCCGCCGATGATCTCGGTTTGCGGCCCGAGGAACTCTATCTCACTGCCGAAGAACTGCGTTCGCGAATTGATTCAAAGCAACGAGTGGAGCTGCGCGCGCTTGGTCGCACAGTGTCGGCGACGGATCAGGAGCTCGCGCTCGAGGCTGAAGAGCCGAAGATTTCGGTCGGAAAAGAGCGCGGGCGTAAACGGCCGTTGTTTTTGTTTCCGGCACTCTCCCCTCCCGGTGAACGGGGAGGGGTTGGGGGTGGGGTTGCGAACGGCGGCAACCTCTCCCCTAACCCCTCTCCACTTGCGGAGAGGGGAACAGAATCCGATCGTTTAGAGTCGAGACTTGTCCCGACAGGCGGCACAAGTGCCGCCTCTAAACGGGGGGAAGACACAGAAATTGAGTGGCGAGCGCAGTCGGTGATGCGTTACCACGGCCGTTTGCCGGATCTCGCGCGCGACGTCATTGCGCGCCACGCAAATTCAAAGGCCACCACTCTGTTTGTGATGCCCAGCCGCGGCGTGGCCGAGCGCGTCACAGAGATTCTGCGCGAATACGAAGTGAACGCGCGGCTAACTTCATTCGAAGAACCATCCGATGCTCCGGCAACCGCGCAAGCAATCGTCACCTTCGGCAAACTTTCCGGCGGCTTCGAATTGCCCGGGACGCACGCCTCTGGCGTGCCCCCTCCTGAGCGAGAGCACGCCGGAGGTGTACGTACCCTGGTCGTCCATGTGGAAGGCGACTTGTTCGACGAAGCCGCGGAACCCGCGCTTGAACGTCGCAGCACCGCCATCAAGCGCGAGAAGAAACGCCGCGCGCGCGCCGCTGCCTTTCTTTCCGACTTTCGCGATCTCAAAGTAAACGACTACGTCGTCCACATCGATCACGGCATCGCGCGATTCGGCGGACTCGTGACGCTTGACCTGGGGCCCGCCCAGCCTTCACCGGCAGCGATTGCGGCGCCCAAACGCGGCGAGTTCATGCTGCTTTACTACGCGGAGGACGCCAAGCTTTACGTGCCGGTCGAGCGGCTCGATCTCGTGCAGCGATACTCCAGCGCCGAAGGGCATCAGCCGACGCTGGATAAACTCGGCGGCATCGGTTGGCAGAAGACAAAGGCCAAGGCGAAGCGCGCGATGCGCGACATGGCTGACGAGCTTCTGCGTTTGTACGCGGAACGCAAACTTGTTCAGGGGCACTCGTTCCCGCCGGACGCGCCCTGGCAGCGTGAGTTTGAAGAAGGTTTCGAATACACGCTCACGCCCGATCAGGAAACCGCAATTGAAGACGTGAAGAAGGACATGGAGACGCCGACACCGATGGATCGTCTGCTTTGCGGCGACGTCGGTTACGGCAAGACCGAAGTCGCGATGCGCGCCGCCTTCAAAGCGGTGATGGACGGCAAGCAGACCGCGGTGCTGACACCGACGACCGTGCTCGCCTACCAGCACTTTGAAACTTTTCGCCAGCGGTTCGCGCCTTTTCCGATCAAGGTCGAATTACTTTCACGCTTTCGATCGTCGAAAGAACAGAAGGAGGTGGTGAAACGTGTCGAAGGCGGCGAGGTCGATGTCGTGATCGGCACGCATCGCATGCTTTCGAAAGACGTGAGCTTTCGCGATCTCGGTTTGGTGGTCGTCGATGAAGAGCAACGTTTCGGGGTCGCGCACAAAGAGCGTCTGAAGCAACTGAAGAAACGCGTCGATGTGCTGACTTTGTCAGCGACCCCTATTCCGCGAACGCTGAACATGTCCCTGAGCGGCTTGCGCGATATGTCTCTGATCGAAACTCCGCCGAGCGATCGCCTCGCCATCCAAACCCAGGTCGTGCAGTCATCGGACACGGTGATTAAGTCGGCAATCGAGCTTGAACTGTCGCGCGGCGGTCAGATCTTTTTCATTCACAATCGCGTCGAGTCAATTGAAACGATTGCGGCGCTGGTACAGCGCCTGGTGCCGGCGTGTCGCATCGCCGTTGGCCACGGCAAAATGAATGAAAAAGAGATGGAGCGCGTAATGCTGGATTTCATTGATTTTAAATATGATGTGCTGGTCGCGACGACTATTATTGAGAACGGAATAGACATCCCCCGAGCGAACACAATCATCATAAATCGCGCCGATAATTACGGTCTTTCTCAGCTTTATCAATTGCGCGGGCGCGTCGGGCGCTCGAATCGTCGAGCTTATGCCTACCTTTTGATTCCGGCGGAACAGGAGCTTTCACCAATTGCGCGACGGCGTTTGGCCGCAATTCGTGAGTTTTCGGAATTGGGAGCCGGATTTCGGATCGCGGCTTTGGATTTGGAATTAAGAGGTGCGGGCAATTTGCTGGGCGGGCAGCAGTCCGGTCACATGGACGCGCTCGGATTCGATCTCTACACGCAAATGCTCGAGCGCACGGTTTCGGAGCTCCGCGGAGAACAGGTCGAAGACGAAACCAGTGTCACAATCAATCTCGCAATCGATGTCGCGATTCCCGAAACGTACGTCAGCGACATGGGACAGCGCCTGCGGACTTACAAGCGCGTTTCGTCCGCGCGCGATGAAGAGGCGTTGACCGCGATTCGTGCCGAGACGGAAGATCGTTACGGCCGCATCCCTGAATCCGTTGAGCACCTTTTCGCATATGCGCGGCTCAGACAGGCGGCCGAAGACGTCGGGGTCGTTTCGATTGACCGGGCGCCGGGTGGAATCGCCTTCAAACTCAGCGAAAAAGCGCGGGTTGCGCCGGAAAAGCTGATGGAAATGGTGCGACTTCGCGACGGCGCAAGCTTCACCCCCAGCGGCGTTTTGCGGCTGGAATTGAGCGAGGAAGAGCGGGATGAAGTGCTGGCCGTGGCCCGCCGCGTGTTGCTGCAAATCCGCAGCGACGGTTAGAATTGGCCATCGAAATCAGCACCGTCAGGTGCGAAATGCTTATAGCCTGATTCGGTAGTGATCCGGAACCAGCTCCTTTAGGAGCGAAATATCACGCCCCTAAAGGAGCTTAATCATTAGCGTTAGTCGGTTGGCTATAAATATTTCGCTCCTCTGGAGCTTCACTAAAGGAGTAACAAAGTGACATCAAGATCCATCATCGCCGCTCTATTCCTGTTCGCGGCTATTGTTTTTGTCCCCACGTCGGCCCGTGCCCAGGAAGGCGAACCGGTCGTGGTTGACGAAGTTATCGCCCAGGTCAACGACGGCGTCGTCACCCTCTCACAGTTGAAGCGCGAAATGAAAGAGCGCGTGGAAACCTTGAAGCAGAACGGCATGACCGCAGAGCAGGCGCAGGCCGAAGTGGAAAAGCGGAAAGCTGAACTGATCGCCACGCTCATTAACGAGCAACTGCTGCTGGCAAAAGGCAAGGAGCTTGACCTGAGCGAGCGCGTCGAAGCGCAGGTGAACAAGCGCATGCTCGAAGTCGCCCTCGAGAATAAGCTGAATTCGATCGAAAAGTTGGAAGAAGCGATGCGCCAGTCAGGCGTCGATCCGGTGCAGACGCGCCAGACGATGCGCACGGAAATGATGAAGCAGGCGGTGCTCGAGAGCGACGTCGATTCGAAGCTGTTTTATGGCTTGAGCATCGACGAACTGCGGAAATACTTTGACGCGAACAAGAGCAAGTTCGTCAAACCGGAAACCGTCGAACTTTCGGAAATCTTTTTGAGTCTCGCGGGTAAACCCGAAGCGGAAGTAAAAGCACGCGCCAATCAACTCGTCGCGCAGATTCGCGGCGGCGCTGACTTTGGAACGCTGGCCACGGCGTACTCGGAACGCAGCCAGCATAACAAAGGCAAAGTTGGTTTGTTCGAAGTCACGAACCTGCGTCCGGACCTGGCCGCTGCGATCAAAAACGTTCAGGCCGGCGGCGTCGGTGAGCCTTTGAAGACGGACGAGGGGTATCAAATCCTCCGTGTCGATGCGCGAACCGCCGGCTCTTCGACGCCCACGTTCAACGAGCACAGAGTACGCGAAGCGATCACCATGGAGCGCCTGCCGAAAGCGCGCGAGAAGTATCTCCAGGATTTGCGCAACGACGCTTACGTGAGCGTCGCTGAAGCTTATCGCGCGGCAGTGACGCCACTGCTTAACATCGTGCCGCCCGCCGCCGCGACCAAGACTGACAAGAAGGACAAGAATTCAAAACCCAAGTGACGAGTGACAAGTGACGAGTGACGAGAGCCCGCGTTTACTTGTCACTTGTCACCCGTACCTAGTCACTTGTTTAGATGCGTCTTGACCGATTCCTAAAACTTAGTCGGCTCTGCCCGCGCCGCACAGTTGCTCAGAAGCTTTGCGATGCGGGCATTGTTTTGCTCAACAGCCGCCCGGCGAAATCAGCGCACGACGTCAAAGCCGGTGACGAGATCATTATTCGCAAGGCCAACGAACAAACCGTGGCGCGCGTTCTGGAAGTACCCAGTTCCCACAATGTCTCTCGCCGGGACGCAAATTCACTCATCGAAATCGTCAGTAGAACGGAACTGGACCCGGACAGGGGTCTCTAAGTTTGGCGGCAGTCTCATTCACACCTCGCTTCAGCGAGGTGTCTGCGAGCAGATTAATGGTTTGAGCCGTTTCAACGGCTTTCGAACGAACCGTTGAAAACGGTTACGACCCCTTCGCAGGTCGAGCGACACCTCGCTGAAGCGAGATGTGAATAACAGGGCTAGAATTGTCTATCAATGAAGGCCATTAACAGACTACTCTCGTTGTTAGCATTTCTGATCGGGCTGGTGGCGCTCGGCGTCCATCCTGTTTTTCTCCATTCCGCGACCACCAATCGCTCGCAAGTAAAATTGCCGCTCACCTCGCCCCGAATTGTCGTGAAGAAAGCTGAACGCCGTTTGTTTCTCTACGATGGGAACAAGTTGGTGAAATCGTATCGCATTGGACTCGGCCTCAGTCCAAAGGGCGACAAAGTGCGGCAGGGCGATCGCCGGACTCCCGAAGGCGACTTCTACATCTTCACCAGAAATGACAAGAGCGCATTTTATCTGTCACTCGGCGTCAGCTATCCGAATGCGCCCCACGCCGACCGCGGCCTACGCGATGGACTCATCTCAAAGTCGCAACACGATTCGATCATGCGCGCGCTGAAACTGAAAAAGACGCCGCCACAGAACACGGGTTTGGGTGGCGACATCTACATCCACGGTCGCGGGGCGAGCAGCGATTGGACTTGGGGTTGTGTCGCCCTCGAAGACACCGACATCCGCGAACTCTTCGATACCGTCAGCGTCGGCACGCCCGTTACAATTCTGCCTTAAAATACCTGTTGCGTTTAGACATAACCCGCAGGCAAGTCTGAGTTCAGCCTCAGATAAGAGGTCGGCATTCAAGAGCTAAGAGATGAGACGGAGTGGTTCGGCTATCCGGCTTTTCTTCGCCCGAAAAGACCTTGCTCATTCAAGCTGATCAAGATATATAGTGGGAGGTTGAGGAGCCCTCAATGAGATGTTTCTCACATTCCCAAACCCTAATATCATTTTTCGCACGCTAACAGTTTCGCTGTGGACTTATTCTTCAAATCTCACAGGAGTCCCTCATGCAACCTATCTGTTCCAACTGTTCAGCGATCCTCGATCCAGATGCTGTGTTCTGTTCCGCTTGTGGCACATCGGTAATTCCTCAAAGCGCGCCTTGCCCGAGTTGTGGGAAATCAATACTCACAGATGCTAGATTCTGCAAATACTGCGCATTTAGCTTAGGGCTTCCGCCCGAAGATCCGCCGGCTGGGGCATCGCGTTTTGCTGCTTCTACGGTTGAGGATGCGGCCCCAGATCAGATACCAAATGCTGAGACTTCATTTGGAGCCCCGCGCAAGCCATCCAGGTTTCCAAAGTTAACGGATCAAGAATCGATAGCCTTAGTTCCGCTGCTGATATGGGGAATTATCGGAGGTATTGGGGGCTTAGTTTCAGCCTATTTTGGAAAAGTGCCAATCATTGGGGTTTTCGGACCCGGCATCATTCTCGGCCTCATCGTCTTTCTGTTTGGAGAATATTCCAGTTCACCTCCGATTGGAAAAAGGAAACGGATAATTAGCCTGATTGTTTTGGTGCTGGCGAGTACAGGTGGCTGGTACTTAGCCATTATCACGGGCGTCGCTTTGTATTGGGCCTTGGACCATTTTGCAGCGTTCATCGCTGGAACGATATGGAGCACTCTTATTGTCTTAGCCGAGCTGATTTGCTGGAAGTTCAAACTGCCAAGGTGGATCTATGCATTATGCGTGATACTCCTGATGGCTCTTTCGTTGGAACTGGTCTTTCATTTTGTGGGTTTGGGTTCGAACGAGATCGCGGTTCTTGTTATATGGCAGGCACTCGTTTTGGCGATTCACGTACTCGCGTTCACTGTTAACAAGAAATGGCTGGTTATTGGCACAACAGGCTTTGTGTTACTTGCTGCCACCACTCTCACGATATCGACATTTAATGAGAAAGCAAAAAAAGCTCTAACGGAAAAGGAGTATGCCTTAACAGAAGCGCAGAACGCGCGGGCTGAACGCGCGCAAGCCGAACGCGACAAAGAAGAAGCGCAAAGGAAAGCAGAACAAGAGAAGTCCGCGCGAGTAGAGGCAGAGACTCAACAACAGATCGCGATTTTGATCACGCAAGTGGGACGCCAACTCGATCAGCGTAGCGGATATTATGCGGGTCAGGGCTTTACCAAGACTCATGATTACAAGATTGCTGCGTTGTCGAATGGCGAAACCGCATCGTTCACTTTGCAGCTTCGGAGTGGATGGCAATATAACTTGATCAGTGCTTGCGATAACAATTGCTCAGACATCGACATTTATGTCTACGATTGGTATGGGAACTCGATCGCGTCAAATGTTAGTCGTGATGACACTCCCGTAGTGGCAATTGACGTCAATAGAACGGGGGAGTACACCATCAAGGTCAAAATGTATAAGTGTAATGTGCTGACTTGTGTGTACGGGATCGCAGCCTTCGGCAGGTGAGCTTAATCAACCCGGCTTTAAGGGACTCTGATGAAAAAATGTCTGAAGTGCAATCGCACTTTCACAGATGATGGTTTGAGTTATTGTCTCGATGACGGGGCACTCTTGTCGGTCTCATTTGGTCAGCATCAGACTCAACGAATGTCCTATCGGGCGAAAGCAAACGCGCCGACAGTCATACTCAACCCCGGCCAGCCACAGGCCGAAGAATCAAAGCAAGCTGGGAATCGAATATGGATTTACATTGTCATCTCGGTTCTTTCCATCGGAACTATCGGCGGTTTGGTGCTGTTCCTTACCCGTGATAAAAACACCTCCGTCGTGGAAACGCCGCTGGTTGGGACTTGGTCAGTTTCCGCCTACATCTCACCCGCTGAGGTAGCAAAAAAGTCAGAGGAGCCACTTCCCGAGGGAATGAGCCTGGAAATGTCGTTATCGGGATCTGCTAACTATCACATAGGCGACAAGTACAACCAGGAAGGTGAGATCACCCTCCGCATTCGCCGCGGCGAAGAAGAAGCCCCTCTCAGATTTTATGTGCGTGAAGCCGGCGTTTGGAAAATCCACAACGATGTCTTAGTCGAAACAGTCGAGGACTCGTCAATCACTCCTCTCGACGACCGCACAAAAGAGTTCCTAGAGGCAGTGCCGCAGTTCAAACCCATGATGTCGCCAGTTAAGGGTGAAACCACTTCATATAAACTCAAAAAGGTTTCCGACTCAAAAATACTGTTAGAAGAACAGGAGTTTGGGTCGACCATAGTCTTACAGCGAAAGACTTCCGTATTACGATAATAACCAAGGCCCGTTACAATTCTGCCTTAGTCCCACGCGAACTTTTTTCTTTACCGTCCGATAATCGAGCGGCACACCCTGCCGTCACAAAGTGTCAGCGCTTCATCAAGTCAGAACCACCTGCGGTGGCGGGTGGTTGAATTTGCCAACAATCAAGTGTTTTTCCAGGTTCAACGGCCCGCTACCGCAGGCCGTTCTGACTCCATGCCTCCTACGGACCACCTTCCTTCAGCCATTGGCATATCGGTTGCTGAGTCGACGATGAATTCGCCGCTGATCGACAGCGGGCTAAGGCAAGGATAAGAACATGAATATTCTCAGTGGATTTTTCACAGAAGATTTGGCGATTGATTTAGGCACGGTCAATACGATTGTTTACACGCCAACGCAAGGCGTCGTTTTGAATGAGCCTTCCGTGGTCGCCATCAATAAGTACAGCCGCGAGGTCATTTCGGTAGGCTCGCCGGCATTAAAGTTACTGGGTCGCGAACCGAACGACACTGAGGTCTATCGGCCGCTGCGACGCGGGGCGATCGACAACTTCGAAATTTCGCAGGTGTTCCTGCGCGCAATCATCAGCCGCGTCCAGAAGCATGATCATCCGAAGCGCAGTCACCTGGTGGTCGGCGTGCCCGGATCATCGACACCGCTTGAGCGTCGCTCGGTCCGCGATGCGGCGCGCGACGCCAAAGCCGGACGCGTTGATCTGATCGATGAAGGACTCGCGGCGGCGATCGGCGCGGGGTTGGATTTCGACGATGAACACGCGCACCTGGTCGTCGACATTGGTGGCGGTACGACTAATATTGCGATTCTCGCGTCGGGCGGCGTGGTTAGTTCGGTAAGCCTGGCGGCTGCCGGCAACGCGATGGATGACGCGATTCGCGACTACCTGCGTATGCGCTATGCGGTGGCTTTTGGCGAGCGTACGATCGAACGCATCAAGTGCGAGCTTGGCTCGGCTGCGGCATTTCATCATTCACAGCTCGACCGTGACGTCGAGATTGTGGGCAAGCAACTCGCGAACGGTTCGGCCTTGCCCGTGACGATTAGTGCGCGCGAGGTCCGAACGGCGCTCGAACCGGTGCTGTCGGAAATCATCTCAGCGGTGCGACGCGTGATTGAAGACGCCAGTCCGGAAGTCACGGCCGATATTCATTATTCAGGCGTGATTCTGACGGGTGGCGGCGCCCTGCTGCACGGGATGTCTGACCGGCTGCAAAGTGAGCTCAATTTGAAAGTGACCGTCCCTGCAGATCCGCTAACGACGGTGGCGCTTGGCGCCGGGCGTTTATTGGAGGATGCAGAGCGTTTGCAGCGCGCGTCTCTGCGCCTGGACGGCCCGGTTTGGGAACAGGCAGAGAAGCTGGCGGTGAATTGGTAAGTCGGTACGCAGGCGTCTCGCCTGCACTCTGACGGACGATCATGCGAAGCAGGCCTGAGGCCTGCGTACCAAAGCCACATGAGGTAAAATCTCGTGTGGCTTTTTCTATGAGCGAAATCAAGCCTTTCAAGATTCGCGACATCGAGATTAATCCGCCGCTGGTGCTTTCGCCCATGGCGGGCGTGACCGACATTTCTTTTCGCCGCTTGCTGAAGCAGCGCGGCGGCATCGGCTTGACTGTCTCTGAATTCATCTCTGTCGAAGGCCTGACGCGCAACAATCCGAAGTCGAAACGGCAGATGCGCTTCTACGAAAACGAGCGGCCATTCGCCGTCCAGATTTTCGGCGGTCGGCCTGAGCGCATGCGCATGGCGGCTGAGATGGCGGAAGAAGTCGGCGCAGACATTCTCGATATCAACTGCGGCTGTCCTGCCCCGAAAGTTGTAAAGCATGGCGGCGGCTCAGGATTGCTGCGCGATCTGCCGCGACTCGAAACGATTCTGAAAGAGATCAAAAAAGCGATCACGATCCCGCTGACAATAAAGATTCGCGCGGGGTACTCAGACAGCACTATCAACGCGGTCGATACGGCGAAGCTCGCCGAAGACTGTGGCGTCGAGCACATTGCGCTGCACGGCCGGACAAAAGAGCAGGGCTATCGCGGCCTGGCGAACTGGGATTTGGTGCGCGCGGTGAAGGAAGTTGTGAAGGTGCCGGTTTCAGGAAGCGGCGACGTGACGACGATTCAGCAGACATTCGATCGTTTTCGCGAGACTGGCTGTGACGGCGTGTTAATAGGACGTGGCGCGATGGCCAATCCGTGGATTTTCCGGCAGATCGAAGACGTGATGCACGGCCGCGAGCCCTTTCAACCAACTCTGGAAGACAAGCGCGCGCTACTGCTCGAATACTTTGAGATGCTGCAACAGGACATGCCGAAGATAGCGGCGATGGGAAGGATGAAGCAGTTGGCCGGACAGTTTACGCGCGGCTTGCAGGGCGGCGCGCTCTTCCGCACCGCGCTTTACCATTCACATTCCGTCGAAGAAATTCTCGGCCGTATCTCGGAATACTTCGAAGCCATCAATAACGGCCGTCCCTACTACGGCGAAGGCCGTCCCCCCGGCGAAATCATTGAAGCGCCCACGCTCGATTCCTGCGAAGCGGCGACCGCTACGCTGTAATTGCTTTAACAAACTACTTCCCGAGTTGTTTAGCCAGTCGATCGAGCAGCGCCTGCTCTTCAGCAGAAATCTTGCCGCCTAAACCCAGAATGCCACCTGAAGCGGCCGCGACGCGCGTGGAAAGTTCGAGCAATTTGTCGCGATCAATCTTCTTTTCATCCGGTCTATCAGTGCCGGCTAGATCGGCAATCACACGCAAAGTCTGCTCGAGGAATTCGTCGCTCGGCCGATGCGTTAACCAATCGATAAGTTGCTGATAAGCAGCACTCTCTTTCGCGACGCCGTGAAGTTGCGCTGCCTCGAGAATCATTTCGCGCTCAGGTCCGCTGACTTTGTTGTCCGCCCACGCGACGCTAATCAGCGGCATGAGGTGCAACAACGAAACCGTGTCGCGCGTGTACCCGAGGTCCTGTAACGTTTTCAAAATGTCTTCGTTTGGAATCCCGCTCGCGTCCGCAAGCTCCTTCATTTGCGCTTCCGCCTCGCGCCGCTTGCGAAGCTTTTCGATCAACTCTTGTTCTTTGCGATGGAAGTATTCTTCCTCGAGCCCTTTGCCACGCTTGGCCATTGCGTCATCCGCCATATCTGCCTCCGATTAATGAATGCCGGCCCGTCTCCATGACACGCCAGCTAATAATTGCACCACGATCCTAGCAGAACCACACGACGCCAGCGAAACGCCGGTGACGAATGGCAACTTATTTACTCAATCGATCCCTTGTAGAAAGGCCGAAACTGCTGCAACTCAAGCGTAAAGGTTTTTTTCGACACCATGACATCCGCGGCAAAGAGCGACCGTGCGTCGTCTTCGCTTGTGGCTTCAACGATCACCATCCCTTTATCACCGTACCTGCCTCCGATTGCGATCCTTTTCTCCGCCCGCAATCGTCGAAGATTTTCGCTGTGATCTTTGAAACCGATCTGTTCATTGGCCGGCTTGGCGTCGTCCCAGGCAGTCCCGCGTGAGAAAATTGCGATGAAGTATTGTTTTGCCTGCGCCGTCTGCTGAAGCGGCCGATCAGCGGACTGCGCTAATGATAAGCAACTACAAAGTACAATCGTAAAAATTACTGATAGCCTCATTTTATCTCCCCTTAAAATAGTGTTCTTGATTACGACTTAATCGTCAGCCATTGATTTCGGCGTCAGCCTGGTCCCTGTCGCGAGTGCTTTCGCGAGTTGCGTGCCGCAAAACAGGATCCAAGCCAACGCCAAGGTTGAACTGGTTAGGACCACGTAGATGCGCCAGGACAAAGAGGACAATGATTATTCCCAGGGAATCGTCGTACATACACTATGCGCGCGGGCGGTCAGGGCAGCGAAAAGATCGAATGCTCGGAAATCGCGCGCATTCTATTTTTGCGACTGGTGCAAGTCAACGAAGTTGGATTACGACGTAAGCCTCGCGGCCATTCCGAATGGACTGTTTAGACGCGGCGTCGCCCGCGCGCGAGGCGAGCAACGCCCGCCTCTAAACAATTAAGCTGCTTGGTGCGATACTGCGTTTATTCAATGAAAGACTCTGTTCGCATTGGAATCATTGGCGCCGGCTTCGCGCGCACCACGCAAATTCCCGGATTCAAAAACTGTGAAGGCGCTCAGATCGTCGCGATCGCCAGCGCGCATCGGGAGAACGCCGAAGAAGTCGCGCGCGAATTCGATATCCCGAACGTTGAGGATGATTGGCGCGGCGTGGTTGCGCGTGAAGACATCGATCTCGTCAGCATTGTGACGCCGGTCGTTACGCACTGTGAAATGACTTTGGCCGCGCTCGATGCCGGCAAAGCGGTGCTGTGCGAGAAGCCGATGGCGATGAATGCCGATGAAGCGCGCCGCATGATGGAACGCGCGAAAGAGAAAGGCGTGCTCGCGTTAATCGATCACGAGCTCAGATTTCTACCCGGTCGAATCAAGACGCGCGAGCTGGTGCACCGTGGTGACATCGGGCGAGTGAAGCACGTGCAGGTGATCTTTCGATCAGACTCGCGCGCGAACGTCGATCGGCCGTGGAACTGGTGGTCGGATGTTAAGCAGGGCGGTGGGGCGCTGGGGGCAATCGGTTCGCATGTGATCGACACTTGCCGCTGGATGCTTGGCGCTGAAGTGTCGGGAGTGTTTTGTAATCTCGCGACGCACGTGCGTGAGCGGAAGGACGACCACGGAAAGTTGCGCCTCGTTACTACTGACGATGAAGCTAATTTGCTCCTTCGGTTTCAGGACGGCGAATTGACGGAAGCCGCTACCGGTAACGTTTCAATGTCTCTGGTCGAAGCCGGCGCGCCCCAAAACGAAATTGAATTCTTCGGCAGCAGCGGCGCGCTTGGCGTCGGCGAACTCGGCGAGATACGGCAGGCAAGAGTGGGCGAAGGTGGCTGGGTGATTGTCGATAAGTACTCAGGTGAGTTGGCAACGGGAATGATGGACTCAGGCTGGTCGCGCGGGTTTACGGCGTTCGCTAAAGAGATTATCGCCGCGCTACGCGAAGGACGGACCACTGTTGACGGCGCCGCGACTTTTGCAGATGCCTATCACACGCAGACGGTTCTCGACGCCGCACGCAGATCGAATGAGAGTGGTTGCTGGGTGAGGGCTCAGCCACAGATGAACACAGATTTACACGGATAGAAAACAAGAATCGCAGGTCTCCATGCTGCTTATCTGTTAAATCCGTGCCTATCTGTGGCCCGTTACTGCTTTGTCGCTGTCTCAGTTCCCGTCTGATCGCTGCCGTAACCACCCCACACGCCATCGAGCGTTCCATCCGGCTTGATTTCATAAGCGACAAATCCGCAGCGCACGCCGCCGATGCCGACTGCGACATGATTGCCGCGTTTAATGCCGACGCCATCCGTGTTGTTGCTCCATACAAACCTATGAACATTTCCCGCCGGTTCGACCTTGAGCTGTACTTTGTAGGACGTGCCATTTGGGTTCTTCCCCGTTGCTTCGTAATCGCCAACCAAATCTGAACCGCTGGTACGCGTGGCGTTCTCATTTCCCGCTTCGTCCGTGCCCCAGTTACCCCAACGCCCCAGCAGCGAGCCATCGCCACGGATTACGTAGTTGATGACGCCACATCCTTTACCGTTTGGTCCGTCAGCGAACGCGACCGCCACGACATCTCCGTTGACGACGCCCACGCCGTCGTATTGGCGGCCGGCGACCCAGCGAAATTGATAAACGTCGCCGTGCGGAATGATTTCCAGCGTGCCGCGATAGGGCGCGCTATTCGGGTTGGTGCCGGTGACGTTGTATTTGCCGGCGATGTTTGCGGTTGTCGCCGGCGCGGCGGTGTCCGTTGAAGCAGACGTTGCCGGCGAGCTATTTGTAGTTGAGTTCGCCGGTTGGGTGCTGCTGGTTGAGTTGCTGGTTGACTTGCACGCCATGACACAGGCGACGAGCAGGATGAGCGCAATGCCGGCGTAGACTGATGAGCGAGCTTTCATGTCAGGACTCCTGATACTGGATGCAAAGGCGCGCCTATTTACGCCGTTAATCTGTTTCTTGTCAATGAAAACATCAGTGTCTATAGTTGCTGTCCTTCATCACCGATGGCCAGGGAACATCGCAAAACAGCGGAGAGATCTTTTCGTGTCGGCGTCGACACCGGCGGCACGTTTACGGATTTTGTTTACGCAGCGGGCGGCGAGGTTCACGTCTTCAAAGTTGCATCGACGCCGAACGATCCTTCACGCGCTATTACTGAAGGATTACGGAGAATCATCGAAAAGCATGATACGCGTGTCGCCAGGATTGAAGTCGTCCACGGCACCACTGTCGGAACCAACGCGCTGCTGCAACGTCGCGGCGCGCGCGTGGCGTTGGTGACGACGTCGGGCTTTGAAGACGTTATCGAGATCGGGCGCCAGGCTCGACCTGAACTTTATAACCTGAACGCGAGCAAGCCGGCGCCGCTCGTCGCCGGCGATTTGAGATATAGCGTTTCCGAACGCGTCGGGGCGTCGGGCGAAGTAATCGAGCGGCTCACCGATGACGAGATGGCAGGCTTGCTGCGGCGAGTCCGTAAAGGCAAACCCGAATCGATCGCGATCTCTTTGCTGTTTTCGTTCGCACACACTGAGCACGAACGGCGAATTCTGAAAACGCTGAGTGAGTTGAAGGTGCCGCTCTCTGTCTCTCATCAAATTCTCCCCGAGTATCGCGAATACGAACGCACATCGACCGTGTGCGTCAACGCTTATCTGCAACCGTTGATGGGGCGGTATCTGAGTAAAGTGGGTACGCATGCCTCTGGCATGCAACACGCCGGAGGCGTGCATGCCAAGTTACGCGTGATGCAATCGTCCGGTGGCAGCATCTCGGCGGAAGCTGCGGCGAACGAACCTGTGCGCACTGTCTTGTCCGGCCCGGCGGGCGGCGTAGTCGGCGCGTTGCGCGTAACGCAGGCCGCGAAAATTGAAAAAATCATTACGTTTGATATGGGTGGAACTTCCACCGATGTCGCGCTCTGCGATCGCAACGGGATGCGGCTCACGAACGAAGCGATCGTCGCCGGCGTCCCGGTCGCCGTGCCGATGATGGATATTCACACCGTCGGCGCCGGCGGGGGATCGATTGCGCGAGTGGACGAAGGCGGAAGTTTGCGCGTCGGGCCGGAATCGGCGGGTGCGGATCCCGGACCGGCCTGTTACGGCAGGTCGCTTCTGCCGACAGTCACCGACGCGCACGTTGTGCTTGGTCATTTCCCAAACGCTTCGTTACTTGGCGGTGAATTCAAGCTGGATGACAAACGCGCACGCAAAGCGCTTGAGAATTTAGCCACGGACTTGAGCACGGCCGCACAGCGGAAAGTAAGCGCGAATGATGCGGCGCAGGGCGTGCTTGATGTGGTCAACACAAACATGGAACGCGCGCTGCGGCATATTTCGGTTGAGCGCGGACATGACCCGCGCTCATTCACTCTGGTTCCATTTGGCGGCGCGGGTGGATTGCATGCCGTCGAGCTGGCGCGAGCGTTACAGATTCCTCGTGTGCTTTTGCCGTTCGCGCCGGGTGCGCTGTCAGCGATAGGCGTCCTGGCGGCTGACGTGGTGAAGGAGCAAAGCCGCACCGTGATGTGGGAGGCCGGCCCGGACATTTCCAAAAAACTTGATCGGGTGTTCCGCGAACTGGAAGCAGAAGCGCGCACCGTTCTTAAACGCGAAGACTATCCTGAATCGAAACAGCGCCACGAGCGTTGGCTGGCCGCGCGCTACAAAGGCCAGTCGTTTGAACTTCAGATCAAACAGACGAGCGGCAGCACCGTCGCGGCATTTCATCGCGCGCATCGCGCTCGGTACGGGTATGCACAGGAAAAGAATGTCGTGGAAATTGTCAGTGCGCGTGTTCGGTCGATTGGAGTAGTCGAGAAATTTAAGCCGCCGCGCGCACACGTCGCGGCAAATGTTGTCGCGAAACCGCACGATTTGGTAGAGACCTATTTCGGACGAAGGAAGGTTAGGGCCGCGCTGTACGAACGCGAGCGGCTTTCGGCGGGTGCCCGTTTACGCGTGCCTTGTATTGTGAGTGAGTATTCGGCGACGACGCTGGTACCGGAAGGTTGCCGCGCTGGCATTGATGCCGGCGGTAACGTAATTGTAAAGGTGTGAGGTCAGTACTGACCTCCTCGAGCACGAAACCTTCATGACCAGGAAATTCGATCCCACGACGCTTGAAATTTACCGCGCGCTCTACACCTCAGTCGCGGAAGAGATGGGCACAGCGCTGCGGCGGACTGCGTTCTCACCGAACATCAAGGAGCGGCGCGATTACTCGTGCGCCGTGTTTGACTCCGCCGGTCGCGTCATCGCGCAGGGTGATCACATGCCGGTGCATCTCGGCTCAATGCCGATGGCGGTGGCCGCGGCTTTGCGTGAAGTCGAAATCGGACCGGGAGATGTTGTCGCCGTCAACGATCCGTTCGCCGGTGGCACGCATTTGCCGGATGTTACTTTGGTGATGAGCGTCTACGGGAAGGCAGCAGACGGCAGACGGCAGACGGCAGGAAAGAAGAAACGTGCTCCTGCCGCCCGCCTCCTGCGGTCTGCCTCCTGTTTGTTCTACGTTGCCAATCGCGCGCACCACGCAGACATCGGCGGGGCGACGCCCGGTTCGATGGGAATCGCCACAGACGTCTACGGAGAAGGCGTGCGGATTCCGCCCATTCGTATCATGCGCGGCGGTGAAGTCTGCGCAGATGTGATGAAGCTAATTCTCACGAACGTCCGCGGCAGCGATGAACGGCAAGCGGACTTCGAAGCTCAAATTGGATCCTTGAAGACCGGCCAAATGCGTCTGCTTGAGATTGTTGAGCGGCGCGGCGAGAAAGAAGCGCGCGCATACGCGCAACACTTGATTTCGTACTCGTCACGACTGATGCGTGCGACAATTGCCGCGATTCCCAACGGAGCTTTCGAAGCACAAGACGCTTTGGATAACGATGGCATCAGCGAAGAAGAAATCCCGATCCGTGTTCGCATCACGATCAAGGGTGAACATGCGACGGTGGATTTCACCGGCAGTAGTCCCCAGGTCGCCGGCGCAGTCAATGCGGTGGAAGCGATTACCGTCTCGGCCGTGTCGTATTGTTTTCGTTGCCTGATCGGGGGCGACGTTCCCGCAAGTGCCGGATTAATTGAGCCAATCGATGTCATCGCGCCGAAAGGGACGGTCGTGAATGCCCTGCCGCCGTCGTCGGTTGCCGGCGGCAATGTCGAAACGTCGCAACGGATCGTCGATGTCGTTTTCAAAGCTCTTGCGCAAGCTATCCCTGATCGGATTCCCGCCGCCAGCCAGGGAACCATGAACAACCTGACGATCGGCGGCATCGATCCGCGCACCGGCCGAGAGTTTTCCTACTACGAAACAGTAGCCGGCGGCATGGGCGCGCGTGCTACGCTCGACGGGATGAACGCGACACACACGCACATGACGAACAGTCTCAACACACCTGCTGAGGCGCTTGAGTACGCTTACCCACTCCGCATTCGTGAATATCGCATTCGCAAACATTCAGGTGGCAAAGGAAAGTACAAAGGTGGCGACGGCGCAATTCGTGAAATTGAAACGCTCGCGCCAGTGACCGTCGCGCTGCTCTCGGATCGGCGCAAGCTGGCGCCATATGGATTAGAGGGCGGCGGCGACGGTGGGCGCGGTCGAGCTTTTATTATTCGACGCGACGGCGGCCGTGAAGAATTAACTTCGAAGGGAAGCTGGCATCTTGAAACCGGCGATCGGGTGCGCATCGAAACACCGGGCGGCGGTGGATACGGAGAGTAATCCACAGGTTACGCAGATTACACAGATAAGAAACCAGTAAGCATCGAACAGTAAGCAGCGAGCAGTAAGCAGTCTTGTAAGTACTGCTGCAGTTTGAGAGAGTTTCTCATTCTCGCCGTCGCTTCAGCGCGGCGGAATAGGTTGGCGATGGCGTGGGGAAACCGTTAAACGGTTTTCCTTGCATAAGCGCCCGCCGCCACCGGGCTAAAGCTGCGGTGTGAATGAGAAGGTTCAACGTGAACCAGAACCGTCTCGTCTGATTGAATCTGTGTAATCTGTGGATGTGCTAGACTGCGTCGGTTTTTGAGACAAGTTCATGTGAGATAAAGATAATAATGAGTACCACAGCAACGATGATTCGCACCATTGAACCCGAAGAAAACGAAGTACCTGCCAGAAGAGAACACACCTGGGTTTCTCGCGCAGGTTGGGTCGAAGTGATTGCCGGCTCGATGTTTTCGGGCAAGTCAGAGGAACTAATTCGACGCCTGCGCCGCGCAAAAATCGCTCGGCAAAAAGTGCAGGTGTTCAAGCCTGAGATCGACTCGCGCTTTTCGGAAAGCCACATCGTTTCGCACTCAGAGATGCGCCACGAATCTTCGAACGTGCGCACGGCGGCCGAGATTCGCGCTCTGGTGCAGCCGGAAACTGAAGTTGTCGGAATCGATGAAGCTCAATTCTTCGACAACGAGTTAATTGCGGTAGCCAATGAATTGGCGGGACGCGGGATGCGCGTGATCGTGGCCGGACTTGATACTGATTACACTGCAAAACCGTGGGAACCGATGCCACAGATGCTCGCGATTGCCGAATACATCACGAAGACGCACGCGATCTGCATGAGGTGCGGTCAACCGGCCAACTATACGCAAAGAACTTTTGAATCTGAAGAGCGAGTCGCCGTCGGCGGCGCCGGCATGTACGAAGCACGCTGTCGCGCTTGTTTTGTACCACATGCCGACGCCCCGACAGTCCACGAGGGGTGAGGGGAAATTACGGCAGCCCAAGTGGGAGAAAGTATTGGGTTCGTTTACTGTTGGGCTGCTAACTGGATATGCATCGCGGCAACAAAACATTTCAACGTCGCATGTGACGCTTGACCGTAGAATTAGATTTTTAGGCAGGCAGAGGACTACGGCTTTTGAATTCTGAAGGAATAGCTGGCCACGCTCTCACTGTTGCCATCCGGGTTCAAGCCATTTAGTTTTACTCGATAGTCACCGGCCGGCACCAGGCTGGCTGACACGTCTAACACCACCCCAGGTTGTCCATTCGCGAGCTGTTTGGGGAGATTCCTATCGGTAATTACGGTGCGCCCTTCAGCATCAACCAGCGAGGCTTCGTACGATTCGTGGCGATATTCGGGCAGCAGAAGCTGTAAACGAATGGTGCCGGTATCAGCCGGAACTGTAAGTCTGTTGCCTCCTTCGGCGTCGCCGCGGCTGAGGCCCGGGGTGAGCACGAAGGAAAGGACACGACCCGGGTCACGCGGACCTGAATTCAGATTGCGCCACGCGAACCAGGAAACACCTACAACCAGGAGTAAGACGCCGGCCGCCAGGGCATAACCGTAAATCGGATTTCGAATCGGCGGGAAACCCAACCAACCCGATTTTGGGGGACGCCCGGTTGTCGGTTTGGGGAATTCAATGGTTTCCCTTTCCGACAGCGGGATAGCGGCACCTTCTTGTGGGCGAACGGTGCTCTCTGCAGCAACATATTTCGTGAAGGCTCGCGCAAAGCGGACTTTCTCCTGATGTTCAGGAGCTGCGAGGAAGTGTGATTCGAAGCGTTCTCGTTCGGGCGCAGGGAGTTCTTCACGAAGATACTCATCGATCAACTCGTCTTCAACAATGACAAGTTCTTCATAGACTTGATCGCTCGTCAGCAGCCGCTCTTCAAATTGAGCCTGCTGCTCAGCCAGCAAACTGCCGAGCAAATAGTCACGAATTGTTTGCTGTTGTGTTCCGTTTGTTTCCAAGTTCCCGAACCCCGCCCCGCTAATCTCTAACCTACATGATTTTTCCTCGCTTAGTATTTCAAACCGCCGCCTCCTGCACGCATTCCTTTACGCACTGCTGGAGCGACGCGCGGATGCGATGTGCCCGAATTCTCAAGGCGTTCGCTGCAATTCCCAACCGGGATGCAATTAATTTGCGATGTTCGATTTTCGCGTGCTTTTCTTCCTGATAGTAGGCCAAGACCAGTTCTCGCTGTTCGCTCGTTAGCTTGGCGACACAGCGATCAAGGCAGGCATACTCCAACTCAGCTTGCTCACAATCAGCTTTCTGATCAGGCAACGGCGGCACTGGCCTGCGCCGCGTGTACTCGAGATGTACTTTGTTGGCGACGCCATAAAAGTAGCGTGCCGGTTCGCCAGTGTAGTTTGTATAAATCTCGGGAAGTTTGCTGGTGACGCGGTTGATCGTTTCATCTGCCAGATCTTCTGCTTCCAAACAACCGCGACACGCGAATATCTTGATTAGCCGGCTGCGAATAGTTTCGTACCTGAGCGCGGCGGCGTCGCGATTTGGATCAAGCCAGTCGAGTAAGGCCTCGAAAGATTCCCGAGTTAGAACCCAATCTTTCTTCATTGAGGTTAAGGCAACTTGAGTAAAACCGCGCGGCAAGCATTTTGCCGGTTTGACTCTGCCGTATTCTACCTAAAGAAGAGTCTTTCGTCTCCACTTCAGGGCGACACAGCAAGCGAGGAAAAGGGCGCTCAGGAGGCCGGCCATAGTTACCGACCAATCAGAGGAAGACAGACTAGAGGATGCGAAACTCACTTTTTGATCGTACTGTCCCTGGATGATAAATCCAGCCCAATAGTATGGATGGCGCCAATTGCCCTCATTCCACATGCCGATCTGCGCCTGTCGCAAAGCGGCCGCAGGTGTAAGGCCCTGCTGGAACATTCCCTCATAAAAGCGCTTCATCAGCTCCGCCGTGGCGTCATCGTCAACCTTCCAAAGGGAAGCTGCGACTCCCGACGCTCCTGCGTACATGAACGCGCGCGTTAAGCCAATCAAACCTTCTCCCTGAACTTCCTTTCCCAAGCCGGTCTTACATCCGCTCAGCACGACAAGTTGCACCGGCAGCCGCAGACCATAAATGGCGTCCATGCTCAGATAGCCCTCCTGGGGAAGGCCCTTTTGATCGAACAACGAAAGCACGATACCCGACCGCTCCGGATACTTATCGTCGACATAAGCGTGAGTAGCGAAATGCACAATTCCGAACTGGTCGAGTCGCGCTCCCGTAAGCGTTGCTCGGCTCGCGTCAAAGTCGGTGGCCTGGAAACCTGTGTTCCACGGCACGATGTTCATTATCGCTTTTGCTTCATTCCTGGAACCCAACAGCCGCGGAAGGGCTTCACCATCGAGTTGCCCGACGTCCCGGTACACGGCCGATAGTTGCTGTGCCCTTAAGGTTGTAGGCGACTCTCTCTTCGATTCCGGGGATGTAACTCGTGAGTCAGCGTATTCAAAAACCGGATCGGCCAGAATGGCGACGCTTCCCGGCACGGCGGTAACAGGTTTCTTCAGAAATGTGAGGATCGAGGCGGAGGGCTGGTTAACAATCTCGTGATCGAGTATTAACGGTCTGGCGTCGTCGTATTTTGCGCCTGGGGTAGCGAGCGAGCGGGTGAGGAATTGAAACGGAACGTACTGTAATGCGCCATCGGCAACAATCAGCAGTCGCTTCTTGAAAAGACGATCAGCTATCGGCCCCAATAGAATCCTGGACAGGTTTGTAGTAACGGCCGGCAGCCCGGCATCTGCTTGCTTAACGCGCTCAAGACGTTCTTCGAGGCTTACTCCGCGTTTGGGTTGGCGGGCAGTAAGGGCATCATAGAATTGACGGGCGACGGGCTCAATCTCGCTGCGCGCGGGTAGTTCATAAGCGAGGAACTCAGAGTCGGTAACAACCCAAAGGTAGCTCTGCTCTTGTCCCAGGCTGTACTCGAGCAAGACGTTTTCGCCGCTGGCGAGCAACTGTTGCCGAATCTGCGGCAGCTTCAAGCTAATTGGGTGCGTGATCGACGCGAATGCCGGGTACCGTTGCCTAATCTTGGTCCACAATTTCCCGTAGGCGACGTCCAACTGCACCAGTTCCTGTTTCAGTTTTTCCAGGTCTTCTTTCTTGTACGCAGTTGCGAGTAGCGCTACCTGCGCGTCCTCTTTAACCCGCAGTGACTGGCGCAGCATCAGCTCTTCCAGAGCGAGTTCCGGGTCTAACCCCGCGATGGGATCGGCGCTGGTTGCGCGCAGTAATTCGGCCAGTGAACGCGCGCGCGCCAACTCAACCGTTTCGAAAGCGCGGACATCGAGCGCCCGGTCCGGATAGGCGCGATGCATTCGCATCAGACATTCAACGTAACGATCGTAGCGGTTCTGGACTGTGGCTGATATTGCCGCTGTCAGATCTCGAGTGGTCGAAACACGCCGCATCTTTTCGGTCGCCGTAATCGACTCATTCAAGTAGGCCTCGGCCTTCTCGAGATTGTTCTGTCTTAACTCGAGATCCCCGAGTGCATATAGCGTGGCCGATTCATTAACCCGATCGGAAAGCGCGCGAAAACTTTCGAGAGACGTTTGATAATACTGCCGGGCAAGATCGATTTTGCCTTGCCGTTGATAAAGGCCGCCCATCAGGACCCGCGTGCGTGCGGTTTCCAATGGGTTTTTGGCCAAGGTGAATCCATTCAGCGCTGACTGGAAATAACCTAGCGCCTCCGGGTCCCTCAGCGCAGCGTACGTTCTTCCAAGATAATCGTCGCAGTGAGCCACGAGAGTAACGTCGCCGCGTGAGCTGGCTTCGCTGCGGGCCGTCAAAAGATTTTCGCGCGCCGCTGTGTATTCCCCAGCGAGGTAATGCGTTCGGCCGATATACCACTTAGCCACTGTCTGTGCGCGTTCGTTTTGCGAGGAAATGTAGTGCTCCAGCGCTTCCTGGAATTTACCGAGCGCGATTTCCGGCAAACCCGCTTCAAGGAAAGCTTCACCCACGCCAGTCGCGATCTGACCCATCTTGTAAGGCTCAGACTTTTCATCGACCAGTGCTCGGGCCTGGGCGTAATGGTCGAGCGCGTGCTGCCAAGCCCCCTTGCGATGTTCAATGAATCCAAAGTAGATCAAAATCACAATCTGACGTTCGACCGAATTCAGCTCGCGATAGAGGCTCAACGCGGTATCCAGATTGAGGCGCGATTCCGTGAGGTCGCTTTGCGCCATCTGGAACTTGCCAATCGTCATATAGGCCTGCGCCATACCACGTTTGCGATTCAACGATCGCCAGAGTTCAAGCGACTCGTGCACGGTCTCGAGCGCTTTCCGATGATCCTTGGGATCTTCGCAATCGCTTCGAATCCAGAGAGCTTCTGCTCGTCCGGCAACGTAATTATCTTGTTGGCTATCTTTGATGGCCTGTTCAAGAAGGGGCTCGGCCTGGTCACACTTACTCCAGTTCTCGTAGGCGGATGCGAGACCGTTAAGATTATCAACGCGGGCCTTGAGGTCTGGATGTTGCTCCAGCAGTTGCAGCGATTCTTTGAAGGTGAGGACTGCCTCGCGCGGCGCAGACATTCGAATTTGAAAACGGCCCACACGATTTAACGTGCGGGCCGCTTGAACAACGTCTCCGGCCTTGCGCAGTTCGTCTGCCTGGAGTCGCAGATCCGTTACTGCCTGGCGCTGTGCTGCTGCGGTCGTCACCGCATAATCGGCCTCAATGATGGGCGCGTCATCGTCGTTTTGCGCGCTGGCGACGAAAGCCGATCCGAAGGTCACGGTCAAACCGAACAGCAGTAACCGAAGACCTCGCATGTTACGAACCGCCGTTGCCCGCCGCTGCTCGGCGAGCGCGAGATCCCTGAAATGGATGTCCCTTGGGCCGCGACGTGACGATCGCATCTTTTGGATTTTCAAAATTCTTAATGACGGTCAATCCAAAAAGGCCCACGGCGCCTCCGGACTTGTCAGAGATAATCGCCATAGCGCTACCCGATTTGTCGTCGGGTGGTTCGAGCGTCGGCGCGCCATGATCAGACACGGCGGTAATAGCCATTACAGGACCGGATTTATCGTCGGGCGGTTCGAGCGTACCGGCAGTGCCGGCAGGTTCCGAATAGGGCACTACCTCGGCCTCGGGCAAAGGCGCAGCCGGGGAGCGGCCATTCCCATTGGCCGGTTGAGCATCGAATTTTTGCAGACCGCGGACATCACGCTGTGTTTTCTCGAAATAACGGCGCAGAAACTTCAGCCAGTCCGCGCCCGCCTTTTCGGCGCCCGCCTTTCCATGGAAAGTGTAGTTCTTGTAAGTTTCGATGGTCGTGTCGGAGGGCGCTCGCCACGGAAAATAAATCGAGAGGCCGTTTGAGTATTGATACGCTGGGCCGAAATAGTCCGAGTACACGATTGGCCGGTCATACGCGCCGTTGGGAGCGGCCGTCCGCTCCGTGCGGTCGCTCTCGAGCTGGTCTTTCACTCTCTTGCACGCTTCGTAGACGTTTACCGAAGCTTTGTTCTCCGGCAGCTTCACCACCATTCCAGGAACAATTTCATCGTCCGGTATTCCAGCAATTAATGCTCTAAGCTGAAAACACAGATCATAGAGGTCCGTGTAGTTCTCACTCCAATAGCTTTGTGATTCCAGGTGCGCACGGACGATGTGACCCTGAGTCTCGCGATCGGCCATACCGGCCGTCAATGCCTGCGCTAAGCCCTGCAGGTCTGAATCGATGCTGCCAACCTTATTGAGATTGCAGATGGTGATATCCGACGAGTAGCCGGCCAACCAATGGTCAGCGAAATTGTAGAACGTCAAATCCTGCAATCCGTCGACAATTTCTCGAATCAACTTGTTGGGGTACGGGTCTGCGGGCGGCGCCGGCTTTTCCTCGTATTGGTGAACCTCTCGGAAAATTTTCTTCAAGAGTTGACGATAGGGCAAGCTGTTCGGGAAAGCGTACCCTTGCGAGGCCAGCATGAATTTCGCCGATCCCTGAAGCTCATAAGCCACTTCCAACGAGCTCATCGAGCAACTGTGCATTCCCACCAGGTGAAACTCACCCTTTTCAGCTCGCACCTGGCCGCCGAAATCCCTCAGAATCGTGCCCAGTTCCGCCAGAGTGATGGCGGAAGCATCGTCGGGATCCGGCAGGAACTCATCGTTGGCAACAATCCCTCCATGACCGCATAGAAAGAGGATGTAGTTCTTTGCGGGGAATTTCGTCCGCGAATAATTCAGAAAAGATTTCAGGCTTTCTTCGGCGGGGATTTGCTTCAGACCGGCGCTGTGACAGTCTTCCTCGATATTGCGGACGAAAGGATCGTCGCCATCGCCGATGAACGTTTCCTTACCATTTTCCTTACCATGAGTCTCTTTGAACACTTTTTTTCGCTTTTTGTTGACGTCGAAAATCCGTGCGTTTATTCCATTACAGTTCGGATCGAAATAAACCAGAACGTTGGTGTCGCGTTGGAAGCCCGCGGCGGTGATTTCTTTAAGCTGAGAAATCATACTGGATGAAATCCCACTGTCGCCGGCGAGAAGAAACATAATTGTCCATTCACTTACTTTAGGCGTGGCTTCACTTGGCTCAGACATGGCGTGATGCTCCTTCGGAAGTAGTTTGATAGATCAAGCCGCAGCTTGTTCAGCAACGGGACACTTGCCGGGGGCAAAGAGCTGTAAGGCGAAAGCCGGCTTGACCTGGAAGTTTTGGCCGCAGTAAAGATTCCTGCGAACTGTGTGAAACGCCGCAGATTCTACTCTATCGAGACTAAAAAGCAAGCAATTTCACTGGAGTCGTCCGGCCAAGAATACCAACCGGTCAAACCGAACCGCAGCCTCGTCTTCAATCTGTTATGTGTCACGGCAATCAAACGTTTCTCACCAACCGAAACCGCTGCCAGACAGCGCTGGGACAACCCTTCTTCTCCGTCCGCGAGTCAAACCGCGCAAGAACTCTCTCTAACCACGTTCTAACCGACAAAGCGACCGCGCGTTCTTTCACGGAAGCTTAAAGATCCAACCAGTGAAGACCGTCCTGGGAGGTCTCCCCGTTTTAAATCTGAAGCGCGAATCGCGCGAGCGGGGAGCGCCTTGAATACTGAAGGGAGAAAAGGTGATGAAGTGGAATGTGTTTGGAATTCTCGTAGGGTTGGCCGCGCTGGTGGCGGTGCCGTTCGGAGTTAACGCCGGCTGGGGGATTCACGTCGGCGATAAGCCCGAGGCAAAAGGTGAGTACCGGCTCGAAGGGCCGTTTACGCACGGGAACCTCTCTGTGTTTCTGGTGCATGGCAAAGACCGGGTCAAGGGGACGTTTCTTACTCTGGAAGAGGCGCTGATCCAAAAGAAGGTGATTGTGCGTGAGACGCGTGAGGTCAGTCGCTTAACGATTCAGAATGTCTCGAC